>ONHJ01000011.1 GCA_900317595.1 uncultured Eubacteriales bacterium | reverse complement strand
GGACTGACCTTCCTGACGATCAACGCGACGGGAGGTGAGGCGATATGACGAGCTTGCAGTCGATCAGCGGATCGCCGCTGTATTATCTGATCGGCATTATTTCGATTCTGCTGATGATCGGTCAGACCGCCGAGCTGTTTCAAGCCATCCGATACAGGCGCGATAAAATCCACCTAATTGTTTCCGTCGTCAATTTCCTGCTGAGTTTTGCACTGTTGATCGTTATGATGGACTTTGCCATGACGCGATTCATCTCGCCGGAGGACGAGTGGAAGTTTCAGCCTTTTGAATGGGAGCTGTTCGCTCTGCCGTGGCTGTGGAGCGTAAGCGGAGAGCTGATTGGCACCGCTGTTCTGATCCTGCTGTTCCGCGGTGATCTCAGATACCGAAAGGAACACCTCACCCCGGACGCGATACGTCAGACGGTCGATCTGCTCCCTGCGGGAATCTGTATCAGCGACGATAAAGGAACCGTCCTGCTCTCCAACCTCAAAATGAACGCGATTTGCCGCGAGCTGACGGGTCATATGCTTTCCGACGCGAACCGCTTTACGGCGCAGATCGAAGCAAACGGCGAGGAACAAAACAACCGCTTTTTTGTCAAGCTCCGAAGCGGCACGGTATGTCAGTTTGAGAAAAGTATTCTGACCGAGAGCGGCAGAGAATACAACTGCCTGACGGCGATCGACGTGACCGAACGCTACCGCGTGACCGAGGAGCTGAAAGCGAAGAACGCGCATTTGCAGGAGATCAAGCGCCGTATGCAGGCGGTTTCCGATCTGTCAGGCGATATGTTCGTCGCGCAGGAAGAAGCGGCGGCACGTGCGGCTCTGCACAATCAGCTCGGACAGGTCCTGCTCATGGGGCGGCATTATCTGGAACACCCCGACGATACCGACGCTAACCTCGTCTATATCACGACGACGCAGATGAATTCATTTCTGCTCGGCGAGTACAAGGAGCCGACCGAGCATAAGGACGATCTGCTGACAGAGGTGCTGTGGATGGCGCGGTCGATCGGCGTTACGGTGGATATCAACGGTGATCTGCCCGAACAGGCAAGTCAGCGCACGATCCTCGCTCACGCGATACAGGAGTGCGCCGCTAACGCGGTCAAGCACGCTCACGGCGACCGCCTGAATGTGACGCTCAGCGAAAATGAGATCGTCATTACCAATAACGGTAAACCGCCGAAGGGCGAGATCGCCGAAAGCGGCGGACTGCTGTCCCTGCGCCGCAGCGTAGAAGAAGCAGGCGGCACAATGACCGTGCAAAGCCGGCCGGAGTTTAGGCTGACGCTGTCATTCTGAGCTTGCCGACGACGGCGATTCGAAGGACGTCAACCCGAGCAGGATCGAAACACTTTATTATTCGATAACGACCGACGGTATCATTAACGGCGGCGACACCGTGACCCATGTCGCAGACCATGACAGTATCCTTGATTCCGATCCATCAAACGATGTGCTGGAGGACTTCGAGACCTATGAAGCAGGCGAAACCTACCGTTCGGCGGTATGGCTGATCGCCGACAGCGAATATGTCAACAGCGCGGGCGGCAAGGTGTATCTGAGTCGGGATCCCAAGGCAAAAGCGCAAAATCCCGAGCACAAAACGCTCACCGGCGACGAATATCTGGATAACGGTATTCTGATCGCTTATGTCTACTTCACCGTTGGTGAACCCGACAAGTATATGATCGGCGACGTGAACGGCGATGGCAGGATAAACATCAAGGACGTCACCGCCATACAAAGACACGTTGCGGAGTTAGAGCTCCTAACGGGCGAAGCTCTTGAAGCCGCAGACACCAACGGCGACGGAGAAGTTACCATTGCCGACGCGACCCTTCTGCAGATGTATCTTGCGCAATTTGATGTTGTTATAGGATGACAGTTTAAAAACCGCGCCTTGGAGAAAAACAAACAAACCATTCCGATTTATACTATCTATCAACTCTTCAAGGCGCGGTCAGTTTTTTGAAAGGGGCAAATCTTTTGAAAAACTATTATTCATCCTGGTTGTTTTACCCTGATGTTCTCGGCGGTGCCGATAACTGCAAATGCCGGGGAATTTGATACGCATATTTACGAAAATGTCCGCTGTTATTATGCTAATGACGGAAGTGACATTAGAGAAACATACTTTAATAATACATCTCATTTAGTGATTTATTGGGTAATCATTTATTATATAAAAACTTTTACGCTTTGAGGAGTCAATCGTTTCGTTCTTTATTGACAATCTTTTATCGCTGTGATATACTGAAATAAACAAAATATCTTTGCGAAGGGAGAAAAGATTATGAAAAATAATCTTATCTATCCTGCTTTCTGTCGTGCTGGTGCTGTCTGTTATGCCAATGACCGCGTTTTCGGCTGAAACGGAATCCGGCAGCGTTGGCGAAAGCTACAATCTTTGGCTTGGCTCAAAACAGGTTACCTACGATAACAAAGGCGATATCTTCGGCGACGGCAAGGCGAGCTTTGACTCTTCAACCAACACCCTTACGCTCAGCGCTCCCACGATAAACGGCGTGTACAACGAAGCAAAGATTTTTTCCGGTATCCAGCTTACCGTCAAGGGCAGATATACTATGCCTTTCGTTGGTGATGAATTTGATCTCGGAGCGGGTGCGGAAAGCGATTACGGACTGCGTTGCAATAATCAACTCAGGCTCGACGGCGATTTCACGTTCCGCGGAAATGATTCCGCAATATACTGCTCCGGCGAAATAACGGTAAACGGCGGTTCCGTCAGCGCTTATGGCGGAGATACTGCTATGGAGTGCAATAAGCTTACGATCGGCGACGCTGCGACCCGTGTGCTGCTCAGCGCTGAAAATAAAGCGCTGGACGCGTCATATCTCGTAAACGCTTATATAGCCGTCCCCGAAAACGGTTATTTTGATGAAGACACTATCTTTAAGGAAGGCTCATACGAGGCGGGATATGCCGTGCTTGAACCCAAGGATCCCAATTATGCAGAATATGATATCTGGCTCGGCAAAAAGCAGATCACCTCGAAAAACAAAGACGACATCCTCGGCGACGGCAAGGCAAGCTATGACCCCAACACCAACACCGTGACGCTGAATGAGCCGACCATCAGCGGCTTAAGGAACGACGCGAAAATATACGCGGGAAATGATGTTAACGATCTGAAAATCAAGGGCAGCTATCATATGACCGAGGCAGAGGGACGATATGGGGTTAAATCGGCTTGTTTTGATTATTTTGACGGCGATTTTGCCTTTTTGGGCAAAAAAGGCGGCATAACTTATACCACCGAACTGCATATCGACGGCGGCTCTCTGTATGCCGAAGGCGGCGAATACGGTGTTAGAGCGCCGACCTTTTTCCGTATCGAAGATGGTGTTTCACGCATAGAGCTCAAGGGAAATACCGCAGCGATGAAGCCGCTGGATAATTTTTTGAATATTTACCTGAAATCTTTTGTTATAACCACTCCCGAGGGCGGCTCGTTCAAAAGAGACGAATACAGCACGTTCTATGAAGCCGACGGCACAACGATCGCAAAGCACGTTGTAATCGTGCCGAAGACGGTCGTTTTAGGCGATGTGGACAGCGACGGCAAGATAAATATCTGCGACGTCACAGCGATACAAAGACACGTTGCGGAGTTTGAGCTGCTGACAGGCGATTCGCTGCTCGCAGCCGACACCAACGGCGACGGCGAAGTAACAATAGAAGACGCAACACACCTGCAGATGTATCTGTCTGAGTATGATGTGGTTTTAGGATAATCAAAAATGCGGACAAGGATGATTTTCTCACCCTTGTCCGCTTGATTTATTAAAATGATTTATCGCAGCAAAAAGAAAAAGAGCAGCAAAAAACTGCTCTTTTGGTGCCGGTGACCGGACTCGAACCGGTACGGTATCGCTACCGGCGGATTTTGAGTCCGCTACGTCTGCCAATTCCATCACACCGGCGTGCAAGTGTTATTATACAATAAAACTTAAAAAAAATCAAGAGGAAATTTTGAATATCTGTTTGATAACCCGCTTTTTTGTGTTATAATCGGTATATATAAATGAAAAGAGGTTTTGTTATGAAACTGCGTGCTTTGCTTGCGGCTGCGCTCATGCCGCTGATCGCCTGCTGCTCGGCTGTCCCATGCGGCGCCGAGGACGCTGTCGTTCCAGCCAAGGACAGCGTGGCGGTCGAGAGGATATCCTTCAACGCCCCCGGCTTTATACGCGGCATGGATGTTTCCTCGGTGATCTCGCTGGAAAACGCCGGCGTCACCTTTAAAACCGAGGCAGGGGAGGAGCAGGATATTTTCAGGATACTCTCCGACAGCGGCGTCAATTATATCCGCGTTCGAATCTGGAACGACCCCTATGACAGTTCCGGCAACGGCTACGGCGGCGGCAACAGCGACCTTGCCGCGGCAAAAATCATCGGAAAGCGCGCCGCTGACAATCAAATGAGGCTGCTGGTCGACTTCCATTACTCCGATTTCTGGGCTGACCCCGGCAAGCAGGCGGCGCCGAAGGCGTGGACGGGCTTAACTCTCGCGCAAAAGGAGCAAGCGCTCTATGACTACACTCTTGATTCTTTAAACGAATTAAAATCAGCCGGTGCGGATATCGGCATGGTGCAGATCGGCAACGAAACCACCGCAGGCATTGCCGGTGAGTTCTCCGAGAGCGGCAGAGCAAGGCTGTTTTCGGCGGGAGCACGGGCTGTGCGCGCCTTTGACGGGGGCGTTTTGGTCGCGCTTCACTTCACGAATCCCGAAAATACTGCGGCGATCAAGTGGCAGGCGGATTTTCTCGATCGTTACGGCGTCGATTACGACGTGTTCGCCACCTCATATTATCCTAGCTGGCACGGCAGCCTTGAAAACCTCACCGCCGTTCTCAGCTATGCCGCCGAAAAATACGGCAAATACGCCATGGTCGCCGAAACCTCCTATCCCTGCACCCTTGAGGACACCGACGGTCACGGCAACACGGTCAGTCAGTGGAACAACAGCACCGGCGAAAATATGCGCTGGGTGTTTACTCCGCAGGGGCAGGCGGACGAGGTGCGCGCGGTGATGAACGCCGTCAACGAGGTCAGCGGAGGAAAGGGCTTGGGCGTTTTCTATTGGGAAGGCGCTTGGGTGACCGTTGGCGACGTCACTGGCAAGAGCGGAGCCGAATATACCGCTCAGTGGCAGCAAAACTCCGAGCTTTGGGAGCGGTACGGCTGCGGCTGGGCTTCCTCGTTTTCGGCGGAGTATGAACCAGACGATGCCGGGCGGTACTACGGAGGCAGCGCCGTTGACAACCAAGTCTTTTTTGACGCTCAGGGCAGGGCGCTGCCGTCGCTTCGGGTCTTTAAAAATGTGCTCACCGGCTCAGTGACCGCTGATGTGCTGCTTGGCGACGTTGACGGCAACGGCACGGTGGATATTAAGGACGCCACCGAGATACGGCGCTTTGCGGCTGAATACGCCGTGCTTTCGCCCGAGAGCCTTCTGGCCGCCGACGTCGACCGCAGCGGAGCCGTGACGATCGAGGACGCCACCGTGATTCAGCGGTATCTCGCTGAATTTTCGGTCGAGCAACCAATCAACCGGCTGATTTGAGCAGCGAAATGCGCCCGCTTTTGATGATATAGCTTAATTTTCACTAAAAATCACATTGCGGCGCCCGCATTTCTGGTTTTTCCTGCAAAATTTCCGTATAATTCTAATACGGTAAAAAGATTTCACATTCTATATTATAATATTAAATGGATTTGTATTATAAAATTCTATATAACAATGCCTGACCAAGGCAGATTATGGAGGAAAGACAAATGGAAAAGAAAGAGCTTATGTACGAAGGAAAAGCCAAAAAGGTTTATTCCACCGAGGATCCCGCATACTGTGTCGTTTCCTACAAGGACGACGCCACCGCGTTCAACGGCGAAAAGAAGGGTACTATCGTGGGCAAGGGCGTCGTTAACAACCGCATGTCCAACTTTATGTTCAAGCTGCTCGAGGAAAAGGGTGTTCCCACCGACTTTGTCGAGGAGCTCAACGACCGCGACACCGTACTGAAAAGAGTTCAGATCGTGCCTCTTGAGGTCATCGTCAGAAATAAGGCGGCAGGTTCTTTCTCCAAGCGCTTCGGCGTTCCCGAGGGCACAAAGTTTTTGGCTCCCACTCTGGAATACTGCCTTAAGGACGACGCACTGGGCGATCCCATGATCAACGACAGCCAGATCATCGCCATCGGCGCCGCCACCAAGGAGGAGCTTGACACTATCGCTAAATACACCATGAAGATCAACGAGGTCATGGTCGAGTTCTTCAAGCAGTGCAACGTCGACCTTATCGACTTCAAGATCGAGTTTGGCAGACTGCCCGACGGCACCATCATCCTCGCCGACGAGATCTCTCCCGACACCTGCCGTTTCTGGGATATGGACACTCAGGAGAAGCTTGACAAGGATCGCTTCCGCCGTGACATGGGCGGCGTTGAGGAAGCCTATGCCGAGATGATGAAGCGCGTCGGCCTCGATAAATAATCCTGTCATAAAACCCGGAACGATAACAATTCGGATGGTGAAATTTTGAGTAATTCTTTCGATCGGTATTGTAAAGAAGGTCTGCACGAGGAGTGCGGCGTCTTCGGCGTGTTCAGCGACGGGTCGATCAACCCGGCATATGCCTGCTATAACGGACTTCTTGCCCTGCAGCACAGAGGTCAGGAAAGCTGCGGCATCGCTGTATCCGATGAAGGCGTTATTGACTATCATAAAAACATGGGTCTCGTCAGCGAGGTGTTCAACAACGCCGTTCTCGATTCGCTGCCGGGTCAAATGGGTATTTCTCATGTCCGATATTCAACAGCAGGCGGCTCCGTGCTCGAAAACGCGCAGCCGCTTGTTATGCGTTATGTCAAAGGCACCATAGCCGTTGCCCACAACGGCAACTTGACTAACGCGGTTGAGATCAGGCGTGAGCTGGAGCAGCGCGGCGCTATTTTTCAGACGACCATCGACAGCGAGGTCATCTGTTACCTGATAGCGCGCGCGCGTCTGCGCGTCCACAGCGTCGAGGAAGCGGTGGTCGAGGCAATGCGCCGTATACAGGGCGCCTATTCGCTGCTGGTGATGAGTCCGCGCAAGATCATCGCCGCCCGCGATCCTCACGGCTTCCGTCCGCTCTGCCTCGGCAAATACAACGGCTCGGTGGTGGTGGCAAGCGAAAGCGCTGCGCTTGACGCCTGCGGCGCTGAGTTCATCCGCGACGTTGAGCCCGGCGAGATCATCGTCATCGACGGCAAGGGTGAGGAGGGCTATCACAGCCTTCGCCCGGATTTCCCCGACAAAAAACACTCTATCTGCATTTTTGAGTACATCTATTTCGCCCGCAGCGACTCCGCCATCGACGGCGTAAGCGTGTACGAGGCGCGCAAGCAGGCTGGACGTATCCTTGCCCGCACCTGCCCGGTCGACGCCGACATGGTTATCGGCGTTCCCGAATCGGGCATCGACGCGGCGATTGGTTATGCCGAGGAATCGGGCATACCATATGAAAAGGCTATCGTCAAGAACGCCTACATCGGCCGCACCTTCATCAAGCCCAGCCAAAAGGAGCGCATGAAAAGCGTGCGCATCAAGCTGAATCCCATCGCCGACCGCGTGCGCGGAAAGCGCGTGATAATGATCGACGACAGCATCGTGCGCGGAACCACCGTCGACCGCATCGTCACCATGCTGCGCGAGGCAGGCGCCAAGGAAGTGCATATGCGCATAAGCTCGCCGCCGTTTATGTGGCCGTGCTACTACGGTACCGATATTCCTTCACGCGGAGAGCTGATCGCCGTCAACAACACGATTGAGGAGATCACCCGTTTGAGCGGCGCCGATTCACTGGCTTATCTGCCCGTGGAATCCCTGCATGAGATGATCGGCTACGCGCCCGTCGGCTTCTGCGAGGGCTGCTTCACAGGCAAATATCCCGCTCAGACCACAAAGCTCACCCTGGAGGGCAAGGAGCGCGGCGGTATGTACAACGCCTGTCAGGGAAGTGACAGTTAACAATTATCAATTAATAATTGAGGGCGGGACACCCGCACCCGATTTATAATACTGCGTGCTTATGCGAAAACAAAGCGCATTGCCGATAATTTGCAATTTGTAATTTTTTACTTTCAACTTTTCTTTTCAGTTAAAAAACTCTTAACTCTCAACTCTAAACTCAACAGAGGTATTATTATGATAAAGGACACCTATGAGTCACCCTTGTCCGCGCGTTACGCGAGCAAGGAAATGAAATACATCTTTTCGCCCGACAAAAAGTTCAGGACATGGAGAAAGCTGTGGATCGCGCTTGCCGAGGCTGAGATGGAGCTCGGTCTGCCCGTGACTCAGGCGCAGATCGACGAGCTTAAGGCGCATGCCGATGACATCAATTATGAGGTCGCGGTCGAGCGCGAAAAGCTGGTGCGCCACGACGTTATGAGCCATGTTTACGCCTACGGTGTGCAATGCCCCAACGCAAAGGGCATCATCCATCTCGGAGCCACCTCCTGCTATGTCGGCGACAACACCGACATCATCATTATGACCGAGGGCTTGCGGCTTATCCGCGACAAGCTTATCACCGTGATCCGCAATCTCGCAAAGTTCGCCGATGATTACAAGGCGCTGCCCACACTCGCGTTCACGCACTTCCAGCCGGCGCAGCCCACGACCGTCGGCAAGCGCGCCACTCTCTGGCTGCAGGAGCTGCTGATGGATTTGGAGGACGTTGAGTATCAGCTTTCCAAGGCAAAGCTGCTCGGCTCCAAGGGCACGACCGGCACTCAGGCAAGCTTTCTCGAGCTCTTTGACGGCGACCACGAAAAGTGCAAGGCGCTCGATAAGAAGATCGCCGAAAAAATGGGCTATCAGGCGTGCTTTCCGGTATCGGGACAGACCTATTCCCGCAAGCTCGATACCCAGTTCCTCAATGTTCTGGCGGGCATTGCGCAGTCGGCGGCAAAGTTCTCCAACGACATCCGTCTGCTGCAGCACCTCAAAGAGGTCGAAGAGCCGTTTGAGAAGAACCAGATCGGCTCCTCCGCCATGGCTTACAAGCGCAACCCCATGAGATGCGAGCGCATCGGCTCTCTGGCGAGATATGTGATGGCGGACGTGCTGAACGGCTGCTTCACCGCCGCCACTCAGTGGTTCGAGCGCACTCTCGACGACTCCGCGAACAAGCGCCTCAGCGTTCCCGAGGCTTTCCTCGCGGTGGACGGAATCCTTTCGCTCTACGCGAATGTCGCGGACGGCTTGGTGGTATATCCCAAGGTCATCGAGCAGCGCCTGAGAAAAGAGCTGCCCTTCATGGCTACCGAGAACATTATGATGGACGCCGTTAAAAAGCGCGGCGCCGACCGCCAGCAGCTCCATGAGCGCATCCGCGTCCACTCCATGGCTGCGTCAAAGGTCATCAAGGAAGAGGGCGGCGAAAACGATCTGCTGCAGCGTATCGCGGCGGATGAAGCCTTCGGCGTGACTCTTGAGGAGCTTGAAAACATACTCAAGCCCGAAAAATACACCGGCAGGGCAAAGGAGCAGACCGAGGACTTCCTCAGCGAATGTGTCGCGCCCGTGCTTGAAAAATACAAGGACGTCGCCTCTGATGATCCTGAAATCAATGTGTGATTTACCGCGGGCTTAGCTTGCGGATCACGATCCAACGAACCACTAACCACTCAAAAAGGAGAAAACCAACCATGGTAAAAGCAATCGTAGGCGCCAACTGGGGCGACGAAGGCAAGGGTAAAATCACCGACGTGCTCGCAAACGACAGCGATATGGTCATCCGCTTTCAGGGCGGTGCCAACGCGGGTCACACGATCATCAACGACTACGGCAAATTTGCGCTGCATCAGCTTCCTTCAGGCGTTTTTCATCAGAACATAATCAACATAATCGGCAACGGCGTTGCGTTCTCCGTGGAGAATTTCATTAAGGAAATGCAGGAGCTTAAGGATCGCGGCGTGCCGGAGCCCAATATCATCGTTTCCGACCGCGCGCAGATCGTAATGCCTTACCATGTCGCCTTTGACTGCTATGAGGAGGAGCGCCTCGGCAAAAAGTCGTTCGGCTCCACCAAAAGCGGCATTGCGCCCTTTTACTCCGACAAATACTCAAAGATCGGCTTCCAGATCAACGAGCTTTATGATGATCCCGATTCTCTCAAGGAGAAGATACATCACGCGCTCGAGATCAAGAACGCCATTTTGAAGAATCTTTATAACAAGCCCGAAATCACCGAGGAAGAGATTTTCGACAAGCTGATGGAATACAAGGAGGCGCTGGCTCCTTATGTCGGCGACGCCTTCACTGTGGTCCACAACGCGCTCAGGGAGGGCAAGACCATTCTGCTCGAGGGTCAGCTCGGCTCTCTTAAGGACACCGACTTCGGCATCTATCCCATGGTCACTTCATCAAATACCATCGCGGGTTACGGCGCTGTCGGCGCCGGAATCCCGCCCTATGAGATCAAGGAGATCGTAACCGTAGTAAAGGCATACTCCAGCGCTGTCGGCGCGGGCGAGTTTGTTTCCGAGATCTTCGGCGACGAGGCTGACGAGCTGCGCAGACGCGGCGGCGACGGCGGCGAATTCGGCGCCACGACCGGCAGACCCAGACGCATGGGTTGGCTCGACCTTGTCGCGACCCGCTACGGCTGCATGGTACAGGGCGCGACTCAGGTCGCCTTCACCGTGCTCGACGTGCTCGGCTATCTCGATGAGATCCCCGTCTGCGTCGGTTATGAGCTCGACGGCAAAGTTATCGATTATTTCCCTTCCACCACCAAGCTTAAGAGATGCAAGCCCGTCCTCAAAAAGCTGCCCGGCTGGAAATGCTCCATCAAGGGCATCAAGCACTATGACGAGCTGCCCAAGGAGTGCCGCGATTATATCGAATTTGCGGAAAAGGAGATCGGCGTGCCGATCAAGATGGTCTCCAACGGTCCGTCGAGAAGCGACATCATCTATCGGTGAACAACGGAGCTTACCGTATAAATCCAAGGGAGCGGCGCGCTCGCCGCTCCTTAAACTGTTTTATAAAGGGGAATTGCCATGAAGGAAACCGTTATCGTCCTTGATTTCGGAGGTCAGTATAATCAGCTTATCGCAAGGCGAGTGCGCGAATGTAATGTTTACTGCGAGATCCTGCCCTACACGGCGGATATCGAAAGAATCAAAGAGATCGCGCCGAAGGGTATAATCTTTACGGGCGGCCCCAACAGTGTTTATGACGAATCCTCGCCCCACTACACTCCCGAGATCTTCGGGCTCGGCATTCCGATCCTCGGCATCTGCTACGGCTGCCAGCTTATGGCGCACGCCCTCGGCGGCAATGTGGTGTCCGCCGCCGACAATTCCGTCAGCGAATACGGCAAAACCGACACCGAATATAAAAATGATTGTGTGATTTTTGAAAATGTGCCCGATGCCGGCGTCACATGGATGAGCCACCGCGATTATATCAACCGCGTTCCCGAAGGCTTTCGCGTCACCGCCTCCACCGCGCACTGCCCGGTCGCCGCGATGGCGAACGATGAAAAGAAGCTCTACGGTGTGCAGTTCCACCCCGAGGTCAACCACACCGAATACGGCAGACAGATGCTGCGCAGCTTTCTCTACAGCGTATGCGGCTGCAAAGGCGAGTGGAGGATGAACAGCTTCATCGACGAGACCGTCGTGCAGCTCAGGGAACAGATAGGGGATAAGGGCGTGGTGCTCGGACTTTCGGGCGGCGTTGATTCCTCGGTTGCCGCAGCGCTGCTGAGCAGGGCGGTCGGAAAGCAGCTCACCTGCGTTTTCGTCGACCAAGGCTTGATGCGCAAGAACGAGGGGGATTTTGTCGAGGAAACCTTCACAAAGCTTTTTGACATGAATTTTGTGCGCATCAACTGTCAGGAGGAATTTCTCTCAAAGCTCAAGGGCGTTTCAGATCCCGAGGAAAAGCGGAATATTATCGGCACCGAGTTTTATAATGTGTTCTGGAACAGGATCCGCGAGAGCTTCGGCTCCGGATTCTTCGCTCAGGGCACGATCTATCCCGACCGCATCGAGAGCGGCAAGGGCGACGCGGCAAAAATAAAGACCCACCACAACCAGGTGGGCGTGCCGAAGGATATCAAATTCGAGGGCGTTATCGAGCCGCTTAAGGATCTCTTTAAGGACGAGGTGCGCGCTGTTGGCGAACAGCTCGGCTTGCCGCATGAGCTTGTGTGGCGCCAGCCGTTCCCGGGTCCGGGTCTGGGCGTGCGCGTCATCGGAGAGATCACAGCCGAGCGCGTCAAGACCCTTCAGGAGGCTGACGCTATTCTCCGCGACGAGATGGACAAATGCGGCTATTCCAAGGAGCTGAGCCAGTTCTTTGCGGTGCTTCCGGGCGTCAAGACCGTCGGGGTCATGGGCGACGCCCGCACCTATGACGAGCTTGTCGCGATCAGAGCCGTCACCACCGACGACTTTATGACCGCCGACTGGGCAAAGATCCCCTACGACATACTCGGCAGGCTTTCCAACCGCATCATCAACGAGGTGGAGCACGTCAACAGAGTAGTCTACGACATAACCTCAAAGCCGCCGGGGACGGTGGAGTGGGAGTGATTTGCTTTGCAAATCAACTATGAACGCCCAAGTGTCCATATCATCACTGTTCACTGATACTTTTAGAATAAACAACAGAAGGGCTGACTCTTACTCATAACAATGAGTTTGAGCCTGCCCTTTTTTAAAACATTGCGTAAAAGTCTTTTCATTTATAACGGCATATGCTATAATCAATGCGGAATAATGATTTGAAAAATCGTTAAAAACAATCCGGAAAGGACAAATCACAATGAGCGAAGAGTTTTCCGTTGCAAAGCTGCGGGTAGTGCGCCGCAAATCCATGGTTGGCGCGGCGAATACGACTGTCGTCACTCTCAACAACAGCGAAACAGTAAGCATGAAAAACGGTGAGGAGGCTGAATTTACCCTTACCCGTCGGAACAATACCCTGACTGTCCGTATCGGTATGAACAGCTTTTCAATGTCGTTTGACGCGCCGGAGAACGGAGTCGGCACGGTAGAATACACCATTACCAAATTCCTGAGCGATCAGCCTGTTTGGACGTCGCAAGCCGTTCCCCGGAGCGCTGACTTTGGTGACAGCCGCCCGGCTTCCGTGCCTTCGTCCGATCTCAGCGCCGACTCTGCCGCGCCTGCCGCGAAGCTGACAAAGACAAGGCAGCGCACAAAATGGATTTCTCTTTCGCTTTCGGTCATATTTTTCTGTATGTCGGCGGTCTCGCTGCCGATCGTGATCTTCAGATTGATGCGGCGGGTTAGGCGGACAGGCGACATTCTTCCGTACGCCATCGCCGGAGGCGTAGCGCTCATTCTCGGCATCGTTTTCCTGATAGTTTATCTTCGCAAAACCAAGGGCAAGCCGGAGCTTCGCGCCAAGCTTCCCGTCAAGCTCGCTTTGGCGGCATTTTCGCTTATCGCCTGCGTCGCTTTGATTATGGGAATAGTTTCCGGCGTGCGTCAGGTCGAGCTGAACAATACCGTTAAGGTCATCTATCCGCCGCACGGTGAATTTGTCATGCCCGAAAACCCAAAATTTGTGTTCTACAGCAGTGAGGAGCATTGGCTGTATTACCCCGACAAGGGTCATTATTCCTGCGCCGCCGAAAACCCGGATGATGTGAACGTGATCGTTGTGTATCATTCCGAGGTCCACAGAAGCGGAAAATGGGTAAATTCCAAAACAGGGGATAAGGTGCGCGATTCTTATGTTCAGGAGGTCAGACTCTCGGTCAAGCTCAGAGAAAACGGAGCGGAGGAAACGCTGCACAACAGCACCTTCACCAAACGAACCGACAGTCCGAATGAGGAAAACCCTCAGACCTGGCCTGAGGTGAGAAAAGCGGTCAACTATTTCATGGAACACGGAGAGGATATGCCCAAGGATAAGGATTGACAGTTTTTTTGTTTAGAGATCAAATAAAAAAACCGGCAGGCTTAAAGGAAGTCCGCCGGTTTTGTTCTTGTTATAGTTCTCTTTTATATAAGCAGCGCAAGCTTCATCTGCAGCAGCGTGCCGTCCTCGATAGTGATGATTCCGTCGCCGTTTATGTCCGCGTTTGCGAGCGCGGTTTTTTCAAGCGTGATATATTCCGCGACATGGCGCTGAATCTCCGTGACGTCACGGATGTTAACAACGCCGTCTTGATTCACATCGCCCAAAAGCGTTGCCGGGTAATACTGCTTTGTGACCGCCTTAATGACAAAGGTGCCGCCGATTGGATCGTCCTCATTTTCAAGGTACCAATCCATCAGATCCTGCATATCATCGCCGTTTTTCAGGTAGCTTTCGCCCTTTGCGCTCTCATTTTTAAAAACATAGTCCGATGAGTTTGTGAGCCATTCGCCGACGCCGAGGCTGCTTTTGCCGTCGGAATCGGTCGCGTCAACGGTAACTGCGATCGAGCCGGTGCTGTCGGGATAGGCAAAGTCCTCGATATCCGCGCAGATATAGCCCTTGTAATCCACGGCGCCGTCATACAGCCTTGTCCAATGCAAAACATCATTGTCGGGTGTTTCGCCGGTTCCGTCCGGCACATACCAGATCGTGTAATACGCGCCGACAGCGTCGGTTTTGAAAACCACCTTGTCAATCACGTTGAAGTCGCCGTCAAAGTGCAGGCGGTTGATGTAGGTCAGCACAGGCGCCTCGACATATTTGAATTCATAGGTCGCGCCGTAGATCTCGTTCTGTATCAGCTTCACCTTGCCGTCGAGCTTTTCGTAGCTCTGCAGGGAATAGGACGGATTGTACTTGTTCGAAAACAGATACTTGTCCTCATATGAAGCCCAAAAATAGCCGCCGAGCGCGTTGTTGTTGCCCCAACTGTTTTTTATCAGCCAAGCGCCGTTTCCGACGGGAAGCTTGCCGGTTTCATTTTCAAAGCTCTCGCGTGGATAATTGTCGTCCCAGCCCACGACCTCGATAGAATGACCGGAATAGCCGCCGCTGTAGCTTTCGGGCATATAATAGGCTGTCCTTTCCTTGTTAAGGCAGCTTGCGGAGTGCGCATATGAGGTGTAAACTCCGCCGTTGTCCATCACGGCGCGCTTTATTTCTTCAAAATCGCCCTTTTGCAGGTAGCGCACCGAGGTGATGCCGTAGCGCGCCAAATCTACGGGAACCATGTCGCCCGTGATCTCGTCGCTGAGCGGATAGTCGCCCAAATCCGATTGAAGAACGCCGCCCTGCCAGGAGGTCATGTATCCGAGCGCGATATTGGGATAGCCGTCGGAAGCAACGCTTCGCTGCCAGCCGTTACCGCTTTCGCGGGGCGTAGCCCACATATTGAGATGATTGGTTGACATATCGGAAATATTCTCGCCGTTTCTCAGTAAAAACGACTCCAGCGTCGCCATAGCCGCAAATGCCCAGCAGGAGCTGTAATCCTGATACTTTACTGAGGTGACATAGCCCATATCTCGTGAGCTGTAGCTTGATGGCAGCGCCGTTTCGCCGCCGTTTTCCTCAACGGCAGCCGCGCCGACTATTCCGCCTGATGATATCAGAGCGGTCAGCGCAAGGCAAAAAACAGTTTTGATCGGTTTTCTTTTCATGTTATACCTCAAAAATCAAATGTTATCTGCATTATAGCAAAATATCCGCGTTTTGTAAAGCATATTTAACGCAGAAAGCCGCATAATAAAGCTGTAATTTTTTTCCGAAAGGGTTGTTTTGCAAATGCGAACGGATTTGGCGATCGAAGCGCGGGAGCTGGCGGGCGACAGGGTCGCAGGCACGACGTTTGAGGAATACCGCGAAAACGGTATGAAGATATCGCGCCTGACGGTGAAAACCGAACGCGCACGGGCGGTGCTCGGCAAGGAGCTCGGGACCTATATCACCGTGGAGCTTCCGTCGCTGACGGACAATTTCAGTGAGACCGACGGCAGGATAAAAACCATCGGACGCGAGATCCGCAGGCTGCTGCCGGTCAACGGGCTTATCCTTGTGGCGGGGCTTGGCAACGAGGAGATAACGCCCGACTCGCTGGGGCCTAAAACCGGCGCGCGTGTGTTGGCGACGCGGCATATAACCGGCGAGATCGCCCGAGCCGCAGGGCTTGACAGGCTGAGACCGGTAGCTGTGATGAACACGGGAGTCACGGGGCAGACCGGCATCGAAACGGGGGAATACATCCTCAGCGTAGTCAGGCGTATCAGACCCAACGCTGTTGTGGCTATTGACGCGCTGGCGTCGCGGCGAGTGGAGCGCCTCGGCTGCACGCTTCAAATCAGCGACGCCGGTATTTCGCCGGGAGCGGGCGTGGGCAATCACCGCACCAAGATCAATCGCGAGACCATCGGCGTTCCGGTGATAGCCATCGGCGTGCCGACAGTTGTTGACGCACGCACCTTCGCGGACGATCTTCTGGGCGAGAGCCTTGAGGCGCAGAGCCTCAGCAGGCAGCGCATCGACGGCGATTTGATCGTTATCCCGCGCGAGATCGATCTGCTCACCGAGCGCGCGGCGCGTCTGCTGGGCTTTTCACTCAACGCCGCGATGCAAAACGCCTTTGATCTGCGCGAGCTTGTGTCGCTGATGTAATATTTTTTCGGCTTCCCGCATATAATCAGACAGTCGATCATACAGATGTGCCTAAACAAGCGGGTGGTTTTATGAAGTTTAAAAGAAGAATCGCAAGGGCTGTCAAGGCGTCGGCGGCGCTGCTTTTGGTGGCGACGGCGGTGTTTTGTCTTGGGAAACGGCTCCCTGACGCGCTCGGCAGCCGTGACACGGCGCTCACCGCAGCGGCGTTCACGCTCACCGACGGCAAGGTGCTGCCGCAGAACGGCTCGGCGCCGGCTCCGACCTCCGCCGTTACCTCGGAGGAGAGCACCACAGCTCCGTCAAGAGCTGTGGTGGCGGACGTAAAGCCGCGCGTCCGAAATAAAAGCGGCTATTACGATTCCAATGCCGATCACAGCAACGAGGCGTGCTACGACATAGTCGAAAAGACGCTCGGCGCCGACGGAACCGCTGTTCGCGGAGCTTACGTCAAAAACTGCACCGATCTCAGCGTCGATTTTGAGGAAAGGCTCGACGCGCCGCTGACCTTTCAGGTGCAGAAGAACGCCGATACACCTCAGGTGCTTATCTATCACACACATACGGGCGAAGCTTATATGGACGAGGACACCGATCGCTTTTACGAAAGCTTCTATTCACGCACCAACAACAACGACTTCAACGTGGTCGCGGTGGGGAACAGGCTGACCGAAGCGCTGGAGCAGCGTGGGATAAAGACGCTGCACGACACCACCGTCCATGATTCGACATACGACGGCTCCTACAACCGCAGCGCGCAGTCAGTGATCGATGACATGGAGAAATATCCCGGCATAAAGGTCGTGCTCGACATACACCGTGACGCTCTTGGCAGCGATGAATGTAAAATAAAGACGGTATTTGAGCATAACGGCAAAAAAGGCGCTCAGA
>ONHJ01000083.1 GCA_900317595.1 uncultured Eubacteriales bacterium | reverse complement strand
GTCCCAGCCTACATAGCGGATCTGCGGAGTGACCTTTGCCGCCTCCAGAACCATCTTCACCGCCTCCTTCACAAAAGGAATGGTATAGCCCTGAATTTTCACGTGGGTGTCGGGGTGCTCCTCATAGATTATGCCCTTGAGCGTGTCGCCCGAATGAGCCGGATATTTCATTACGCCGGTCTCGGGGTCAACGGGCGTGAAAAGGCAGTTGTTGTCGATGATGCTGCCGCCCAAGCCCATTTTCTGCACGATATAGAGCAAATGCGGCTCGCCGTCCTTATCAAGCACGGTGATGAAGCGCATGGAGTTGACCGCGTTGGGATAGAGCTTCTTGACAGCGGGATGCTGCTCGATGTTCTCCTCCAAAATGCAGAAATCCTTTTCCTTAAGATAGGCGTAGAGCTCGTCAAAATCCTTATAATCAGCGACCTTGATGCGCTCGCAGCCGTGGCCGCACTCGAGGTCCTGCATTTTGCAGAACAGCACGGGGTGGCTCTCGCAGAAAGCCTTCACCTCGTCCTTGGTCGCCTCTTGGAACTGGATGAAATCTCTTCCGATATAGTCCTTATAGAGCTTGTTGAACTCGTCCTTATTTTCAAGAAAATGCGCGTACTCATAATCGTTCATAAAGGTGTTGAACTTTTTGCTGATAAGGCGCGTCATGTAGGTCTTGCGCTGCTCCTTATTCAGGTTATAAAAGGCGAAGATCTGATAATCATAGTAGCCCGCGCCGTATTTTTTCGCGCAATAGAGCATATCGAAAAAAATCTTGACGCTGTTTTTGCCCGAGCGCTTGTGAACGGTTTTGATGGCTTCCTTCATTTTGCCTAAGCTGGCGTTTTTCAGAATCTTTAATGTATAGGCGTTTGCCATTGCTTTCAACTCCCTTTAATACTCATAAATGCGCGGAACGCGCTTGGAAATGCCGCAGACGATCTCGTCGACATTCCTGCCGAGCAGATCAGCCATCCACAGCACGCTCAGCTCGTCATCGAGCAGCGCCACTGTGTCGCCTCGTTTCACCTCGCCGATGTCGGTGACATCGACCATGAACTGATCCATGCACACCCTGCCGATGATCGGCGCCTCTTCAACGTTGATGCGCACCTTGCCGACATTTGAGAGCGCGCGGCTGTAGCCGTCCGCGAAGCCGACCGGTATCGTGGCTATCCTTGTGGGGCGTTTGGTCACAAAGGTGCCGCCGTAGCCGACCTCGGTGCCTGCGGGAACCTCCTTGACCATGACGACGTAGGTGTACCAGTGCATTACCTGGCGGAAATCCGCGTTCGCCCAGTCATCCTCGTCGATCGGGCAAAGCCCGAACAGGATATCGCCGGCGCGCACGGCGTCGAGCCGCGTTTCGGGGCGCAGCAGTATCGCGGGGCTGTTTGCGACGTGCTTGCAGGGTATCCTGACGCCCGCGTCCTCAAGCCGCTCAAGCATGCGGATATAGCGCTCAAACTGCGCCTTTGCGCTTACGCCGTCGGGCTCGTCCGCCCTCGCGAAATGCGTGAACGCGCCCTCGATCTCGATATTCTCGAGCGCGGCTATGCGTTGGATAAGCTCGATCGAGCGCTCGTCGTCCGCAAAGCCGATGCGGCTCATGCCGGTGTCGAGCTTTATGTGAACGCGGCAGGTAACGCCGCTCCAGCGCGCCAGAAGATTCAGCTTTTGGGCGGTGTCATAGGAAAAGATCGCCGGGGTCAGGTTGTATTTGATGATATTTTCAAGCTGTCCGTCGCAGGTGTCGCCGAGCAGCAGGATCGGCTCGGTGCAGCCCGCTTCTCTGAGGGAAGCGCCTTCCTCCCAAACCGCGACCGCGTAGCGCTCGATGCCGCATTTTTTAAGGCTCGGGTAGATGCCTTTTTCGCCGTGGCCGTAGCCGTCGCCCTTAAGCACCGCCATGATCTCGACGCCGTCGCCGATGATCTCGCGGATGCGGCGTACATTGTGCTCCAGCGCACTGAGACGCACGACCGCCTCTGTCCTCTGTGCCAGCTTACGCATTTTTTGCCCCCTCATTGATATTTCGATTAAAATTACCGATGATAATTTTACCACATTTGCCACGCTTTGACAATATCAAAATCGCACGAACAATTCATTTCATCTGCTTTGGTTTCTGTAAAAAGAAACTCCCCCGAGGAGAGTTGAGTCTCTCGGGGGAGTTGTGTTACTGTTCAATCAGATAAGATGTTGAACCGAAAACTCAGGTTACATCAAGGTAGGTGCCGCCCCATCCTGTGATGGTGTAGGTCTTGCCGTTCACAAACTTGAGGTCGTCGGTCTGGTTCCATTTGGAGTCCCATGAAGGCGCGCCTTCAGGATTCATTCTGACGATGTTGATGTTAGCCTTGAGGTTCTCGAAGCGCATAGCGGCGGGATTGGAATAATCGCTTGCTCCAACCCAAGTGCCTTCCTGACCGTCATCGAAAGTCCAGATATACCAGCACTCATTGCCGAGGTTGCAGGCAGAGCAGTTGAGGATCAAATAGTTGCCGGAGGGATCCGGATCTGTAGGATTGGTGGGATCAGTGGGCTGAGTGGGATCGGTGGAAGGCTCGGTGCCGTCGGCATATTTGCCTACGAAGGAATTGCTGTCGGTGAAGTTCGCCAGATAGCGCTGGATCAGGGTGACGTCGTTGATGTCGACGTTATTGTCCTTGTTGACGTCGGCAGCGACAAGCGCGTTGCCGGTGAGGACGTTGAACTCGCCGATGTGCATCTGGACAAGCGTAGCGTCCTTGATGGAGATCTTGTTGTTCTGGCTAACGTCGCCCAGAAGCACCTTGCCTACGGGAGGATTGGTGGGATCGGTGGGCTGAGTGGGATTGGTGGGATTCTCTCCGCCGTAAACCTCCCAAACGTGGTTCGCCTTGAAGATCATCGAGTTGCCCTCGAGCGGCAAACCCTTTTCCTGATTGGCGGGATAACGGTTGGTGGTTGAATCGTCGAACTCGGTGAAGATGCACAAGGCATTTTCCAGACCGGAGGTGACGTCGAGTGAATAAATATTGTTGTTGCCCGGAGTCATCTTCACGCCCGGCCACTTACCGTTGGTGACTACGCCGCCTTCAATATACATATAGCAGTAAACCTGCGACCACTGATAGGACGAGTTATCGAAGTAAACCGTCTGAACCGCATTGGGGTCTACCTTTGTGTATGTATAGGTCTGGGAGTCGGATTCGACGCCGTTGGTGGCAGTGACTTTGATGGTGGTCTTGGTGCCGTATGCAGCGCCCTGACCGATGGTGATGGTCTTGCTGCCGGTGAAGCTCTGAGCTGCGCCGCCGTCGATGGAATAGGTGCCGGAGGTGGCTTCGCTGTAGCTGATGGTGACGTTGAGGGTGTCGGTCTTATAGGAAGAGGTGCCGGGGGTCGCGGAAACGGTGGGGCCTGCGGGCTGCGCGTTATAGATGACCGCGATACCGGTGGAACCGATCTGACCGGAAATGTTGCTTCCGTCAACGGTGAAGCGGTTGCCGCTTACCGCGTCGATGTATTCGCCGGAGGGAACGAGGCCGCCGCCGTTGGGAACGGTTACGTTGTAATTGGAGCCGCTCGGAGAAACGATGACCGCGCCGCCTTCACGGCAAACTACATAGCATCCGCCGCCGGTGGTGTAGTATTCTCTCTTGCCGATCATCGCGTTGTGGAACTTGTTGACTTCGGCAACTTCCTTGGCGGTGAAGTGGGTGCTGCCCTTCTGACCCGCAAGGATAGCGTCCTTGTCGGTGAACGGAGGTCTGGAGAGATAGAGCGACTGAGAATTTGCTCTTGCCGCAACTACCGCATAAGCGCGGTCGACCTTGTTCTGGTCGATGTATTTAGTCCAGCCGCCGTTGTTAGAGAAGGTGTCGTGGCTCTCTGCCCAATAGACGATCTTGTCGGTGGGAACGCCCATATTCGCCCAATAAGCGGTGTCCTCTTTAACTTGACCGTCTCTGATACCGCCCATAACGGTGCCGCTGAAAACGCTGTCGGTAACGCCTATATACTGGGCGTACTCGTTCATAAGACTTTTGTTGTAATCGTCGCCGGAATTGCCCGCGGGTTTATCGAGGATCTCGCCGTAGGCATAAGCGTTAACGCTATTTACGGTTTTCCAGAAGTTGTCGCCTTCGGAGGGAAGACCGATGTGCTTAGCGGCGTCAAAACGGAAGCCGTCAACGCCGATGCTGATAAGATCGTTCAGATAGTTCTTAACGACCTGCTGAACATAGCTGTTCTCGGTAACAAGGTCCTGCATACCGATGTCGCCGTTAACGATCCACCAGCGGTTGTCCCACTTATCGTCGGGAACCTCGCCGTTGTTGCGCCAGTACTGACCGTCTTTGAGGTCGCCCTGGATGTTGGTGTGGTCGCCCGAGAAGTGGTTGGCAACAACGTCGCAGATGATCTTGACGCCGTAGTTGTCAGCCTCGGAGCACAGCGCATGAAGCTCAGACTTTGAGCCGAGAGGGCCTGAGGTGCACTGGAACGCGAGCGGCAGATACAAGCCATACCACTGACCCAAGGGGTCGGGGGTCTGGACAGGTGATGTTTGAACGGTCGTGAAGCCCGCTTCCGCGATATTTGCGAGCTCCGCTTTGATGTCGTTGTATTTCCAGTCGAAGCAGTGGAGGATGTTGCCGTCCTTCACCTGGGTTGCCAAGCCGTAGTTTTTTGCTACGGAACCGGAATCGACAGACGCGGAAACGCTGTTGTCCGTTGTGCTTGCAGCGGAGGTGGATACACTTCCGACCGCCACGCATGATATTATCATACACAGCGCAAGCACAATACTTGTTAATTTCTTGTTCAAATTTCTCACTCCTAAATAAAACTACAGTACCAGACATAAGTCTGCTCCTATCCTATAATAACAAATATTTCAAATTTATGCAATTTGCTATATGCACAATAAAACATCCTTGTTTTTAGCAATAATGCTAAACGCCTGTTTTGCAAAAATTTTAGTCTTGACAGAACGCCGAAGTAATGATATAATCATACTGTTAGAATAAAACGCGGATGTAGTTTAGTGGTAGAACTTCAGCCTTCCAAGCTGATCGTGAGGGTTCGATTCCCTTCATCCGCTCCAAAAAAAGAACACCCTTTAGGGTGTTCTTTTTTTGGAGGAAAAAGGATGAACGGAATCGAAGCGACCGTGGCAACGTGACGTTGCATCCAATCCGTGCTCCTGACGCAGGCAAGAAATTTTACCTTATATTCCCGCGTTATGACGCGCCGTTGCAGAAAGGCTTTGCCATGCTAAGCCCTCCAAAGGCGCGCTGCTGCTACAGCCGTAGACGTGCCGGTGGCACGTTTTTAGCGAGAGCGTTGCAGAATCCCCTGTCCCCTACACGCCGCAGCAAGCGAACACTTAAGGCATTTTTTTAGCATAAGGTACTTGTCCTCCGATAAAGGCAGAAACACCGGGCTTTAAACCCACGGTCAGGGTACGGCTGTGCCCAGACCCCCTCAGTCCCCCTATTAGGGGGCAGAAACAAGACCTGACCCTGCAGTACAATGCAATTACAATAATAGGGCTGACTCTTACTCATAACAATGAGTTTTGAGCCAGCCCCTTTCTTTCGCTAAAACTCCTCATTATTTCTTAAGTTGACGACATTGCTTGGGAAAGGGGGTCTTTTGTGTTCTCGATAACGGATAGCTCTACGCCCAAGGCATGACGCGCCGTTAGCCAAACGTGTTGTTAATCGACGCTCTCCAAAGGCGCGCTACGACCCGAGGTACTCGGGCGCGCTGCCCACCGGGGCTCCCGGGTTAGAGGCTGGCGGTTTGTTGGTTGTCTTTTGAGGCGAGGACTGCGGCTCTGAGCTCGGAAAAGCTGTCCCAGAGCTTTTTGCCGGTGTATTTTCGCCACGCCGCCTCGTTGCCGTCGATAAGGAACTGCCGCATCTGCGTCGCGGAAATATCTATCGTCTTGGGGATATACAGCTCGGCGACCGAAACGCCGTGCGCGCCGTCGAACCAATCCACGCGGCGCTCCTCCTTGCCCGAAATGAGCAGGTCGGGTACCCTTCCAAAGCGCATTTTGGCGTTTTGCAGCACATAATCGCCCCACCTGCCGTTGTTTCCGACCCCGATGTCAGGCAGCGGATATATCTCTACCCCGTTCCCGAACGCCGCGCGCAGCAGCTTTACTCGCGTTTCAAATGTAAAGGGGTTTTTCGCCGTTCCCGACTCCTGCGACGAGCCGACAAAAATGCCGACACGCTCACAAATGCCAAGAGCGGTGTTGACCATCATCTCATGTCCTGTGTGGAACGCCTGAAACCTTCCGACAAGCAGCCCCATCTGAAAAGTTTTTTGCTTCATAGTGCGCCTCCTCAATTCTTTTGATTTGATAATATCACAATGTTCGTAACAAGTCAATGCCTTTTGCGGAACTTTCAAAACCGTCGCTCGGCAGGTTGACACCGAGCCGAGGTTTTGCTATCATAAAATAAAAGAATTTGGAGGGATCACTGTGAACCGGATCGAACGGATAGAAGCCTATGAAAAGCTATTTGACGAGGTGCGCAGCGCAGTCGACGCGGCGCGTGAAGCGCTGAACGCGCTTGAGGAGCTGCGGCCTGCGGCGGAAAGGCTGCGCGAGTATTACACCGGCAGACAGTGGAAAAAGGATTTTGCCGACGACGAAGCCGGCAAGCTGCCGCAAGGACTCAAACGCGGCGTGCTGAGCGAGGACGGCATCGACCACCTGCTCGACGACTACGACGAGCTGACCTCAACGGAATGATGAAACGGGTGATTTTATGCGCTTCGGCGATTTTACCATAAAAAGTATGAAGGATCTGACAGACGCGATCGGCAAATACGGCTTTCTTCCGTTTTTTGCCAATTCGATCGAGGGCTTTTCGGTCGAGGAGCATATCGCGCCCGAGTGCTGGTATCACAGCGACAGCGGCGAATGGCAGGCGTGGGAATGGAAGGGTCCGGTAATCAGGGAAACCGGCTGCGCTTACGGAAAATTCTTTGAGAAAAAAGCCTGCTATGTCAGCGCCGAATGGTTTCCCGACCTCGCGAACCACCGCCGCGACGGCTATGATTTCGACGCGCGCTATGACGACGGTCTGGCGCAGTACCGCGACAAGCTGCTTTATGACCTCGCGGACGCCAACGCGCCGGTGCTCTCAAAGGAGCTTAAGGCGCTGGGCAACTACCGCAAGGGCGGCAATAAGGGCTTTGACACCGTTATCAGCCGCCTGCAGGCGCAGTGCTATCTGGTCATCAGCGATTTTGTCTATATGAGGGATAAAAACGGAGAGCCCTACGGCTGGGGCGTCGCAGAGTATTCCACGCCCGAAAAGCTGATGGGCAGCGCGTTCTGCGACAGAGTTTACTCGCGGACGCCGCAGGAATCGTTTGAACGGCTTTTAAGGCATTTTCGGGAGCTGTTCCCGGACGCCGACGATAGGACGCTGAAAAAATTCATCGGATAAAAGCTTCCGAGGCGGGAAAAGCAAGAAGGTGCTTAACCTATCCCCGCAATGGAATTGCGGGGACGGAGCGACGAGGGCGTCGCTCCCTACAGTTATTAACCAAACTTTTCTTTTCGATTGTAGGGAGCGACGCCCTCGTCGCTCCTGCAAATTGCCGTGCGATTTGCTTAAGTTTACGACATTGCCTGATAGGGGGCAGAAACAAGACCTGACCCTGCAGTACAATGAATCACAACAAAAGGGGTTGGCTCGTACTCATTACGATGAGTTTTGAGCCAACCCCTTAACTTTTGGTATTACCTATATTTTCCTTGCGACGTTATTGCTGTGCGTCGGTGGCGACCGGCTCCTTGCCCTTGCTTACGATAAGGGTGAGGTTGGTGCCGAATTCAACGGTCTCGCCCGCCTTTTTGTCCTTGTAGCCGAGCACGATGCCCTCGTTGTATTTATCGCTGTACTGATACTCGATGGCGCTGCCGATCAAGCCCTGCGCCGCGATCTCGGTCGAAGCCTTTTCAAGCCCCATGCCCTCGATCTCGGGCAGCTCGCGCAGCTTTTTGCCGCGGCTGACGGTCAGGCTGACAGTTACGCCGGCTTCGGTGTCCTCGGGCGTGATCTTGGAGCCTGCGGGCGGATTCTGCGCCATGACGATGCCCTCGGCGTATTCGTTGTTGAATTCGTCGGTAAAATTGCGGACGATCTTGATGGATGAATCGTTCTGCGCCGCCTTTACCGCGTCATCATAGGTCTTGCCGACATAATTAGGCACCACGGGTCCTGTCCACTCGGTGTTCTCGGTGGTGGGCTGGGTGGCGACGGTCTCGTTGCCGAACATTCCCGCGAACGGGTTGTTGCGCAGCCAGAAATAGCCGATTACGCCCAGAATGAGCACGGTGACAGCCGCAGAGATCAGCACCACGGAAATGTGAGAGCCCTTGCGCTTTTGCTTGCCGTCGCTGATCTGCGAAAGGTTCATGCTGGCGGTGCGTGATATCTCGTCCTGGATCGCCTTGGCGGTGTGAGCCACGGAAAGCTGAGAGCGCAGCTCGTCAAAGTCGGTGATGCGGTTTTCGCGCTCGACCTGAAGACCGTTGGCAAGCGCCGAAACCACGTGCGGCGGCAGGCGCTTCACGGTGTTGGTGCTCATAAGCAGGCGGCTGTCCTTAAGGCGCTCGGTGGCGTTCTTGGGCAGGCGCCCGGTCAGCGCGTAGAACAGCGTTGCGCAGAAGCCGTAGATATCGGTGATATCGTCCAGCGGAAAGTTGTCGTCATACTGTTCGGGAGCCGCCGCGCCGGAAAAGAGCTGCGATTTCAGCGCGGTGCCGCGCTTGCGCTCGCTTTCGGTGGCAAAGCCCGCGATCTTCACCTTGCCCTGCGCCGTGATATACATATTCTTGGGCGCGATTGCGTAATGACCCACGCCGCGCTTATGCAGCGCCTCAAGCGCGGAAATCACCGGCATGAACAGCGGACGGGCGATGTCCCATTCCAAGCTGCCGCCGCTGCGCTCCACATATTCCTCAAACGGGATAAGATCCTCGTTTTCCTCTATCACATAGGCGGTGTTGTTCTGCTCGAAGATATTGTGGACGTTCGTCAGCGCCGAAAGCTCGCGCAGCTCGGAGACCACGCGGAAATAATTGAGGAAATCATCCTTGAGCTTGGAGAAGCCGATGCGGTTTTCGTAATTGACGCGCAGCTCGGTCTCGCCTTCACCGCGCGAAAACAGCCCGATCGGCAAAAACTCGCATACGGTGACCACGTCGCCGGTCTGCTTGTCGAAGCCCAGATACCGCGTGCTTTCGCCGTTGGTATCGATTCCGGCGCCGACTATGTAGCGGTTGGCAAGCACCGTGCCGTAGGGCAAAAAAGGCGCCTGCTGCTGCTCTGTATTATCAAAACCGCAGAAAGGGCAAACCGTGCGGCTGCCGATCTCCTGCATACATCCCATACATAATGGCATATCGTTGTCACTCCGTTTGTTGTTTCGTAAACTCAAAAGCTTCTATTTAATCATTTGAATTATAGCACAACCATATATTTCTTTTCAAGATTTATACGTGTCATTTTGATTACATTTTTGTTATAGATGGAAAAATGCACCATATCATCAGCTATTATATCACGATTTTGCCTGCTTGTCCAGAAGAAAAAGAGCGCCGAAGCGCTCTTTTCTGTCCAAAATCCGTTCAGATTCGGCAATAATTCCATTATCAATTAAAAACGCTTTAAACAGAGTTTTAATTGTGAATGGTATAAGCTCTGTTTCCGATGTATCCGCTGTCGCCGTCAGCCGCAAGATATCTCTGCATCGCGGTGGCGCTGTTGATATCCGCGCGCTCACCGCCGGCGGCTCGAAGCAGCTTGGAGTCGCTGTCCTCGACATCGAACTCCGCAAGGATGCGCTGCAGCTCGGTGACGTCGTTGATGTCGATAACGCCGTTGCCGTCGGTGTCGCCGATGAGGTAAACCGGCGCCGTCGGGTCGTAATAATCGTTCATCCACGTCTGGCGCTCCGCAAGCCAGTTTTTAAGGTAGTCGTAGTTTTCGTCATAGGTCGGCAGCGGCTTTCTCTGGATATTTATCCAGTGCTTGCTGACCTTCCAGCCCGCCTCATTGTAATTGCGGGCGAACACGTCGCCGTATTCGGAGCGCAGGGTATCGAGCAGACCGCCCTCGGCAGAGAGGTTCGCGATGTAGTCAAAGTGGTCGCGGTAGCAAAGCCTGACCTGCTCCATGAACCAATCGTGCTTGCAGAGGAATTTGTAGATTATCCTGTCCTTTACAAACGCGCCGTCGGTGTGCAGGGTCGCGTCGGGACGCGGATAGCCCTCGGAGCCGGCGTTTCCGGCGCTGAGATCGTAGTCCCACGGAGGTCCCGCGTAGAGCCTGCCGTTTTTATAATAGAAAAAGACGGAGCTCATGTCGAAATCATAGGTCTTCATGACCTCGTTGAGGATATAGTATTTCGCGAAGGAATCCACGTCGATCTTTGACTCGATCTCGGCACGGCTGCCTTTTCTTATGGTTTGGGAAATGTCCTGCATGGTGCTCTCGATATAAGCGAGCTGATCCTCGGTGGGCTCCTCAGGCTCGCCGGAGATGTAGCGCAGACCGTCTACCGTGAAGTATGTGACGCCCTCTTCCTCGCGCGACTTTTCGTACTCGATAAGAAAGTCCTTTTTGCCGTCGTTGCTCTCGATATCGATATCTACGCGGTCCTTGCCCTCCTGAACAGGCTCGAACAGCACATAGCAGCCGCGGAAAACGCCGTCGACCCACAGCTCTGTCACCTTGAACTCGGAGGTGTAGGGAATGTCGAGCTCCTTCGCCAGCGAAAAAGCGACGAGGTTGCGCAGCAGCGTGGGGTCAAAGGCGTTGGCGATAAGCGCCCATTTTTTGCCCTTGCCCATGCCGAGCACGTCCTTTTTCTTTGAAAACTTAAAGGTGAACGCCTTTTTCTCCACCCAGCTCAGCGCGGTGGTGTTGCCCCTGACCTTGAAGACGCAGTTGTCGGAGAGCACGCTGCCGTCGACGCCGGTGATAGTGATCTGCGCGTTCTGGTAGCCGTCCTCCTTTTGCAGAGTGGTGCCGTTGCCGTTTTCGGTGGTAACGCGGATCTGCGGCACGGTCATCGCCCACTCGCTTTCGGCGGAGGCGGCGCTTTCGCCGGCAAGGGCGGTCATGCCCGAAAAGCCGAACGCAGACAGCATCACCGCAAGACAGGTAAAAATGGTTACGGTTTTTTTAAGCAAGCCTTTTGTTCTCATAGACATTCCTTCTTATCGTTTTTTTAATAATACGTTTGAGCGCGGGGTTCGGTTGCAGGGAAACTCTGTCAGCGACCGCCTAAACTTCCCTTTCGGTAATCATCAGGGCTGTTCCCGCGTGGACGGTGACCGACGCTTCGTTTTCAACAAAGATATTCGAAAGCCCCACAGCCAGAGCGTGGCGCAGAGTGCCGCGAGACAGCGGATATTTCGCGCCGCTGTAGCTGAGCGTTACGCTTTCGCAGCCGAACGGGAATACCGAAAAGGTCAGCCCCCTGCATGACGCGAAAGCGTATTCGCCCTCAGGCAGGACGCGAATACTTTCGTTCCGCGAAAGAATAATGCCCTCGGCGCCGTTTTCGCGGAGATATTCCAAAACGCTGAGGTTGGCAAGGGTGTGATCGAGCCTGCCGCCGGTCGCCGCGATCAGCACTATCTCCCTGAAGCCGCGCCCGAGCGCCTCGCAAGCCGCGTGAAGGGCATCGGAAAAATCCTTTTCGGGCTTGAGGCGCACGACAGGCACGCCGTCGGGAAGCGCCGCCGTGCAGGAGTCAAAATCGCCGACGAGCAGGTCGGGCGCGACCTCTGCCGCGAGCGCGGTCTGAAAGCCCCGGTCGGCGCAGATCACGAAATCGCCGCCGCGCACGGTTTCCCGCACGAACGCGGCGTCGCCGCAGGGCGCGCCGGCTATGATGACGCAGCGCTTTTTCGCGTTTATTTCAGTTGCCAATGCTTTATATCCTTTACTTCGTTATACATCGCCACATAGCTTTGGTGGCGGGTCTTTTCGATCTCGCCGTCGCGCAGCGCCCGGAGCACGCGGCAGTCCTTTTCGCAGATATGCGCGCACGAGGTGAAGCGGCACTGACCCAGATACGGTTCAAATTCCGGGAAGCAGTATTGCAGCTCGTCCTTGTCGATGATCTCATAGCGCTGCAGGTCGACCGTGGAAAAGCCCGGGGTATCGGCGACATAGCAGCCCTCAAGCTCGAACAGCTCTACCACACGGGTGGTGTGTCTGCCTCTGCCCAGCTTTTCGCTGATCTGACCGGTTTTCAGGCTGAGAGCCGGGAAGAGCGCGTTGAGCAGCGTGGATTTTCCGACGCCGCTGTTGCCGATAAAGGCGGTCACCTTGCCGCGCAGAAATTCCCGAAGCCGCAGCACGCCGTCCTCATGCCCGGGCGCGCACTGAAACACGCGCAGCCCCGCGTGCCGGTAGATCTTCGCCACGGCGTCGCCGTTTTGCAGGTCGTTCTTCGTCACCGCGATAACAGGCTCCATTTTGCTGTTGACCGCCGCCGCCGTCATTTTGTCGATCACCGCGAAGTT
>ONHJ01000175.1 GCA_900317595.1 uncultured Eubacteriales bacterium | reverse complement strand
AGTTATGATTTTACTTATCGACAACTACGACAGCTTTTCCTACAACTTATACCAATATGTAGGAGAGATCGAGCCGGATATAAAGGTGATACGCAACGACGAGCTCACGACGGATGAAGTTAGGGCGCTAAAGCCCGACAGGATCATCCTATCTCCGGGTCCCGGCAGACCCGAGGACGCAGGAATCATCATCGAAGCCGTACAAAAGCTCGGAGCGGATATCCCGATGCTCGGCGTTTGCCTCGGTCATCAGGCAATCTGCGCGGCGTTCGGAGCGAAGATCACCTACGCCAAGGAGCTTATGCACGGCAAGCAAAGCAAGGTCAGCTTTGATAAAAGCTGTCCGATATTCAGGGATTGCCCCGATACCGCTTTAGTCGCGAGATACCACTCGCTCGCGGCGGATGAAGCCACTGTCCCCGATTGTCTGAACGTCACGGCAAGGACTGACGACGGCGAGATAATGGCGGTTCAGCATAAAGAATATCCCATTTTCGGCTTGCAGTTCCACCCCGAGTCGATAATGACTCCCAACGGGAAAACGATATTACGAAATTTTATTAGATGATAAAACAGGATTATAGAAAGGAAAATTAAAATGATAAAAGAAGCAATTGTAAAAATCGTCAACAAAGAAGATCTGACTTACAGCGAAGCCTATGCCGTGATGAATGAAATTATGAACGGCGAGACGTCTCCCACACAGAACGCCGCATTTCTCGCCTCGCTCTCCACAAAGAGCGCCAAGGCGGAGACTACCGATGAGATCGCGGGCTGCGCGGCGGCGATGCGCGACCACGCCACAAAGGTTGAGACCGGGATGGACGTTTTTGAGATCGTCGGAACCGGCGGCGACAACGCGCAGAGCTTCAATATCTCCACCACAGCCGCTATTATCGCCGCGTCGGGCGGTATGAAGGTCGCAAAGCACGGCAACCGCGCCGCTTCATCAAACAGCGGTACGGCGGACTGCCTTGAGGCTCTCGGCGTCAATATCAGCCAAAGTCCTAAAAAATGCGTTGAGCTTCTCAATGAGGTCGGAATGTGCTTTTTCTTCGCTCAACAATATCACTCCTCTATGAAGTATGTCGGTGCGATCCGCCGTGAGCTTGGCTTCCGCACAGTCTTTAATATCCTCGGACCGCTCACCAATCCCGCTTCCCCCCAAATGCAGCTTTTGGGTGTTTATGACGCGTATCTTGTGGAGCCGCTGGCGCAGGTTCTTATCAACCTCGGCGTAAAGCGCGGTATGGTCGTTTACGGCACAGACAAGCTCGATGAGATATCACTCAGCTCACCGACAAAGATCTGCGAGATCAAGGACGGCTGGTTCAAGTCCTACGTCATCAAGCCCGAGGACTTCGGCTTTGAGCGCTGCACAAAGGACGATCTTAAGGGCGGTACTCCCGACGACAACGCCCGAATAACGCGCGATATCCTCAGCGGCAAAAAGGGTCATCAGCGCAACGCCGTTCTTCTCAACGCCGGCGCGGCGCTGTATATCGGCGGAAAGGCGGACAGTATGAAAGAAGGTGTGTCACTCGCCGCCGAGCTGATAGATTCGGGCAAGGCGTTACAGACCTTGGAAAAGCTGATCGAAGCGAGCAACCGCCCCGAGGTGGAAGTATGACGATACTTGACAAGCTTGCGGAACACGCCAAAGAGCGCGTCGCGGAAGCTAAAAAGGATATTTCATTTTCAGAAATATGCCGCGTTGCTATGAGTATGCCAAAGGGCGGCTTTGAGTTTGAAAACGCGCTGAGATCGGATGACATTTCATTCATCTGCGAGTGCAAAAAAGCCTCTCCGTCAAAGGGCTTGATCGCCGAGGATTTTCCGTATCTTCAAATCGCAAAGGACTATGAGGCGGCAGGCGCAGACTGCATTTCGGTGCTGACGGAACCGAAGTGGTTTTTGGGCAGAAATGATTATTTGAAAGAGATAGCGGCAAACGTAAATATACCCTGTCTGCGCAAGGATTTTACCGTCGACGAATATATGATATACGAGGCAAAGGCTCTGGGCGCTTCGGCGGTACTGCTGATCGTGTCGATCCTTTCCGAAACGCAGCTGCGCGAATATATCAAAATCTGTGACAAGCTCGGTTTATCGGCTCTCGTTGAGATACACGATGAAAAGGAAGCGCTCACGGCTGTCAATGCCGGCGCAAGGATAATCGGCGTAAACAACCGTAATCTAAAGGATTTTTCGGTTGATACCGCGAACAGCCGCAGGCTCAGAAATCTGATACCGCGCGATATCCTGTTCGTGTCCGAAAGCGGCGTCAAAACTGCTGACGATGTAAATGCTCTTCGCGAGATCGGCGCCGACGCTGTATTGGTCGGAGAAACGCTGATGAAAGCGGAAAACAAGTGTGAAAAACTAAAAGAATTGAG
>ONHJ01000113.1 GCA_900317595.1 uncultured Eubacteriales bacterium | reverse complement strand
ATCTCTTACTCGCATAAATGGTTACACCTTGATTGTTACTTGTGGCGATACATGCAACAAGAAAAGATTTGTGGATATCCATTCCACAGCAGATTGGATAAACGATTCTTAACATAACACATCCCTCAAAAGAATTATTTGAGGAAACAGGCAGGGACTGGACACTCACTGAAAGATTGAATCAGTCCGTCTATCCAAAGATAAGGTTACAGGGTACAAAGCCCTACTTATTTGTGCTTGAAAGAGCGTCCGGCACACATAACAATTCAGTTCAACATAAGGTTGAGCCTACTCTCCTTCACGTGCTCTGTAGTGTGTCTGCTTCCACAAGCATATTCTAACAAATTTTAACTCGCTACGATAGTTAAAGACAGTTTCATGCCTTTTTGTGCCTTGGCGCGTAGCGGAAAGGAATGGTCATAACGATGAAAAAAAGATTGGCAAGCGGTCTTTCGCTGGTGCTGAGCCTGCTGCTCGTCGGCGTTTCCTGCCCGACGGCGATGGCAGAGACCACCCCCGAAGAGCCTGCCGCCGTGACCTTGGAGGAGGGCGCCTACGTCCCCGGCGAGGTGACGGTGATGTTTCGCGGCAGTGCCGTGAAAGACAAAAACAACTCATTAAACGCCGCGCGTTCTCTGGACAGGGTGGATGACGATTTTGCCGAAGGGCTTGCCGCGACGGGTGAGACCCGCGAAGCGGCAAAGGACGCACAGTCCGAGGTCGACATCCTCAAGCGGAGCCTCGGCGACAACTTCACCCTGATGGACTCCATCCCCTTTGACGACGATCTGACCGTCGCGAAGGTCTCTTCAACGCTCTACGACACGCAGGAAATGATCGAAAAGCTGTCCGCCGACCCGGATGTATACGCGGCGGAGCCCAACTATCTGACCGAGCCGAAAAGCTACGAGTATTCCCTGAACGACGCGCTGAACTGTTACAACTACCAAACCAACACGCCGCTCGACACCAACACGACGGGCGACAACGTCAGCAAAAGGGGCAAACAACAGGCGGAGTATCTCTCCATCAATGCGGGATACGCCTGGAACAAGCTCAGCGGCGACGAGGATGAAGCCGTTATCGCCCTCATCGACTCGGGCGTCGCCCCCCACCACGACGACCTTTCGGAGGTGCTGTGGACGAATCCCGGCGACATCGGGCTTCAGGGCGAGCACGGCTTTAACTTTGCCGACAACAGCGAGGACGTCACCGATACCGTCGGTCACGGCACCCACTGCGCCGGCGTGATCGCCGCGCAGGCGAACAACGAGGTGGGCATTGCCGGCATCGCCTCCAAGGCGAACGTGAAGATCATGATGCTTGCCACCGCCTCGGCTGACGCCGAATCCAACGATATGAATTCTTACCGCGAGCTGGGCGCATTCAACTACGCGCTGAAGGCGAAGCAGCGCGGCGTCAACATCGTCGCCACCAGCAATTCCTGGGGCTCGCCCGGCAAAAGCGACATCTATGACGCGGTCATCAACCGTCTGGGCGAGGAAGGCGTCATCTCCTTTGCCGCCTCGGGCAACGATCACCGCGATCTCGACCATTTGCAGTGGGCTCCCGCGGGCAGCAGCTCGCCCTATCTGGTCACCGTCGGCGCAGCGCAGCTCGACGGCAGCTTGGCGGGCTTCAGCAACGTCGGCAGAAGCAGCGTCGATGTGTTCGCGCCCGGCGCCAACGTGCTCTCGTCCGTCGGATATCCCTGCTTCTTTCCGAACATCTACGATGAAGATAAGCGCAATGAGACGACCGAATACTACGGTCTTTTTGACCAAAACGCCGTCATCAGCGACGGCAGGGTCACGCCTTCTCTGACGGGCTGCGGCGAAGAGGTGAAGCCGTTCGGCGCGTCGGTGTTCCGCGTCATGCGTTACGGCGAGTCCGACCCGAGCCAGCCCGAGACCACCTGCGAGCTCTCCATCTGCCAAAACGAGCTTTTCACCAAAACCGAACGACCCGGCTCGCTGAAGCTGCACATCCGAAATGCCAAGCCGAATGAACGGTACGCCTTTTACTTCCCCTATGAGAAGAACCCCGAAACGACGGGCAGCGAAAACACCGATTTCTCCCTTTACGTCACGCGCGGCTACCGCGACGGCGATCCGAACGCCACCTTCTCGGGCGGCGAGATCATCGAGGAAGCGGACGGCAGCTGCCAGATCTACCGCGGCGGCGCCTCGGGCTACATTAATCGGAGCTGCGACAAGGGCATCAGTGTACATATGTCCAAGGCAAAGTGTGTGAGCCACTGTCTGACGAGCGCCGAGGAGCTCGGTGACCGGACATGCGGCATCGGTCTGTTCATCAGTCCGTCCGGAAGCGGCGATGTCATTTTTTACATCGACTCCATCGGCGTTTCCAAGCCCAACGCCGAAATAGACGTCGACGATTCCTACGAGGTGATGTCGGGCACCTCCATGGCAACCCCCGCCGCGGCGGGCGCCTACGCCTTGCTCGCCTCGCTGTATCCCCGTCAGGAGGGACAGTCGGGCGCGGACTACGCCATGCAGACCCGTGCCAAGCTGATGTCCTGCATCCGGAAAACCGACGAGCTGAAGGACTTTTGCGTCTCGGGCGGCTACATCGACCTGAGCCTGTGCGAGGCGATCGCGCCCTCCTTTGTCAGCGTGCAGTGCGATTTGGAAAATAACGCGCTGGTGCTCCACGGCGCGAATCTCAACGGCGACTATACCCTCAGCTACCGGGATCGCTATCGCGAAAACAGCGAAGTCATCGCGCTGCCCGCCAACGGCATGACCGCGAGCGCTTCTGACGACGGCAAGACCATCGTTATCCAGAACGCCAAGCTGCTGTTCAACACCTACACCGAATTTTTGCTTTCGGACGCCACGGGCGTTCAAGCCAAGATCTGCGATTATCTGGTCAAGGGACAAAGAGCCCTCCCGCTCATCCGCAAGGACGGCGACCCCAACACCATCGACAATCAGTATTATCTGCTGCCGAACAACACGCTGCTGACCGATGAAAGCGGCAGGGATCTTTACACCGTCGACAGCAAGACAGGCAAGCTGCAGCGGTATGACGGCGATAAATTCTGCCCCATAGCAGATACGGATTTGTCGGAAACACTGCTGGATCACTTCCGGGCACAGGGGTATAACGAATATGAGCTGCGCCACGATTTCCAGATCGATCTGAAGTATACCGACAACGTCATTGACACCGGCAACCGCCTCTATCAATTCGTGTCCGCGAGACATGAGTCGCCTTCCGAAGGAGAATACGAGGACTATTTCTTCCTTGCCTCCATCCACTACACCGCCAAGTCTCCGCACTGGGAATTCCGACCCATGCCGACCTTTGAGGAAGCGTTCGGCATAAGGGAATTCTACAATTTGAGCTTCGCGGGGATGGACGGCAGCATCTACTGCCTCGGCAACAAGTTTGTCTATGATGACGAGAACAATCGCTCCCTTATTCCCATGATGTACCGCTATGACGTCGCCGACGATGAATGGACGCGCGAGGCGGCGCTGCCCGCCGTCAAAGCCGAGCTGATGCTGCGCGTGCGGGACGGCAGGCTTTACGCCGCCTGCGGCGTGGCGCTCGATGTGGATAAGGATGGACAGATCCTCTATGATCTGTCCACGGAGATCTTCTGCTTCACCCGCAGCGACGGATGGCGCAGGCTCGGCGATTTCCCCTATTTTTACGACGCCAATAACAACGAACCGGGACACATCTCGCGTCTGAACGGCACCTGCTGCGCAGTCAAGGAAGGCTTGGTGTTCTTCAACACCTCCTCGATCGGCGGCGGCAACACCTTCCTCTTCCGTGCCGCAACGGGAAAGCTCGAGCCCTTCTACTGCAACCTTGACGACACGGTCGACGCTAACCTCACCACGCAGTCGGCGGTGGAGACCCGCGACGGTCTTTGGTATCTCATTGAGGACAGCGACCGCTACGAGCGCGCCTTCCTCCTCTACGGCATTTCCGCCGACAGCGGTATCTATACGCCCGATTACCAAGAGGTGCTCCTCGGCGATGCGGACGGCGACGGACGCATCAGCATCCGGGACGTCACCGCCATACAGCGCCATTTAGCGGAGTTCGCTATGCTGACGGGCGATCGCCTGCGTGACGCCGACGTCAACGGCGACAGCACGGTGACCATCGAGGACGCGACGCTCCTGCAAAAGTATCTCGCCGAATACGATATCCCCTACCCCGTCGGGAATATCGTATGATCTCATAAAACAGGTATCCCCTCGTTTGAAAACGAGGGGCTGCTTTCTGTCGATCAAAACGCGCCGCAACACGACTGGATCATTGATATAGGACCGTCAGGCGGCGCAGACGGCGGCAGAGTGATCGCACAGGGCACCCCGGAGCAGATTGCTAAAGATACGAACAGCGTAACAGGGCGATACTTAGCAGAAAGGTAAAATTATGAAACGCAAAACAGCAAAAGAAATGTGTTATCATTGATTTGTTTGCATGGCGTGTTCGGGGGTTCGAGTCCCTGACGCATTTTCGCCGAAAAAAATCTTTTTTATACACATAGGACAGAAACGCCTCACTGACGTGAGGCTCAATGAATAGTGAATAATGAATAGTGAATAATTAATAATCAGATGAACCTTTCCGCGTTTCTGGTGTATTATTCGTTATTCATTATTCACTATTCTTTATTCATTAAAAAGGAGACAAGTGATTTCGCGGATCCGAACCCCCGATGTCCAATTAGACATCACTATTTTTCGCTTGTTTACTGTAATACTCCGCTTCCTTCTGCGCAGGTGTCTTGTATTTGTTAGCAGCGTGCGGTCTTTCAAGGTTGTAGAATTTAATATAACTATCAACAGCTGTTCTGAATTCTTTT
>ONHJ01000017.1:2388-34017 GCA_900317595.1 uncultured Eubacteriales bacterium | reverse complement strand
AGAAACACCGGGCATTAAACCCACGGTCAGGGTACGGCTGTGCCCAGACCCCCTCAGTCCCCCTATTAGGGGGCAGAAACAAGACCTGACCCTACAGTAGAATGCAATTACAATAAAAGGGCTGGCTCTTACTCATAACAATGAGTTTTGAGCCGGCCCCTGCACGTTTCGGGGCGGTTTTCTGTCTTGCGATTTCGCCCACGGTGCCGCGTGTTTCTTTTGGGGCAAAGAAGAAGCTTCAAGGGGCAAAAATTCCCTTGAAGCACTAACTATTAAAAAATTGTAAAAATTTTAGAGAAAACTCTTGACAAACGCCCTTCGGGGGCGTAGAATAGTATAATGTACCATAATGGGGGTATGCGCCGAAACGGCAGGATACTTCCGCAAAAATTTATCTTTAACAAAGGGATATTATCACAAAATCACCCGTATGTCAAGATACATTTTGTCGGAAATTTTTTCGCCGCCTTTGTGCGAAATGCCCATTGTCAGCCCGCGGACAGCTTGATCCGCAAAACCGCGCCGAACCGGTCCAGCCTCGGCGCGCTGTAAAACAAAAGGAGTGAAACGCCTATGGTAAATGTCAAACCCGTAAAGCTTGGCAACACCGAAAGAATGAGCTTCGGCAAGATCGAGGAAGTCATCGATATGCCCAACCTCATTGAGGTGCAGAAGGAGTCCTACCGCTGGTTTTTGGAGGAAGGACTTAAGGAAGTGTTCAAGGATGTTTCCGGCATCACCGACTATCAGAACAACCTTGTGCTCGACTTTGTGGACTACACCCTCGATGTTGACCACCCCAACTACAGCGTCATCGAATGTAAGGTTCGCGACGCCACATATTCCGCCGCGCTGCGCGTGACGGCACGCCTGCTCAACAAATCTACGGGCGAAATCAAAGAGAGCAACGTCTTTATGGGCGATTTTCCGCTGATGACTCCCAGCGGCACCTTCGTCATCAACGGCGCCGAGCGCGTTATCGTTTCGCAGCTCGTGCGTTCACCGGGCGTTTACTATAAAATGGATCACGACAAGACCGGCAAGGAGCTTTATTCCACCACCGTGATCCCCAACCGCGGCGCGTGGCTTGAATACGAGACCGACGTCAACGACGTGTTCTATGTCCGCATCGACAAAAACCGCAAGCTGCCCGTCACCTCCTTCATCCGCGCACTCGGCATGGGCAGCGACGCCGAGATCCTCGACTTCTTCGGCGACGACGAGCGCATCAAGGCGACCATCGAAAAGGATCAGGCGCACAACATCGAGGAAGGCTTGATCGAGGTCTACAAAAAGCTGCGTCCCTCGGAGCCTCCGACGGTCGACAGCGCCCAGACCCACATCAACAACCTGTTCTTCGACCCCAACCGCTATGATATGTCGCGCGTCGGCAGGTATAAATACAACAAAAAGCTCGGCATGGCTAACCGCCTTTCGGGCAGAGTGATCGCCGAGCCGATCGCGAATCCGCGCACCGGCGAGGTCATGGCGCTCCGCGACGAAAAGATCAGCAAGGAAAAGGCGCTTGAGATCGAGAACGCGGGCGTAAGGGTCGCGTATGTCAGGGCTGAGGACGAGACCGTGGTCAAGGTGATCTCCAACACCATGGTCGACATCTCCAAGTATGTCGATTTCGACGCCGAGGCAGAGTGCGGCATCCGCGAGAACGTCGCCTTTGACGTGCTGTGTGAGGTGCTCGACGCCGCTCAGGACGAAAACGAGCTGAAAAGCATGCTGCGCGAGCGCGCCGACGAGCTTGTGCCGAACCACATCACCGTGGAGGACATTTTCGCCACCATCAACTACCTCAACTGCGTGGCTCACGGCGTAGGCAACACCGACGACATCGATAACCTCGGCAACCGCCGCATCCGCTGCGTGGGCGAGCTGCTGCAGAACCAGTTCCGCATCGGCTTCTCGCGTCTGGAGCGCGTCGTGCGCGAGAGAATGACCACCCAGTCTCAGGATCTGGACACGCTCTCTCCCAACTCACTCATCAACATCCGCCCCGTTACCGCGGCGATCAAGGAATTTTTCGGCTCCTCTCCGCTGTCGCAGTTCATGGATCAGACCAACCCGCTTGCCGAGCTGACCCACAAGCGCCGTCTTTCCGCGCTGGGTCCCGGCGGTCTGTCGCGTGACCGCGCCGGATTCGAGGTGCGCGACGTTCACTATACCCACTACGGCCGCATGTGTCCTATCGAGACCCCCGAAGGACCCAACATCGGCTTGATCTCATATCTCGCAAGCTTCGCCAAGATCAACAAATACGGCTTTGTCGAGGCGCCCTTCCGCAAGATCGACAAGCAGACCGGCGTCGTCACCGATCAGGTCGTCTATATGACCGCCGACGTCGAGGACAACTACTACGTCGCGCAGGCGAACGAGCCGCTCGACGAAAACGGCAGATTCGTACATTCAAGAGTCGTCGGACGTTACCGCGATGAATTCGTGGAGCTTCCCGCTGCTCAGTTCGACTATATGGACGTTTCGCCTAAGATGGTCGTTTCCGTGGCGACCGCGATGATCCCCTTCCTTGAAAACGACGACGCAAACCGCGCGCTGATGGGCGCGAACATGCAGCGTCAGGCTGTGCCGCTCCTCCGCAGCGAGGCGCCTATCGTTGGCACCGGCATGGAGTACAAGGCAGGCACCGACTCCGGCGTCTGCATCCTCGCCGAGGACGACGGCATCGTTATGAGCGTCGACGCCCGCACCATCCGCGTGCAGTACGACAGCGGCGAGGTCAAGGACTATGAGGTCATCAAGTTCCTGCGCTCCAACCAGGGCACCTGCTTCAACCAGAAGCCCATCGTTTCACGCGGTCAGCGCGTGAAAAAGGGCGAGGTGCTCGCCGACGGTCCCGCGACCGACAACGGCGAGATCGCCCTGGGCAAAAACGCCCTGATCGGCTTTATGACCTGGGAAGGCTACAACTATGAGGACGCCGTTCTGCTCAACGAGAAGATCGTTCGCGACGACGTTTACACCTCGATCCACATCGAGGAATATGACACCGAGGCTCGTGACACCAAGCTCGGCCCCGAAGAGATCACACGCGATATCCCCAACGTGGGCGACGATATGCTCAAGTTCCTTGACGAGGACGGTATCATCCAGATCGGCTCCGAGGTCAAGGCGGGCGACATTCTGGTCGGCAAGGTTACCCCGAAGGGCGAGACCGAGCTGACCGCCGAGGAGCGCCTGCTGCGCGCCATCTTCGGCGAAAAGGCGAGAGAGGTGCGCGACACCTCGCTGCGCGTCCCTCACGGCGAACAGGGCACCGTTGTCGACGTAAAGGTCTTTACCCGCGCCGACAGCCGCAACGAGCTGCAGCCCGGCGTTAACAAGGTCGTGCGCGTCTATCTCGCGCTCAAGCGCAAGATCAGCGTCGGCGACAAAATGGCGGGACGCCACGGCAACAAGGGCGTTGTTTCGCGTATCCTCCCGGTTGAGGATATGCCCTTCCTGCCCGACGGCACGCCGCTCGACATCGTGCTCAACCCGCTGGGCGTTCCCTCACGTATGAACATCGGTCAGGTGCTCGAGGTCCACCTCGGCTATGCCGCAAAGGCGCTTGGCTGGAAGATAATGACTCCCGTTTTCGACGGCGCTCACGAGGACGACATCTTCTCGGCGCTCAAGGACGCGGGCTACAGCGAGGACGGCAAGACATGGCTGGTGGACGGCAGAACGGGCGAACGCTTTGACAACCCCGTAACCGTCGGCTACATGTACTACCTCAAGCTGCATCACCTGGTAGATGAAAAGATCCACGCCAGAAGCACAGGTCCCTACTCCCTTGTCACCCAGCAGCCTCTGGGCGGTAAAGCCCAGTTCGGCGGCCAGCGCTTCGGTGAAATGGAGGTTTGGGCGCTGGAGGCTTACGGCGCCGCCTATACCCTGCAGGAGATCCTGACCGTCAAGTCCGACGACGTTGTAGGCCGTGTCAAGACCTACGAGGCGATCGTCAAGGGTCAGAATATCCCGACGCCGGGCATTCCCGAGTCGTTCCGCGTGCTTATCAAGGAGCTGCAGTCGCTGTCGCTCGACGTGCGCGTGCTCGACCAGAACGGCGAGGAGATCGATATCAAGCAGAAATTCGACGAAGACGAGGAGCTCGCGGACGCGGCTGCAGCCGAGTTCGACGAGGAGAGCGTAATGACCTCAATGGACGGCTATACGCTTGACGAAGGCGGCGAGGACGACAACATGTTTGACGATTCGCTTGCCGACGAGGAGGACGACGACTTTGACATCTTTGACGACTTCGGCGTTGACGAATTATAAGGAGGAAGGAATATGATCGATAACAACGTATTTGATTCCATTAAAATCGGACTTGCTTCCCCCGAGCAGATCAGAGCGTGGTCATACGGCGAGGTAAAAAAGCCCGAGACCATCAACTACCGCACCCTTAAGCCCGAGCGTGAGGGTCTGTTCTGCGAACGCATTTTCGGACCCACAAAGGACTGGGAATGTCACTGCGGAAAGTATAAAAGGATCCGCTTCAAGGGCAAGATCTGCGACCGCTGCGGCGTTGAGGTGACCCGCTCCAAGGTAAGACGCGAGCGCATGGGTCACATCGAGCTGGCGGCTCCGGTGTCGCACATCTGGTACTTCAAGGGTATCCCCTCAAGGATCGCCCTGATGCTCGACATCTCTCCGAAGGTGCTCGAGAACGTGCTCTACTTCTCCCAGTACATCGTCACCGACCCCGGCGACTGCCGCGATCTGGCGAAGTACCAGGTCCTTAACGAGCAGGAATACAACGATATGCGCGAAAAATACGAGGACGACTTTGAGGCGGGCATGGGCGCCGAGGCGATCAAAAAGCTGCTCGCCGAGATCGATCTTGATGAGCTCGCCGACCGCCTTCGCGAGGACCTTGAAGCCGCTTCGGGTCAAAAGCGCATCCGCATACTCAAAAGGCTTGACGTGGTCGAGAGCTTCCGCCTTTCGGGCAACCGCCCCGAGTGGATGATCCTCGACGTGGTGCCGGTGATCCCGCCGGACATCCGTCCTATGGTCCAGCTCGACGGCGGCAGATTCGCCACCAGCGACCTCAACGACCTCTACCGCCGCGTTATAAACCGCAACAACCGCCTCAAAAAGCTGCTCGAGCTCAACGCTCCCGAGATCATCATCCGCAACGAGAAGCGCATGCTCCAGGAATCCGTTGACGCCCTGATCGACAACGGCAGACGCGGCAGACCTGTCACAGGCCCCAACAACCGCGCGCTGAAATCGCTTTCGGATATGCTCAAGGGCAAGCAGGGACGTTTCCGTCAGAACCTGCTGGGCAAGCGTGTCGACTACTCCGGACGTTCGGTTATCGTCGTCGGCCCTGAGCTCAAGATCTACCAGTGCGGCCTGCCCAAGGAGATGGCGCTGGAGCTGTTCAAGCCCTTCGTAATGAAGCGTCTGGTCGAGACCAAGGCGGAGCAGAACATCAAATCCGCGAGAAAAGCGGTCGAGCGTGCCAAGGAAAACGTATGGGACGCGCTCGAGGTGGTCATCAAGGGTCACCCCGTAATGCTCAACCGCGCGCCAACGCTTCACCGTCTGGGAATCCAGGCGTTTGAGCCGGTGCTCGTCGAAGGCAGAGCCATCAAGCTTCATCCGCTGGTCTGCACCGCGTTCAACGCCGACTTCGACGGCGACCAGATGGCGGTACACGTTCCGCTTTCAGCCGAGGCGCAGGCAGAAGCGCGCTTCCTCATGCTGGCTGCGGGCAACCTGCTCAAGCCCTCCGACGGTCAGCCCGTCGCGGTGCCTACTCAGGATATGATCCTCGGCTCCTACTACCTCACCCTCGACAAGGACGGCGAGCGCGGTGAGGGCAAGATCTTCCGCAACGTGGACGAGGTAATGATGGCATACCAGACCGGCGTTATCGAGCTGCACTCCAAGATCAAGGTTCGCCGCGAGATGGAGATCGACGGCGTAATGCAGTCCGCTCTGGTCGACACCACCATCGGCAAGATCATCTTCAACAACCCCATTCCTCAGGATCTGGGCTTTGTTGACAGATCTATCCCCGAAAACAGATTCAAGTTTGAGGTCGACTTCCTCGTCGGCAAGTCCGGCCTTAAAAAGATCATAGACGCCTGCTTCAAAAAGCACGGCACAGCCCGCACCAGCATTTTGCTTGACGAGATCAAGGCGCAGGGCTACAAATACTCCACCATCGGCGCGCTGACCGTCGCGGTCTGCGACGCGGTGATCCCGCCCGAGAAAAAGGCGATCATCGCCAAGGCTGAGGAGGACGTTGACGCCATCCGCGAAGAGTATATGATGGGTGAGCGCAGCGACGAGGAGCGCTACGAGGCTGTTCTGGACATCTGGAACAAGGCTACCGACGACGTTACCAACGCCATGGACGCCCACCTCTCCCGCTACAACCCAATCAACATGATGGCGGACTCCGGCGCCCGAGGCAGCAAGAGCCAGATCCGTCAGCTTGCCGGTATGCGCGGACTTATCGCGAACACCTCCGGTAAGACCATCGAGATCCCCATCCGAGCCAACTACCGTGAAGGCCTTAACATTTTGGAATACTTCATCTCGTCGCGCGGCGCCCGCAAGGGTCTTGCCGATACCGCGCTGCGTACCGCCGACTCGGGTTACCTCACCCGTCGTCTGGTCGATGTTTCGCAGGAGGTCATCATCCGCGAGGAGGATTGCGGCACCAGGGACGGCCTTGAGATCTTCAGCATCAAGGCGAGCGACACCAACATCATCGAGCCGCTGCATGAGCGCCTTATCGGCCGCTATCTGCTCGACGATTTCTGCGACGAGAACGGCAACGTGCTCGTTTCAAAGAACACCCTGATGACCGACAAAGAGGCGACCGTCATCGTTAAGCGCCTCGGCGACGAGGAAGCCGCGCTCAAGGAGACCGGCAAACCGCTGACCGATGAAAACGGAAATATGCTGCACCCCAGCATCAAGATCCGCTCCATTCTGGAGTGCCGCGCAAAGCACGGCGCCTGCCGCAAGTGCTACGGCTCCAACCTCGCAAACCGCCAGCCGGTCACCGTCGGTGAAGCTGTGGGCATCATCGCGGCTCAGTCGATCGGCGAGCCCGGCACCCAGCTCACGATGCGTACCTTCCATACGGGCGGCGTTGCCGGCGGTGAGGACATCACCCAGGGTCTGCCGCGTGTTGAGGAGCTGTTTGAGGCGAGAAAGCCCAAGAGCCTCGCGATCATCAGTGAGATCGACGGCGTTGTGCGCTTTGAGGAGATCAAGGGCGCGCGCCACGCTATCGTCTATAACCCCGAAACAAGTGAGGAAAAGACCTATCTTATCCCGTTCGGCTTCCGCGTGCGCGTAGCCGACCAGCAGGAGATCAAGCGCGGCGAAAAGATCACCGACGGCGCGATCAATCCTCACGACATCCTCGACATTCTCGGCCCCGAAGCGGTGATGAACTACCTCATCTCCGAGGTTCAGTCAACCTACCGTCTGCAGGGCGTTGAGATCAACGACAAGCACATCGAGGTCATCGTGCGCCAGATGATGCGCCGCGTCAGAGTCGAGGAAGCGGGCGACACCGGCTTCATGTCGGGTCAGATGTACGACAAGAACGACGTTCTCTATGAGAACGAGCAGATCAAGAAGCGTATCGCCGCGGGCGAGGAGGGTCTGAAGGAAGCGACCTTCACCCAGCTTCTCCTCGGTATCACCAAGGCGGCTCTCGCGACCGACAGCTTCCTGTCCGCCGCGTCCTTCCAGGAGACCACCAGAGTGCTCACCGACGCCGCCATCAAGGGCAAGATCGACCCGCTGGTCGGCCTTAAGGAGAACGTGCTCATCGGTAAGGTCATTCCCGCCGGTACCGGCATGCCGCGCTACGCGGGCGTCCAGCTCGAGGGCGGCAGAGCCGAGGAACCCCCAAGAGACAGCGCGTTTTAATTGAATAAAACAAAAAAGCCTCCCGGATCTTTCCCGGGAGGTTTTTGATTAACGATCCACAGGCAATGTCGTCAACTTAAGGATTGTATAAGCCTTATCCCCGCAATGAATTGCGGGGAAGGAGCGACGGCATTGCCCCACAAGGGCGGACACACGGGTCCGCCCCTACACAGTTAAGGAAACCGCGCCCTGTCAGAAAACCCGGCGCAGGAACCCCCCGACGCCTGCGGCGTCGACCCCCTTGGGAAAGGGGGTCTTGGCAGGGATTCCTGCGCCGGGTATTCCGAACGATGCGCTCAAACGATCTCGTCCGCCGAGATCCTTTTGTACTCATATCCGTTATAGGTCAGGGTGTCGTCCTCGAGCGAATATGAGGCGGTCTCGGTGATGGGCTCGGTCATGGTGTAGGTCTGGGTGATCTTGCCGTCCTTTGCCGAATAGGTGTAGAACGTGAACGCCATGCCCTCCTGAAGGTCGAGGAAAATGCCGTTTTTGTCAAAATACAGGGTCTCGCCGTGATCGTCGCGCCACGCGCCGAGAATCGCTTCGTCGATCTCGGGGCTCTCGGGCGCATCGGGAACGGCGGAATAATCCCCGGCGAAGCTCAGGTTCAGGGTCTCCGTGGTCTTGGTGTCGATCAGCTTGGTGCCGGGAACGCCTTCCTCATTCTCGATCGTGTAGGTGCCGTTGATGCCGAACATCATCTGGCAGGTGATCACGTCCTTATCTTCGCTTTTCGACAGCTTATAGGGCGCGATGTAGCCCATCGTTCCCACCAAAAGATACGCAGTGCCTTCTCCGTCAAAGAGATAATAAAAATGCTCGAACTGAGAGCCGGCTCCTTCGGCGATCTGCCATGTGCCTGCCAACGGCGTATCGTGATTGATGATCTTGAACAGCTTGCTGAGGTCGGTCTCGGTCGCTGCCGGAGCGGTCGCTGCAGACGCGGCTTCGGTCGCCGCAGGGTTATCGGCAGTCGGAGCTGCCTCGGTCGCTGCCGGAGCGGTCGCTGCGGACGCGGCTTCGGTGCCTGCGGGATTATCGGAGGTCGGAGCTGCCCCGGTTGCGGGAGCGGCGGTCGTTTCAACCGCCGAAGACGCCTTGGTGCTGTCGCCGGCTTGTCCGCAGGCTGACAGCGCAGCGGCGCTGAGCGTCAGCGCGCCGCAGAGTATCATACAGGTGAATCTTTTCATATTTTACCTCACAAAAAGTTTTTTAAGGCGATGCCGCGCGATTTTCGGCGCGTGCCTTAACATAATGATAGTATTTTACACAAAAAAAGTCAACAAAAATTTTCCCGGCTGCTCTATCCTGAGAAAAGAGGAAAAAAACCGAAGAAAAGCAAAAAAAATGTTGCGAACGCGGGCGCGATTTGGTATAATAAAATTTAAATATATAAGGATGGAGGAGAAATATGCTGAACACTGATTACAACACAAAATTCGGCAAAGAGGGGCTGACCTTTGACGACGTCCTTCTTATTCCCGGGGAGTCTCATGTTGAACCGAAAAACGTCAACGTCGCCACCAACCTGACCAAGACGATCAAGCTCAACACACCCCTGATGACAGCGGCGATGGACACCGTCACCGAAACCGCAATGGCGATCGCCATCGCGCGTGAAGGCGGCGTGGGTATCATTCACAAGAATATGTCCATTGAAAAGCAGTCCGACATGGTGGACAGGGTAAAACGAAGCGAGAACGGCGTAATTGTCAACCCGTTTTTCCTTTCTCCCGAAAACACCGTGCGCGACGCCGACGCTCTGATGGGCAAATACAAGATCTCGGGCGTGCCGATCTGTCTTGACGGCAAGCTGGTGGGCATCATCACCAACCGCGACCTTCGCTTTATGACCACCGAGGATTTTAATCAGCCGATCTCAAAGGTAATGACGCACGAGCAGCTTGTCACCGCTCCCGTCGGAACCACGATGCACCAGGCTCAGGAGATCCTCCGTCAGCATAAGATCGAAAAGCTCCCGATCGTCGGCGCCGACGGCTCCCTCAAGGGACTTATCACGATCAAGGACATCGAAAAGAGCGTGCAGTACCCCAACTCCGCGCGTGACGACAAGGGCAGACTGCTCTGCGGCGCGGCTATCGGCGCGACCGTAGACGTGCTCGACCGCGTAGCGGCGCTTATCGAGGCGGGCGTTGACGTGGTGGTGCTCGACTCCGCTCACGGCCACAACTCCAACGTCATCAACTCCGTAGCCAAGGTCAAAAAGGCATATCCCGACCTTCCGCTCGTTGCCGGCAACATCGCAACCGCAGAGGCGGCAAAGGCGCTTATCGACGCCGGCGCCGACGCGGTAAAGGTAGGCATCGGCCCCGGCTCCATCTGCACCACAAGAATCGTCGCCGGCATCGGCGTTCCTCAGATCACCGCGATCTATGACGCGGCGTGCGAGGCTTCAAAATACGGCATCCCCGTCATCGCCGACGGCGGAATCAAATACAGCGGCGACATCGTCAAGGCGCTTGCCGCAGGCGGCAGCGTCGTAATGGTCGGCTCGCTTGTCGCGGGCTGCGAGGAAAGCCCCGGCGAAAAGGAGATCTATCAGGGCAGACAGTTCAAGGTCTATCGCGGCATGGGCAGCCTCGGCGCTATGGGCAAGGGCAGCGCCGACCGCTACTTCCAGGCGAGCAACCGCAAGTTCGTTCCCGAGGGCGTCGAGGGCAGAGTGCCTTACAAGGGACTTCTCTCCGACACCGTCTATCAGCTCATGGGCGGCTTGAAGGCAGGCATGGGCTACACCGGCTGCGCCACCATCGCGGAGCTGCACAGCAAGGCGCATTTCGTGCGCATCTCCGGCGCAGGCTTGAGAGAAAGCCATCCGCACGATATCCAGATCACCAAGGAAGCACCCAACTATTCCTATAACGGATAATAAGCGGTGCGCAATGGTTGCTCCTAAGCAAAGCCTCCCCCGCGCGGCGGTGGAGGCTTTTGCTTATTAACTACCTTCGCACATTGCCGAAGGGGATTTCTCGGCTATTCGCTGTCGCGAATTTTGCTTCGCAAACCGCTCGAAATGACAGCTTCGTGTCTGCCCTTGATAGGAAACGTATTTTTCCTTTATTAACTCGGTTTGAATAGCACTGTCATTAACTTAAGCGTTTGGATTTAAGTGTAGGGGCGCACCCGTGTGTGCGCCCGCAGTAATGGCAGACGGTCATCAATAAAAAAACGTTTGTGAATGAGGAAACGTTGCAGGGCGGACACACGGTCCGCCCCTACACTTTTAAGGAAAACGCTGTATTATTATATAGACTGAATAGTTACTTTTTATTCCGACAAATCTCATAAAAATCCATCACATTCTTATTGCAATCTGTGAGATATTGTGGTATGATAAAACAGAATAAAAACCGTCTGCGGACGTGAAGTAAGGAGTTTTTGATATGTACAGATTAGGAATCGACCTCGGCGGCACCAACATCGTTGCGGGCGTCGTCGACGCGGAATACAACATCATAGCGCGCGCAAGCTGCAAAACCGCTGTGCCGCGCCCTGAGAGCGAGATCTGCGACAGCATGGCTGACGTCGCAAAAAAAGCGGTCGAAAAGGCAAAGCTGACCATGGACGACATCGAGAGCATCGGCATCGGCGTTCCCGGCGCGGTCAACCCCAAGACCGGCGTTATCGAGTATTCGGCAAACCTGTTCTTCCATAACTGGGAGGTCGTCAAGATGATGCAGGAGCGCCTGAACACCAAGGTCGTCATTGAGAACGACGCCAACGCGGCGGCTCTCGGCGAATATCTCGCGGGCAGCGCAAAGGGCGCCAAAAACGCGGTCGCCATCACCCTCGGCACCGGCGTAGGCGGCGGAATCATCATCAACGGCAAGATCTACAGCGGCTCCAACTACGCCGGCGCAGAGCTGGGTCACATGGTCATCGTCAAGGACGGCAAGGAGTGCGCCTGCGGCAGAAAGGGCTGCTGGGAGACCTACGCCTCCGCCACCGGACTTATCAACATGACAAAGCAGAAGATCCTCTCCGAAAAGCTCGATTTCAGCTATATGCTCAAGCTTTGCGACGGCGACATCAACAAGGTCAACGGCAAGACTGCCTTTGACGCGATGGCTGACGGCGATCCCGCCGCTAAGGAAGTCGTCAACGAATATGTGGGCTATCTTGCGACCGGTTTGGTGAACATCATCAACATCTTCCAGCCCGACGTGCTTTGCGTGGGCGGCGGCGTTTCCAATCAGGGCGAAAACCTGCTGGGTCCCGTACGCGCCATAGTTGAGGCGGAGCGCTACACCAAGCACAACGACAAGCAGACCGTCATCTGCAGAGCCACCCTCGGCAACGACGCCGGCATCATCGGCGCGGCATATCTTGATTAGTAGTCAGTTGTCAGTAGTCAGTAGTCAGTAGTCGGTAGTCAGTTGTCAGTATTCAGTAGTCGGTATTCAGTGGTCGGTGGTCGGTTGAGAGTTGAAAGCTGAAAGCTGAAAGCCGGATAGATAAAACATTAACAGGGCGCTTTCGGGCGCCCTGCTTTTGAAGGGGAGAATCTTTGACGATGGTAAAAAATTACGGCGTAACAAAGCAAAAATTAACTCAAAAGCAAATGCGGGTCAGGCTGATCGTTTTCGCGGTGCTTATCGCGGCGGGCTGCGTGATTTTCGGCTTGATGATGGCGGCTGTCATTAATCCGTTCGGCGAGGGAGCAATGTTCGGAATTTTGGCGGCGGGCTTGTTTGCGGCGGGCGTCGGCAATTATTTCGCCGGTTACCGCAAAAAAATCAAGCTCGATGGCGCGCCAAAAGCCGGCAGGCTCTGTTCGTTTATCGCGCTTGCCATTGTGGTGTCGGGTCTGATCACCGCGATAGCTCTCCCGGTCGTTCCGGCGATGATGAGAGCGGCGCGAAACGGCGAGCTGAACAACGCCCTGAAAAAATATATCAGGGACGAATGGTCGTCAATGAACGCAAATGTCCCGGAAAACCCGAAATTCGTGCTCTACGATATGGAGAAAAAACAATTTTCCTACCCCGTCGACGGCGGCGTCGGCAAGGAAAAACATCTCTGCGACCACAAATACGCCGCCAAGACCCCCGATGAAGCCAACATAGCCATCGGCTACGCGACCGGCGGAACCGGCACCTACGGATATTGGTACGACACAAAAACCGGCAAAAAAACTGAGGACGCCATTACGCAAAAAGCCTCATTTTACGCGATAAAAATAGACGACTGGTCGCTGATTGACGCGGTAAACGTCAGCGAGCAGCTTCAAAGAGGTCAGGGCGGAGCGAATCCGCGAGGAATGATAAACGCTTATGATATCACATACGTGATAGAAAACGGTCGTTTTCCGAAAAAAAAATAAAGGGCTTGGCTCAAAACTCAATTAACGAGTAAGAGCCAAGCCTTTGTTTCGGTTTCACTGTATTATAGGGTCAGGTCTTGACCTGAACGCAGGTTGAGCGCCTAACCTTTGATACACTTAATGGCGCGCCAATTCATTTCTGCGCGTGTTGCGGTGAGAAATTCATCGGAAAGCTTTTTGGCAAGCTCTCCTATTTGCAGGAGATTCATGCTGACCGCATCTTTTAGATCGGCATCGTTTCTGAAAGTGGTAAAATCACTCCCGAAACGCTGCATTGAATTTTTGATTCGGTCGCAGTGCTCAATAATATGAAGGAGTATGCTTTCATCGCGGTTATGCTGCTTCATAAATCAACACCTGTTCTTTTTCCAAGCTGTTTTTAAAGCGGTCGTCATTATTGTATTTTAACGATTTTACGGTTATCAGATCGAGCGCCTTGCCGAGCGCTTCTTCAAGGTCGGCGTACAGTCCTCCGAGCGCAAAAAGCCCTTTCAGCGCAACAGCGTCAACGCATAAATCGATATCGCTGTCGGCGTCGGCGTCTCCGCGGGCGTAGGAGCCGAAAATATATATGCGGTCAACTCCGTAGCGGGCTGCGATAGGCGCGACGATCTCTCTGATTTCATCAAGCGTATAGATCCTGTCGCTCATCGTTTAGCCTCCTTTTGCGGTCGTCTGTGTTTATAGTATATCCGTTTATACGCGAAAAGTCGCTGTGCCGCATTTTACCGGTTTTATTTGTCGGTTTCTTTGCCCGGTGCGTCGGTATCGAGGGTGCTGTAATTGAAATACCATTTTCCGCGCACCTTGATGGCAAGGCAGGAACCGATCATATACCGCTTTCCCTCTTCCAGCTTTTCGTTCCGGTACTCGTATGTTACGACCTTAACATCTTCGATCGCGTCGGTGTCGGTGAAGCCGTGCAGCTTCAGCGCGTTTTTGACCTCGGAAATACTGTCGCTTGAAAGATCGGCTATGGACAGAATGTTATAATCGTAGCTCTTGAACATCTCGTCCAGCTCCGGGAAATCTTTTATCATGTCTTCGGTGCTTTTGATCGATTTTTCCAATTCGCCTTCGCCGCCGAATACCGGATAATATGAGTATTCATGCGCTGCTTTGATATCTCCGTTTTTGCTTGCTTTCTGCTGCTTTTGGAAAGCGTCTTTGACCGCGATATCGGGATTGAACACGAACGTCCACAGAATAAACGCCGCCGCCGCAAGCAGCACTGCCGAGCCGAGGCTGATCCCGACGATCAGGCCTTTTTTGCTTTTCTTCTTCGGCGCGGCGACCGGCTGAACAGCAGGCGCTTCGTTCAGCGCCGCTCCGCATTTTCCGCAGAATTTTTCATTTTCGCCGACGGTTTTTCCGCATTTGGGACATAGCATTGACATGGAAATCCTCTCCTTTCGCGATTTGCAAATCGAATCGATTGCGGATCACGCATTGCTCAGTCCATTCTGATGAACTTTTTCAGCGCCTTGATCTCCCTGTCGACCGCGAGCTGCTTGAATTCCTCGTAATTCTCGACCTTGTTGAACTTCATGTCGTCGCTTATAGAGCGCATGATGGCGAACGGCACCTTGTTCATGTAGCAGGCGTGACCGACAGCCGCGCCCTCGCGCTCACAGCAGACGGCGTCGAACTCAAAGGCGATGAACTCACGCTTGCGGCGGTAAACGACAAAGAGGTCGCCGGTGGCGATCCTGCCTACCGTGACGTGCGCTCCCAAACCCTTGCAGCACTCAGCCAGCTTGTCGCAGATCTCCTTGTCACGGTGATCTGCTTGTTAAGGCTGCCGCCGATGCCCGTGCTGATGATAAGGTCGGGGTTGAAAAGGTCGATCATCGCCTGTGTGCCGACAGCGGCGTTCACCTTGCCCACGCCGCACTCAAGCAGCACGACGTCCTTGCCGAAGATCTTTCCGCTTGTGAACTCAAGCCCTGCCTTTTGGGTGCTCTCGGCGTTCTCCATCAGCGCCTTAAGCCCGTCAACCTCCATTTTTAACGCGCAAATAATGCCAATCTTACTGAAACTCCTCTCGTTTTGGGGTTATTTTATCGTTCAAAGATATTGCGTTTGCCTGATAGTTTCAGTATACCACGGCGATTTGTTTTCTTCAACCTTTTTTTCGCAAAAAATCGGCCGCAGCGCGATTTTTCACCGCGCATACAGCCGTTGGGTTGACAAAAGCGTTTTTTCGTTTATAATATTTGTAAAAACCGAGAAGGAGAATGAGTATGAAGTATTCTTATAAAACGCGCGGAGTGTGCGCCATGGAGATACGCTTTGACCTCGACGGCGACGTGGTGCGCAATGTTTCGTTCTACGGCGGCTGCGACGGCAACCTGAAAGCGATATCAAAGCTGGTCGACGGCATGACCGTTGACGAGATCGAGCGCAAGCTGCGCGGCAACACCTGCGGCAGAAAGCCGACCTCCTGCGCCGACCAGCTCGCCAGAGCGGTGAGAGAGGCGGCGTCAAAGTCGATTGACGGTTAAGGGCGCCGTCATTAGCAAATCGCACGGCGATTTGCAGGAGCGACGAGGGCGTCGCTCCCTACAATGGAAAAGAAAAGTTTGGTTAATCACTGTAGGAGCTTGGCTCAAAACAAAAAAGTAGGGCACGGTCTTGACCGTGCCCCTCAGTCCCCCTATTAGGGGGCAGAAACAAGACCTGACCCTACAGTGCAATGCAATTACAATAAAAGGCTTATACAATCCTTAAGTTTACGGCATTCCCCCTTGGGAAAGGGGGTCTTTGCTCAGGAGCGGCGCTCCCTCACAAGCGCGCTTAATCACAAATCGGGGCGGAGCGGCTTGGAGTGTATGTCTATCTGCTGATACGGGATCGCTACGCCGGCTTTCGCAAGGCCGTCCTGTATCTTTTTATGCGCCTCGCGGCGGATGTCGGGGCGGTCGTTCGGCTCGCAGAAAAAGCGTATCTTATAGAAAACCGCGCTTGTGCCGAATTCCTGAGTGCCTTTCAGCTCGCAGCTCTCCACGCCGTCTGTGCCGCGGATATCGTCGCAGATGCCCGACAGCAGCTCAAACGCCCTTTTGCGGTCGAGCTCATAGGGCAGCGGAACGTCGATATCCACCAGATGCGTCAGCTTGCGTATCTTGCTGATATTCCGGTTGGTCACCGACAGCACCGAGCGGTCGTCCAGAAACTCGATCTTGGTGGTGCGAACGGTGAACGACACCACTATGCCGTCTCTGCCGTCAAACTCCACCGCGTCGCCGACCGAGAAAAACTTGTCGGTCATTATCGTCAGACCCGCGAAAATGTCCTGGAGATAATCCTTTATCGCCAGCACGAGCAGCAGGATGATAAGCCCCAAGCCGGTGGTAAGACCCGTCAGGTTTATTCCTATCGTTTGCAGCATCATCACGATGCCGCTGATGATAACAAGCGCTTTTGCGACGCGGAAAACCGTGATGAAGGCGTGCCTTTTCTTGAATTCGCTGTGGTCAAGATTGAGTCTGGCTTTCAGCCGTCGGCGCAGTATGACCAGCGCGATGTACGCCGCCACCGTTACCGCTATGATTATTAGCAGCTTGATGACGCGCTCTGCGTCAAAGGTTTCGCCTACGCCGTCAAGCAAGCCCAACAGCAGATTTTCCATTCAAAAACCTCCTTGCGCTTCCGATAACACTGTTACAGCACACAGCGCGATATTAAAAAACTGCCGCAGTAAAAAACTGCGGCGTTTTGTTTTTTAATGTATGGTCGCTTTTCGTATCGATTATTTTTTGGCTTCATCGAGCATTTTCTGATATTGTTCGTCAAGCTGCTTTTTCATATCGGCATTATCCTTGACAAGATCCTCGATCATTGTGCTCTTTTCGTTGGGGTTCCAATACTTAACAATCTCGTTGGTCAGCGCGAACACGCCTGCCGAAAGCAGAGAAGCGATGATGGCAAAAACGCCGACGATGATGCCTGCCTTGCGGGGACCCTTTTTGTCGCGGTCCTTAAGGCTGAGGATGCCGATAATGATGGCGAGAACGCCCAAGCCTGCTCCTACGAACGCCATTGTGACGTTGATGTCGCCGTACAAGCTGACTTCTGTTCCTTCGATCTTGTGGGTCGCAATATTAAACGCAACGACCAAAAGGACGAACGACGCGAGCGCGCAGCAAAGAGCGATGATACCTTTTACGTTTTTCTGCATAGTTGATTTCTCCTTTTTAAATTATTTAAATGGTTTGCGCACCCTTATTTTACAATATCGCCCGCGAAAAAGCAATAGGGTTACGAAAAAAAGACGGATTATTAAAAAATTGCAATATTTTTGCAATAATTTCTAAAAATATCGCCAAAAGACTTTAAAAACCGATAAATATGTGTTATGATACGGTCATAGGGAAAATTTGGGCAATCAGCGCAAAAAGCGTTCGTATTGTCGAATAATTTTTATTTTTTAAGGAGAATGACCATGAAAAAAGCCATCGCGATATTACTGCCTGCCGTTTTGGTTTTTGCGGCGTGCTTCTCGCTCTGCGCCTGCGGAAAGAACAAAGGCGAGGAAAAGGATGCGCATTTTGTCACGCTTAAGGAGATAAGCAAGGAATACCCCGCGTTCAAGTCGCGGTTCAAGGATCTTGACTCCCTGAGATACTCAGATATCCATTACGTCTATCTGCTCACCGAAAAAGATGAGGGCGAGATCACCGTGCCGGATACATACAAGGGCAAAAAGGTGGTCTTGGTCACGGCGGAAGGCGCGACACCCAAGCTGACCTCGCTCACGGTCGAGGATAACGTCGGCTATATCGAAAGTGTCTGCGGCGAAAAGGATCAGGGCGGCGCGCTTGAAAAGGTCAGACTGCCCAAGAGCATCATCGCAAAGAACTGCTTCAATTACTGCGGTTCGCTGAAAAGCGCCGATATCTCGGGCGCAATGAAAACCACCAATTGTTTCAACGATTCTTCGGTTGAGGATCTGAACGCGGATAATGTGAAAAACATTATCAACAGCTTCAACAGGTGCGCCAAGCTTAAAAACGCCGGCTTGTCAAATGTCATATCTGTTGAAAACAGCTTTGAAAAATGCGGCGCTCTGGAATCGGTCAAGCTTGACAGCGCCTATACGGTGAAAAGCAGCTTTTACAAATGTGAACAACTCAAAACCGTCGAGCTGTCGCCGGAATCTGAGGTGAGCGGCTCGTTCCAAAGCTGCACCGCTTTAAGCAAAGCCAATTCGCCGAAAAAGGTTGAGTCGAGCTTTTTGTCGTGCCACGCGCTGACAAACGCGGACTTCTCCGTCGCGGAAAGCATAGAGGAATCCTTTGACAACACAGGCATTACAGAGCTGGACGCTCCGAATCTGACAACGATAAAGCTGTCTTTCAGAGAATGTTCCGATCTTGCCAAGGTCAGCCTTCCGAAAGTCGAAAGTATTTCCGATTCGTTCAACGATTGCGGCGCGCTTAAGGAATTTGGCGGCTGCGAAAATCTTGAGAGTATAGAAAACTCGCTCAACGACTGCCCGTCGATGACGGCGATCTCGCAGTTCAAAAGCATCCGCTCCGTAACAAGCTCCTTCTGCCGCTGCGACGGCATACAATCCACCAACTTTACAAAGAACGCCTCAAACGTAGCCGAAAGCTTCAAGGAATGTCCGAATATGCAGAAGGTGGTTTTGGATAACGCGGAAAAGATAACAGAGTCGTTCTCCGACTGCCCCGCCCTCAAGAGCGCCTCGATCGCATTTTCCGACAGCGCCTCCTACGCGACGTTTTCAAACAGCTTCAACGATCTGCCCGCTCTCGGCAGCGTAAGCGTCAGCGGAACTCTCGATGAGATAGATTCAAGCTTCAATAACTGCGCGGTGCTGAAATCCTTTAATTATGAGTCGCTTAAAACTGACCCGACAGCTTCCTTCGACAATTGCCCCAAGCTGGAAACCGAGGTAATCGACGACGCCGAGAGAGAAAGACGCGCGCAGATCGAGGCGGAGCGCAGGAAATATGACAACGAGCCCTACGGCCCCGGCAGCAGCGGACTCTATCTTGAAGCCGGCGACGGACAGATGGCGTGCTTCCGTCTGGTGAGAATGAACGGCTCCACCGAATTTAAGGTGCTGCTCAACGCCGGCGAGAGCACCACAGAATACTTCCCGAGCGGCAGATACACGCTCAAGGTCGCACGCGGCGATAACTGGATCTCCGACGAAAAGGCGTTCGGCTCAAGCGGCCGCTACAGCACCACCGATGTGTTCACCTTCGAGGACGGCAGCGTTTATGAGATCGTGTCGGGCGACCGCAGCGATTTCAACCGCGATAATGTCGACGGATTCCTGGAGTAGTCGGCAGTCGGTTAAGGGTCGCTCCGCTCCGAATTGTAATGCCGCGTGCTTGTGACTTATGCTGTCATTCCGAGCGGTTTTCGAAGCAAAATCAGCGACAGCGAATAGTCGGGGAATCCCCTAAGGCGATGCGCCAAGCGTCGCTGTAAGCACCAAGGGGTTGGCTCAAAACTCATTGTTATGAGTACGAGCCAACCCCTATTATTGTAATTACATTGTATTGTAGGGTCAGGTCTTGTTTCTGCCCCCTAATAGGGGGACTGAGGGGGTCTGGGCACAGCCGTACCCTGACCGTGGTTTAAAGCCCGGTGTTTCTGCCTTTATCAGCGGCACGGTCAAGACCGTGCCCTACTTTTTTGATTAAGCTGATGTATATTTTATCCTTATCCCCGCAATGAATTGCGGGGACGGAGCGACGCCCTTTTCCAAGCACGCGGCATTACAAATCGGAGCGAAGCGACCCTTAACTGACTACTGACAACTGACTACTGACAACTAAGTACTGACTACTGACAACCGACTACTGACAACTAAAATCTGACAACTGAATGTGCGACGCATAAAAAATGGCACAAGCCCGTTGCCGGGCTCATGCCTTTTTTGATTATTTTATTATCCGTGCTGAGATCACGCGAGCTTTACGGGGTCGTACTTCATGCAGTAGTTCTCGCTGATGGCTTCGTCGGCGGTTTTGCCCTTGTCGTCATCCCATGAATATACGGAGCCGTTGTCCACGATCTTGTTTCCGGAGATCTCAAGAGTGGTGGCGTAGGCGTACATGGTGTTGAAGTAATTCTGGGTATCGTTCTTGTAAACCCAAACCACGTACTGGTCGTTATTGTCGTCGCAGAAGTAGATGCTCTGGAGAGTGAGCTTGTCGCCGGTCTTGGCGTCGGAGTCCTCGTCAAAGATGTGGTCGGTGAAGTATGCCTTAAGCTTGTCGACATTGTCCTTTGCCTGCGTGAGGGTAAGACGGTCGGATCTGTCGGAAGATGACGAGGTGGTAGTCTCGGGAGCGTCGACCTTGTATTCAACGGGGTCGCCGATCAAGTTGATTCCGTACTTTTTTAGGCTATTTACATAGTAGGAGTCATAGCTGAGGGTCACGGTGTCGCCGTCGTACAGATTGTCGGACGAAGGTGAGAAATCAAGGCTGATGTTGCCGATGTCCTTGCCGTCCTTGTCGCTGACATAGAGATAGGTGGAGGGATAAGTGCTGTAGATTTTATAGTCGCCGAAGGTGGCTTCCATCTGGTCAACGGTCACGGAGGCGGTGCTCCAGCCTGTTTCGCACTTGATAAGGTTGTTGTCCTTGATGTAGCCGAGCAGGTCGATATCCTGAGCTTTGGCGAAGGTGATGCCGTTCTTGCTCAGCTCGTCGGCGACCTTGATGGTCTTTGAGGTGGTGCCCTTCTTGAACTTCACATTGAGATCGATGCCCATGGTCTTGGCGGCCTTTTCAACCAGCTTGTCGGGATCGTCCATGGCGTCGACAAAATCCTGACCGTAGTACTTGACCGCGTATTCAAGCTCGTAGCCGGTGGGCTTTTCGGGCCATTTTACCTCAACGACATATTCGTCTTCTTCCTTGACCTCTTCAAAATCGTGGTTGAAGCCGATAGTCTCTTTTTCACCGCCGTTTACGGAAACGGTGTAGGTCAGGCCGCTGTCAAAGGTGTCGAGGAAGGATTTCGCCTGAGCCTCGGTGACGCCGGCGTCCTCCGCGAACTTGGTGTAATCCCAAGCGAGCTCGCCGGTGAAGTTGCCGCTGTAAACAACGGTCTGGCCGCTGTCGATATCGTTCGCCTTAAAGGTGATGTAGCTCGCGACCTCTTTTCTGTTGGCGTCTTCCTGAGCCTTTTTGCAGCCGGGAACGATGACCACGAACAGAACGATCAAAAACGCGACGATCGCAGCGACGCCGATGCTGCCGAACAGAAGGATCTTCTTCATTGTGGGCGACATGGGCTTTTTGGGAGGCTTGGGAGCCATGGGAGCGTAGCCGCCCATCGGCTGCTCGACATACTGCTGAACAGGCTGCTGATAGGGCTGCTGTGTGGGCTGGTCAGACAAGGGCTGCTGCATGGGCTGCTGCACAGGCTGAGCCTCCGGAGCCTGCTGAACAGGCGGCTGTGCGCCGGGAACGGGCGCGCCGCAGTTTTCGCAGAAGGCTTCACCGGGATTAATGGTGTTTCCGCAATTTTCGCAAAACATATTCTTCTCCTTGTTATCAATAAAGATGCGGGCATATTTTTATAAAAAACGCCCTTTACGACTTACGCTCTCATTTTATAGGAAACCGTGCCGTCTTGTCAATTGACGCAGCGACAAAATAACACAAGGCTTTTTTGTTCTTTTTGGATAAAAAAACCATAGCTTTTACCGAAGAACAATTTTGTGTTAATTTGACGAAATTTCGGCTGCTTTTTGTGCTTTATGTCGGAAAGCGGCAGTTCGTAAAAAAATATCATTTTTGTACTGAAATATTGAAGAAAAAGTATAAATTTCTTCAGCAAAATTCTTTTTTCGGAATTATGTTTGCGGTCGATTCTACTGTAATGTATTCGGGTATCTGTTGATTATATATAAAAGACTGCCCGACTTTGATATATTATCAACAAATATACTTGTGATTATTTAAAGAAAAGGAGGAAACAAATGAAAGCTTTTTCAAAAAGCTGCTTTTGTCCCGAGAGAGAAGATGAGAACGAATGAAACACGGCAAAAAGCTCAGCCGTAAAGCGCCCGCGCTGATTTTGGCGCTGGCGGTGGTAATGTCCATGCTGTGCGTCGGCATCGCGATGTCGACCTCGGCGGCAACGGTCGGAAGCACCTTCTATGTTGATATTTCCCAGAACTCCAACTGGAAAAATAAAACAATAGTCGCAAGCTTTGACAACAGCACCACCAAAGCCGAGCTGACCGGAAGCGGCAGTATGCTTTCCGGCACCGCGCCGAGCGGCGCAAAGAAGGTGACGCTGACGGCGTATCCGACCGATTGGCCGACCTCTCTTGCGAACGCTGCTCCGAGCGACAAGTACAGGATCATCTGGAAAAAGGACAGCAAAAACCGCAGCTATGTCTATGCGTGGAACAGCAGCAGCGATAATAACCATAGCTGGACAGGCGAGGAGGGAACGCTGTCGGGTTCTTACTATTATAAGGATCTGAGCAAGGCGTATGCCAAGGCGATCTTCAACGCCAACGCCGACAAAAATAAAACCGGCGACCTGACTGTCAAGTGGATCGGCAATGTCGCTTACTACGACGGCTCAAGCCTCTGACTGCTAACAAGCGCCCTTCACTATAAATTATTAATTGTAAAGGCGGACAAAGTCCGCCTTTACCCTTACGCGTTGAATTTCTGCTTGACCGCTGCTTTTTTCTGCATTTCGACCTGTTGGGTCGGATACCAGCCCTTTTGCTGCATTTTGGCGTAGATATCGCCCTGCATCTGCAGCGACGAGTTGAGCGAGCAGTTGAACGCGCGCTTGACCTCGGGGTCGGCGCTCTCGATCGTGCCGTGCATCATCAGGTCGCAGCCGCCCTTTTCAAGGATCAGCATATTCTCCATCAGTTGTCTGTCGTCCATTGCTTAGCCCTCCTTACAGCAAGTCGTAAAAGCTCTGAAAAATCTCGCGGTGCCTGTGCTCCAGATCACGGGTAAAGCGTTTCAGGTCGCCGTCCTGAAGCTGTTCGGCGGTGCTTTTGCACTCTGCCTGAAAATGCTGTTCGTGACCCAGCGCGTCTTCCACATAAAGCAGTTCTTTTTCTGTCATGTTAAAACCTCCTTCGGTATTGCTATTATGCGCAGCCGAGGGCTTTTTTATGCGCGTAAACCTTTAGAAAAGCCTTGCAAAAAACAAAAAATGTGATTATAATGTTATTATTCCAATTTGTTACGGAGATCATTATGAAAAGATTTTTTACGATTTTGATTTGCAAGCTGCTGCGCTTCGCCGGCAGGCTGATCGGCAAGGGCAGCAGCAAGCCCGGCCAGGTGGCGCTCAGGCTTTGCCCCGATATCCTCAGCCGCGTAAAGCTTCCGAAATACATTATCGCCGTCACCGGCAGCAACGGAAAGACCTCCACGGTTGAGATGATCGCCCACATCCTGACCAAAAACGGCAAAAGCGTCGCGTGGAACCGCGAGGGCAGCAATCAGATCGAGGGCGTGACCACCCTTGTGCTCGACAGCGCGACCCTCGGCGGCAAGGTCAAGGCTGATATCCTGCTGATAGAGAGCGACGAGCGCTTTGCGCGCTACACCTTCAAATACATCCGCCCGACTCATTATGTGATCACCAACCTCTACCGCGACCAGCTCACACGCAACGGCCACCCCGAGTGGGTCTTTGACGCGCTGCTCGACAGCATACACGACGGCACTCAGCTTATCCTCAACGCCGACGACCCGCTGGTGTCCGCCTTTGCTCAGGGCAGAAGCGACGTTGTCTGGTTCGGCGCGGACAGGCTTTCAAGCGATACCGACACGCTCGAGAGCGTTTACAACGACGGAGCCTACTGCCCGGTCTGCAAGTCGCCGATGACCTACACCACCCATCACTACAACCACATCGGCCACTTTGCCTGCACCTCCTGCGGCTACAGGCGGCATGACACGCGGTACACCGTCACCGCCGTCGACCTCGACAAGGGCGAGATGACCGTCGACGGAAAGCACACCGTTACGCTCGCGCTCAAGTCGCTTTACAACATCTACAACATACTCGCGGCGTACACCGTCGCGTCGATAGTCGGCATCGACGGCGCGAAGATCGCCGCCGACATGAACAACTATGTGCTGAAAAACGGCAGGGTCATCACCTTCACGCTCGGCAGCCGCCGCGGCACCGTGCTGACCTCAAAGCACGAAAACTCCATCTCCTACGACCAGAGCCTGCGCGTCGCCTCGGCTTACAAGGAAGGCTGCGACGTGCTGATAATAGTCGACGCGGTCAGCCGCAAATACTTTACGAGCGACGTTTCGTGGCTATATGACATCGACTTTGAGATGCTGAACAACGAGAACGTCCGTCAGATCGTCCTCGCAGGCACCTATGTCAACGATTTGATGACGCGATTCTCCTACACCGACATACCCGCCGACCGCGTCAGGCACTTTGCCGACATCGGCGAGGCTGTGGATTACCTCGACAGCGACAGGGGCGAGTACATTTACGTCATCACCTGCTTCTCGGACAAGGGCAAGTTTTTGGCGCGTGTGAAGGAGGATTAAGATGAAGCTTCTGCATTTATATCACGATTTGATGAACCTTTACGGCGACTACGCCAATGTCGCCGCCGTGAAGCGCATCCTTGAAAAAAGCGGGGCAGAGGTGACGGTAGACAGGCTCAGCCTCGGCGACAGCGCCGATTTTTCCGCCTATGATTTCATCTTCATCGGCTCCGGCACCGAGAAAAACCTGCGCGTTGCGCTTAATGACCTCAGGCGGTACGCCGACGAGCTGAAAAGCTGCGTCGACAGCGGCAAGGTCATACTTTTCACGGGCAATTCCTTTGAGGCGCTCGGCAAGACCCTGACCGACGCTCACGGCGGCACGGTTGACGGGCTGGGGCTTTTCGGCTTTGAGTCCGCCGAGCAGAACAAGACCAGGGTCACCGGCGACGTGATCTTTTCCTGCTCCTTCCTCGACAGACCGCTTGTGGGCTTCGTCAACAAGTGCAGCGAGATCAAAGGCGTTGAAAACAGCCTTTTCACCGTGAAAATGGGAACCGGCGACTTTGACGGCGCCGCCGTTGAGGGCGTGCGTAAAAACAACTTCTTCGGTACTCATCTAACCGGACCCGTGCTGATAAAAAACCCGCATTTTCTCGCTTATCTCGCCGAAATAATCCTCGGCAGGCAGCCCGAAACGGCATATCTCACCTATGAAAGGGCGGGCTTTGAGGTCACCCTCGGCGAGCTTGAAAAAAGGATGAACGAGAGCAAATGACGACGTGCCGGCTCAGGCGCGCCCGCTCTTTCGACAGGAATGAAAAACGGAGGAAACCCAATGAAGCATCACACCAAGGCGCGCCGCTTGACGGCGGTGCTGCTTTCTCTTGCTTTGATCTTAGGCGCGGCTGCAATGCCGGCGTCCTCGCTGCAGCTCAAGGATGACATGACCTTCGGGCGTATTTCCGAATACAAGGATTTTTATGAAGCCCACAGCGAAGTAGCCGATCTGCTGGCAAAGGGACTGTTCGATCTTGAGGACCGCATATACATCAAGGATTATGCCATTCCCGACTACGAGGCGTCAAGGCTGCTGACCATGGTCACGCATATGCATCCGGAGCTGTTTTATGTCAGCGGCGGCTTCAGCTATTCGCGCTACAAGCAGGGGGACAGCTATTATGTCCACAGCTTTATCCCGAGATGGGGCAGGGTGTTTTATGACAGCAACGGCAACTACACCGGCGAACAGTCCTACACCAAGGAGCAGGTGCTTGAGATGCGCGCCGAATTCCGCACGCGAGCGCAGTGGTACCTCGATCAGGTCGACGAGGATATGTCCGACTTCGACAAGGCGCTTATCCTGCACGACGCGCTGGTGCTCAATTCCTCCTACCTGCTTTCGGGTGAGACCTATGACCTGATGGTCAACGGTCAGGGCAAGTGCTACGGCTATTCAGAGGCGTATTCCTATCTGCTGGCGCAGGCGGGCGTCAACAGCGAGATCGTGGAGTCCGCGGAAATGTTCCACCAGTGGAACAAGGTTGAGATCGACGGAAAATACTACCACGTCGACGTGACCTGGGATGACCCCACGCCCGACAAGCCGGGCTTTGTCAAGCACACCTTTTTCCTGCTCAGCGACTCCGCCATCGAGGGCTATGAAGCCAATCCGCACTATGACTACAGGTCGGATTTCGTCTCCGACGACACCCGCTTCGACAAGATGCGCTATCACCGCATCAACACCCGGATGTGTCATGTGGGCGGCGACGTGTATGTGGTCGACAACAACAATCCCGAAAGCAGCGAGAGCGGCAAGCATCTGCTGACCTACGACCTCGGCGCCGACAGCTTTGAAACCGTGGAGAGCTTCACCGATGAGCGTTGGCACGCGGACGAAGGCTTGGTTTGGAGCAACAACTATATGTCGCTCGAGGAATACGACGGCTATCTCTATATGAACACCGAGAACTCGGTTTTGGTTTTCGACATGCAGACAAAGGAGCTGTCGCCGTTCGCGGTGAACAGCTTTGAAAAGCGCTTCTACGGTCTGCGCGTCATCGACGGCAGGGTTTACGCGGTGCTGGCTGACAATCCCAACGAAACCGGCACTCTGCAATATGTGGGCGACTGCTATATCCGAGAGGAACCGACCACCGGGGAACCTACGACCGAAGAACCGACTACAGAAGCACCGACCACCGAGGAACCCACGACCGAAGAACCAACCACCGAGGAGCCCGTGACAGAGCCGGAGAATATCATCGGCGATGTGGACGGCAACGGAAGCATCGACATCAACGACGCGACGCAGCTTCAGCGCGGTCTGGCGCTGTTCTTCATCTTTGACGACGCTCAGCGTGTCAGAGCCGACGCTAACGGCGACGGTGCGGTGAACATAAAAGACGTCACCGCTTTGCAAAGATTCCTTGCGGGATTTGAGAACTGTCTTGCATGATTCCGCAGTTTTTGAAATGATGGCAGGGCTGCCGCACCAAGGGCTGTGCGGCAGCCGTTTTTGTTGAATCAACGATCAAGCGACCCTTAACCGACAACTCCTGCCCGATGTTGCAAAATGATCGTAGGGAGCGACGCCCTCGTCGCTCCGTCCCCGCAATTCATTGCGGGGATAAGGCTTATACATTCCTTAAGTTGACGATATTTCCCACCTGACACCCGACATTCGTAAAAATCTTGTTTTTTTGGTTATTTGGTGGTATAATTGAAAACAAAAACTACTCAAAAATGATAGAGAGATGATAAAATGAAAATCAAATCCCTGTTTGGCAAAGATAAGGCGGTGTTCTCCTTTGAGGTTTTCCCGCCGAAAAAAGACTCTCCGATAGAGTCGGTATATGAAAAGCTTGAGGAGATCTGCGCGCTGCAGCCCGACTTCATCAGCGTTACCTACGGCGCGGGCGGCGCGGGCGGACACAGCCGCACCTGCGAGATCGCCGCCAAGATCAAGCACGACTTTCACGTCGAGTCGATGGCGCACCTCACCTGCGTCAACAGCACCCGGGGCATGATCGACGAGACCTTAGAGGATTTTCGCCGCAACGGCATCGAGAACATTCTCGCTCTTCGCGGCGATTACACCGAGGGCGTCGCTCCGCAGACCGATTTCCGCTATGCCAGCGACCTTTGCGCCTACATCAAATCAAAGGGCGACTTTGACGTCAGCGGCGCCTGCTATCCCGAGTCGCACGTCGACGCCGAGAGCGAGGTCGCGGACGTGCTCAACCTGAAAAAGAAGGTCGAGGCGGGCGCGGGACATCTTATCAGCCAGCTCTTTTTCGACAACAGCCTGTTTTACCGCTTTTTGGAGCGCACCGAGATCGCCGGGATAAACGTGCCGATCGAGGCGGGCATCATGCCCGTGACCAACAAGCGCCAGATCGAGCGCATGGTGTCGCTCTGCGGCGCGAGCCTGCCGCCGAAATTCGCCAAAATGATGCAGAAGTACGAGAGCAAGCCCGAAGCCCTGCGCGACGCAGGCATCGCCTACGCGGTAGAGCAGATCGTCGACCTGCTGGCTAACGGCGTCGACGGAATACACCTCTACACCATGAACAACCCATACGTCGCGGAAAAGATAACCCGTGCCGTGAAAACCCTCTTATGATAACTCTCGAGCCACTCGACCGCGCCGAAGCCGTGCGCTATCTCGGCGGCGCGGGCGTGGAAATGAACGATGATATGCGGCGGCTGATGGACGTCTGCGAAAAGCAGCTCCTTTCTGCCGCGCGCCCAAAATATCTCTACCGCATAACCGACCTGCCGAACGCCGAGCTGACTGCCGGCGAGGATATCGTGCGTCATTTGCAGGGCTGCACGCGCGCCGCGGTGATCTGCGCCACGCTCGGCGCTGAGGTCGACCGCCTTATCCGCGTCGCTCAGGTGCGCGATATGGCGCAGGCGGTGGTGCTTGACGCAATGGCGAGCGTCGCCGTCGAGCAGGTCTGCCGCAGGCTTGACGTTTTGCTGGCGCAGCGGTTCCCGGGCAGCTTTTTTACCTTCCGTTTCAGCCCGGGCTACGGCGATTATCCCATCACACTGCAAAAGGCTTTTCTGCGCTTTCTCGACGCTCCGCGAAAGATCGGGCTCAGCGTCAGCGAAAGCAGCCTGCTGATACCCGCAAAGTCGGTGACCGCCGTCGCTGGCATCTCCGACCGGCCTCTGCCGCCGAAAAGGCGCGGCTGCGCGATCTGCGATCTGCGCGGCTCCTGTCAATACAGAAGGAACGGTGAACACTGTGGATTTTAAAACACTTCTCAATACAAAAGAATTGATCCTGCTCGACGGCGCTATGGGCACCATGATCCAGCAGAGCGGCGCGGGCTACCGCCATTGCCCCGAGACCCTCAACCTCACGCGCCCGGAGCTTATCACGTCCTTTCACAGGGCGTATATCGAGGCGGGCGCCGACATCGTCTACACCAACACCTTCGGCGCGAACGCCTACAAGCTCGAGGGCAGCGGCTGCTCTGTGGAGCGCGTGATCGGGGCGGCGATCGCCAACGCGAAAAAGGCGTGCGAAGGCACCTCGGCGCTGGTCGCTCTGGACATAGGCCCCATCGGTATGCTGCTCGAGCCTGCCGGGGCGCTGCGCTTTGAGGAGGCTTACGGCTATTTCAGGCAGCAGGTGCTGGCAGGCAAGGGCGCCGACCTGATCGTGTTCGAGACCATGACCGACCTCTATGAGCTTAAGGCGGCGGTGCTTGCGGCGCGCGAGAACAGCGACCTGCCGGTCATCGCCACCATGACCTTTGAGCAGAACGGCAGGACCTTTACGGGCGTGTCGCCGGCGTCGATGGCGGTCACGCTCTCGGGTCTCGGCGTTCAGGCGATCGGCGTGAACTGTTCGCTCGGCCCCGATGAGCTGGAGCCGGTGCTGGCTGAGATGACCCGATACACCGACCTTCCGCTGATAGTCAAGGCGAACGCCGGTCTGCCCGACCCAAACAGCAATGAATATGACATTTTGCCCGACCGCTTCGCTCAGTGCGTCAAGGCGCTGCTGCCCTGCGGCGTGAAGCTTGCTGGCGGCTGCTGCGGCACAACGCCCGCCTATATAGCCGAGCTGAAAAAAGCGCTCGGCGGCGAAGCCTATTCGCCGCGCGAAAAGACAGCGGACACCTGCGTGTGCAGCGCCGCGACCGCCGTGGAGATCAACGGCCCGCGCATAATCGGCGAGCGCATCAATCCCACAGGCAAAAAGCGCTTCAAGCAGGCGCTTGAGGAAAACGACATAGATTATATCCTGACGCAGGCGCTGTCTCAGGTCGGCGGCGGCGCCGAGATACTGGACGTCAACGTCGGTCACCCGGGCATCGACGAGGCGAAAATGATGGTGCGCGCGATAAAGGCTATACAGAGCGTCTGCGACGCGCCGCTGCAGATCGACTCCACCAAGCCCGAGGTGCTTGAGGCGGGTCTGCGCTGCTATAACGGCAAGCCGATCGTCAACTCGGTCAACGGCGAGGAAAAAAGCCTTTCGTCTGTGCTGCCGCTGGTGAAAAAATACGGCGCCTCGGTGGTGGGGCTGACCCTCGACGAGGGCGGAATCCCGAAGACGGCCGAGGGCAGGTTCCGAATCGCGCGGCGCATAGTTGAGCGCGCCGAGGCTCTGGGCATCGACAGGCGCGACGTTTACATCGACTGCCTGACCCTGACGGTCTCAGCCGAGCAGGCGGCGTGCCGCGAAACGCTGAGGGCGCTTCACCGCGTCAAAACCGATCTGGGCTGCAAGACCTGTCTGGGCGTTTCAAACATCTCCTTCGGTCTGCCCAACCGCGAGCTGGTCAACAGCACGTTTTTGACCATGGCGCTCGAGGAAGGGCTCGATCTTCCGATAATCAATCCGAATATCCCCGCGATGACGGGCGCGGTGCGCGCCTATCGCGTGCTTTCGAATATCGACAAAAACTCGCTTGACTTTATCGAGGCGTATAACGACGCCGCGCCTGCGCCGAAGCCGCAGGCTCAGGCTGACCTCACGCTTGAGGACGCGGTCTACAGCGGACTGAAAACCGAGGCGGCGCGCCTGACCGCGCTTCTGCTTGAGAGCGGCGACGCGATGGCGCTGGTCAACGAAAAGCTGATACCCGCGCTCGACAGGGTGGGCGAGGACTTTGAAAAGAACAAGATCTTTCTGCCGCAGCTCATTCAGAGCGCCAACACCGCGCAGGAGTGCTTTGAGGTGATAAAGCGGCACCTCAGCCGTTCCGGCGGCGAATCCGTCAGCAAGGGCAAGATCATTCTCGCCACCGTCAAGGGCGATATCCACGACATCGGCAAAAACATCGTCAAGGTGCTGCTCGACAACTACGGCTACACCGTGGTCGATCTGGGCAAGGACGTCGACCCTCAGCTCGTCGTCGACACCGCCGTGGAGCAGGATATCCGCATGATAGGGCTCTCGGCGCTGATGACCACCACCCTCAAAAGCATGGAGGACACGATCAGGCTCATCCGCGAAACTCCCGCGCTGCAAAACCCCGACGGCAGCAGCAAATGCGTTGTTTTTGTAGGCGGCGCGGTGCTGACAGAGGAATACGCGATGAAGATCGGCGCGGACTACTATTGCCGCGACGCCAAAGAGAGCGTAGACACGGCGAAAAAGGTGTTGGGGTGAGTTGAAAATTAGTTTTGAGTTTTGAGTTGTATTAAGGGTCGCTTCGCTCCGGATTTCCAATGCCGAGTGCTTGCGAGAGGGCGTTACCTCTCGCTGTCATTCCTCGACTAAACGCTTCGCGTTTTGCCTTCGGCACCGCTCGGAATGACAGCATAAGGAGCAACGCTTTCTCCCAAGCACGCACTATTACAAATCCGGAGCGAAGCGACCCACAACTGACAACTGAC
>ONHJ01000017.1:0-2377 GCA_900317595.1 uncultured Eubacteriales bacterium | reverse complement strand
CCCAACAAACTGTTTGACTTTTGCTGTCAGATATACTATAATAAAAAGGATAATGCGGAGTGATTATTTCCGAAAGGGTTTAGAGTTTCATGAGTAAGTTCAACTTCCGAAAATTTGTTTTGATGCTTGCGGATATCTTTATCATCACCGTCAGCGGCATCACGCTCAACTATGTGCTGTCGCTGCTGCCGAGCTATCCGCCCGAGGCAAGCCGCGGACTGCTGTATTTTATCGTTTTGGACATCATAACCTGTGTTTTGATGATGCTCCTGTTCGGCTCCTATTCGCGAATGTGGCGGTATTTTAATATCAAGGACTATATTTTCAGCGGCGTCGCGATGACCGCGGGCTTCGTCTTGGGTTATTTGGTGCTGCTTTTGCTGAATCTTCACCCGCGAAAGATCTTTTTCTGCCTGTTTTATCTCGTGGCTACCGTCGGAGTCCTGCTGTTCCGCCTCGCCTTCAAGACCACGTTTTTAAGGCTGATCGAAGCCGGCGGCGGCACCGAAAGACAGCGCACGCTGATCGTCGGCGCGGGTCAGGCAGGACGCATGATACTCACCGAGATACGCAACGCCGAGACCGACTCAAAAAACCCGTCCGCCAAGATCAATCCCGTCGCCATGGTCGACGACGACCCCAACAAGCTCCATTCCCGCTTTCAGGGCGTCGAAGTGGTCGGCGTCTGCGCCGAGATACCGCAGATATGCAAGGAGTACGACATCAGCAACATCATCGTCGCCGTGCCTTCCTGCGAGGAGGACGAAAAGCGGCGCATCCTCGACTACTGCTCCTCCACCAAATGCAAGATCAAGGTTATCCCTTATCTCAGCGAGCTGCTGCTCAAGGACAATGACCCTCAGCTCATAACTCAGGCTAAGGAGATCCGCATCGAAGACCTTCTGGGCAGAAAGCCCATATCCTTCAACCGCAACAAGATCGCGCAGTTCATCTGCGACAAGGTCTGCATGGTCACCGGCGGCGGCGGCTCGATCGGCAGCGAGCTGGTCAGGCAGATCGCAAAATACAGCCCGAAGCGGATCATCATCGTCGATATCTACGAAAACAACGCCTACGATATCCAGCAGGAGCTGCGCATCGAATACGGCGACGAGCTGGATTTTGTCACGCTGATCGCCTCTGTGCGCGACTACGACAAAATGGAGTCGATATTCAAAAAATACCGCCCGCAGGTCGTTTTCCACGCGGCGGCTCACAAGCATGTCCCGCTGATGGAAACAGTGCCGGAGGAAGCGGTCAAGAACAATGTGTTCGGTACCTTCAACGTAGCCACCCTCGCCGAGTTCTACAAGGCGGACAAGTTCGTGATGATCTCCACCGACAAGGCGGTCAACCCCACAAATGTTATGGGCGCCACAAAGCGCGCCTGTGAAATGATAATCCAGTACAAGGCGCAGACCACCACGCACACCGAATTTGTCACCACGCGCTTCGGCAACGTGCTCGGCTCCAACGGCTCGGTAATACCGCTGTTCCGCCGCCAGATCGAGAGCGGCAGCCCCGTCACCGTAACTCACCCCGACATCATCCGCTATTTTATGACCATTCCCGAAGCGGTTTCTCTGGTGCTAGAGGCAGGCGCCATGGCAAAGGGCGGCGAGATTTTCGTGCTCGACATGGGCGCGCCCGTCAAGATCACCACGCTTGCCGAAAACCTTATCCGCATGTACGGCAAGGTGCCTTACGACGAGGTCCCGATCATCTTCACCGGGCTTCGTCCGGGCGAAAAGCTGTTTGAGGAGCTTTTGATGGACGAGGAGGGCTTGAAGTCCACCGAAAACAAAAAGATTTTCATCGGCAATCAGATCCAGATCGACCCCACCGATATGCTCTATAAGCTCAACCTCCTGCACGAGAGCGCGCAGGAGAACAACAGCGAAAGAACGGTGGAGCTCTTAAGCGAGCTGGTGCCGACATTCCATCATCAGGTTTGATATAGTATAAGACTTCAAGGGCGTTCGTAAGGACGCTCTTTTTTGTTGCTTCGCAACATTTCCCCTTGAAAGGCAATGGGGTCAACTTAAGCAAATCGCACAGCGATTTGCAGGAGCGACGAGGGCGTCGCTCCCTACAATCGAAAAGAAAAGTTTGGTTAATAACTGTAGGGAGCGACGCTTTGTGCATTTCCGCAGGGGATTCCTCCACGCGCTTCGCTTGGTCGGAATGACAGAATAAGTTTACGACATTGCGGAACAGGGGCGGACACGCGGGTCCGCCCCTACACAGTTAAGGAAGCCACGCCTTGAAATCAAGCACGCGGCATTACAAATCCGGAGCGAAGCGACCCATAACTGACTACTAACAACTGACTACTAAAAACTGAACTAAACACTAAATCGTCACCGTGAAATTGTTC
>ONHJ01000052.1:8141-21117 GCA_900317595.1 uncultured Eubacteriales bacterium | reverse complement strand
AGGTTAGCGCCCTTACCGCCGAGGAGCTCACGCATGTTTGCGTTACCTTCTGAGAAAAGGTAAACCCATTTTCTTGCCATAGTGGTAGTCCTCCTATAAATAGAAATAATGTGGCTGTGACAAAATTCGATTCTGTAAAATTCTGCCAACATATCTAAGCCTAACAAATATTATACCAAAGATTGACGAAAATAGCTACCTCTTTTTGAAAATTTTTTCTTCTAAAAAAGTTGTGTAAATTTTATTAATATTGTATAAATCGTTTAATTTGCCCTTAAATGTCGATTTTTTGAAAAATCCACTTGAAATTTGAATTTTTTATGCGATAATAGTATTGTCTGTTAAAGTGCAAAAGGACAAACTGTACCCTTTTACGACCGAGTCGCAGTCACTCTCGCGCGACCAAGTCGCAGTCACTCTCGCCTTCGGAAAACATCGCTTATGTCAAGAGTTTTATTAACGGCGAGGTCTGAACATTGCGATTTCTTAAAATGAGATCGATTACTTAAGCTGAAAGCAAATCTTTAAAAATCTAAAAAAGAGGGATATAATGAGCAACTGCGCCATTATTCTGGCAGGCGGCGAGGGCAAGAGAATGAAGTCCGACAAGCCGAAGCCAATGTCTTTAGTGCTTGGAAAGCCCATGCTGCAATGGGTCATCTCGGCTCTCAGGCAGGCAGGGATCGACGATATCTGCGTTGTCAAGGGCTATCACAAGGAATATATCGAGGAATTTCTGCAAACGCTGGATTTCCCGGTCGAGAGCGTCTTTCAGAGCGAGCGTCTCGGCACGGGTCACGCCGTGATGATGGCAAAGGAGTTTTTGAGCAGGCACGGCGGCAACGTCGTGGTTTTGAACGGCGACGCGCCCTTTATGACGGCGCAGACCATCGAAAGCTCTCTTAAGCAGCATATCGAAAACGGCTGCGCCGCGACCGTAATCTCAGCGCAGCTTGACGACGCGACCGGCTACGGCAGGATTGTGCGCGATGAAAACGGCAATCTCAGGGCTATTGTCGAGCACAAGGACGCCGACGAGGAAACGCTTAAGATCACCGAGGTCAACTCAGGCGGCTATTGGTTCGACACCGAAAAGCTGCTGGGTGTGCTCGGAAAAATAAAATCCGACAATAAAGCGGGCGAGTATTACCTGCCCGACGCTATAAAGCTGCTGCTCGCCGAGGGCGACGCGGTCGGCGCGTACACCGCCGAATGCAGCGACGCCGTGCTCGGCGCCAACGACCCCGAACAGCTCGAGGAGCTCAATCGTATCGCCAAAGCGAAAGGATACTGCTGTTGAGTTGAGAGTTAACGCGCAGCGCTCTCAGGCATAACCGCAATAATACAAATCGGAGCGAAGCGACCCTTTACCGTACACCATACACTTTACACTGTACACTGTTAAAATATACATACGAGAAAACTGAAAAGGAGAACAAAAATGAATTTTCACGGAAAAGACATCAAAATCTTCTCAGGCAACTCTAATGTAGACGTTGCGCAGGGAATCGCCGGCTGTCTCGGTCTGCAGCTCGGGAAAAGCGACTGCACTCATTTTTCCGACGGTGAGATCGCCGTTTCGCTGCATGAGTCCGTTCGCGGCAGCGATTGCTTCATCGTTCAGTCCACCTGCACTCCCGTCAATGACAACCTGATGGAAATGCTTATTATGATCGACGCGATGAAAAGAGCCTCCGCTGCGCGCATCACCGCCGTTATGCCCTACTTCGGCTATGCCCGTCAGGACAGAAAAGCCAAGGCGAGAGATCCGATCTCGGCAAAGCTTTGCGCCGACATCATCACCACCGCCGGCGCCGACCGCGTGCTGACCATGGATCTTCACGCCAACCAGATCCAGGGCTTCTTCAACATCCCCGTTGACCACCTTCACGGCGCGGGCATCCTCGCCAACCACATGAAGGAAAAGATCGGCGGCAATTTTGACGACTTCATCGTCGTTTCGCCCGACCTCGGCTCCGTCACCCGCTCCAGAAACTTCGCCTCCAAGATCGGCACAGGTCTTGCCATCATCGACAAGCGCAGACCCAAGGCGAACGTCTGCGAGGTAATGAACATCATCGGCGACGCCAAGGGCAAAAAGGTCATCCTCGTCGACGACATGATCGACACCGCCGGCACGCTCTGCAACGCCGCGAACGCCATCGTCGAAAAAGGCGGCGCCACCGAGGTTTACGCCTGCGCGACCCACGCGGTGCTCTCGGGCCCCGCTGTTGAGCGCATCAAAAACAGCGCCATCAAAGAGGTCATCCTGCTCGACACCATCCCCGTTCCCGAGGAAAAGATGATCGACAAATTCACCATCCTGCCCACCGCGCCCATCTTCGCGGAGGCTATCGCAAGGATTTACAACGACAAGCCCTTCACAGCGGCTTTCAATTGATATTGATACACAGCAAAACAGCATCGACGCAAGCGGACTTGAAAAAGTCCGCTTTGTCTGCGTATCGCGGCGTTTTACCGCTTTGCGCAGCATCGGGAGAATAAATTATGTTCGGAAAGAAAACCTTCGGCGGCTCGGTCGAAGTCCTTATCGTGGGCTTGGGAAATCCCGACCGCAAATATGAAAACACCCGCCACAACTGCGGCTGGCTGGCGATCGACTACCTCGCCGAAAAGCTGGGCGCGCGGGTAAGCAGAATAAAATTCAAGAGCTTTGTGGGCGAATGTACCGTCGGCGGCAGGCGCGCGCTGCTGATGAAGCCGACGACCTATATGAACAACAGCGGTCAGGCGGTCACTGAGGCGATGAGCTTTTATAAGATCAAGCCCGAAAACGTCATCGTGATCTTTGACGACGTTTCGCTGCCTGTCGGCAAAATGCGCATCAGGCGCGGCGGCAGCGACGGCGGTCAAAAGGGCATGCGCAGCATAATATATCTCAGCGGCAGCGACGCCTTTCCGCGCGTCAAGATCGGCATCGGCGGCAAGCCGAATCCCGACTGGGATCTGGCGGACTGGGTGCTGTCACGCTTTTCTGACGATGAGCGCAAAACGCTGGAAACCATGTTTGAGAACACCTGCGGCGCCGTTGAGCTGATGGCAAAGGGCGAGATCGACGCCGCTATGGCGAGATACAACTGATTGTGAATATGGAAAAAATGAACTTTCTTCCCGAGGTTTTCGGGCGCAGCGCGGCGTTCCGCAACCTGCTGCGCAACACCAAAACGGGAAAATCCCTTTGCGTGTCGGGGCTTTTTCCCGTTGCAAAGGCAAATGTGATAAACGCGCTCTGCCGCGCCAAGAAAAAGACGGCGCTGTGTATCGCTTCCGACGAGCGCGAAGCCCAGACCCTGTGCAACGACCTGTGCTGCATGGGGCTTTCGGCGCTTGTCTATCCCGTGCGCGACTACAATTTCCTCGACGAGATCGCAAGCCGCTCTCACGAATACGAGCATCAGCGCCTTAAGGTGCTTTACAAGCTGCTCGACGGCTCCTGCGACGTTGCCGTCGCCTGTATCGACGCCGCCTGCCAGCTTACTGTTCCCCGGGAGGTGCTGCGCAGCGCCTCGCTGACTCTGGAGGAGGGCGCCGAGATACCGATCGAAAAGGCTGTGCGCGCCCTTACGCTGCTGGGCTATGAGCGCTTTGACGCGGTCGACGGCAGCGGACAGTTTTCGCTTCGCGGCGGCATACTCGACTTTTTTATGCCCGACAGCGAAAACCCGGTGCGCGCGGAATTTTGGGGCGACGAGATCTGCGACCTAAGCTACTTTGACCCCGAGACCCAGCGCCGCTTTGAAAAAGCCGGAAGGATACATCTGACGCCCTCAGCCGAGATCATCATCGGCGACCGTCAGGCGCTTGCCGACAAAATCATCGCTCAGGCAAAAACGCTGCGCGGCAAATCATCGGCGAAAGCCAGAGAGCGCCTGCAAAATGAGGCTGAACTGCTGCGCGGAGGCGCGGCGGTCGCCAATGCCGACAAATTCATCAGCCAGATCTACGGCAAGCCCGAGTGCCTGCTCGACTACATCCCGCGCGACAGCCTGCTGTTCATCTCGGAATTCAGCAACGTGCGCGAGCGCGGCAAGGCGATGGACTTTCAGAACACCGAGCAGCTCAAGCAGGCGCTTGAGGACGGCGTGCTGGCGCGCGGCTTCGACCGCTTTTCTCTCACATGGAACGAATGTACCGCGTTTTTTGAGGCGCACGGCGCGACGCTGCTCGAGAGCTTTGTTCACGGCAGCATACCGCTCAAGCTATCGGACGCCGTCAGCTTTTCGGCAAAGCAGCTTAGCCAGTGGAACGGCTCTTACAAGCAGCTTTCCGAGGATCTTCGCGGGCTTTTCGTCCCCGGAAGCTGCGGAGTGATCCTTGCGGGCACCGACAAGGCAGCGGCAAATCTGGCAGGCAGCCTGCAAAACGACGGCTTTCCCGCCGAATACACCAAATTGCTGCCGCGCTGCGAAAACGGCAGGATATATGTGATGGGCGGCGCTCTCAGCGCGGGCTTTGAGCTGCCCGCCGAAAAATTCTTCCTGATAAGCTACGGTCAGGCGGCGTACCGCCCCGAAAAAAAGCGCAAGCGCAAAAAGGAAGGTCAGGAGATCTACAGCCTGTCGGAGCTTTCAGCGGGCGACTATGTTGTCCACAGCGTCCACGGCATAGGCGTTTTCAGCGGCATACGCAAGCTGGAGACCCACGGCGTAACAAAGGACTACATCAAGATCGACTATGCCAAGGGCGACGTGCTCTATGTTCCCGTCACCCAGCTCGACATGGTCGCGAAATATATCGGCGCGCAGGAAAACAGCCATGTGCGCCTCAGCCGCCTCGGCTCCGGCGATTGGCAGAAGGCAAAGGCGAAGGTCAAGACCTCGGTCAAGGACATAGCCAAGGAGCTGATAGCCCTGTATTCCGCGCGAATGAAGGCGAAGGGCTATGCGTTTTCGCGCGACAACGAGTGGCAGCGCGACTTTGAGGCAAAATTTGAGTATGAGGAAACGCCCGATCAGCTCACCTGCGTGAGCGAGATCAAGCGCGACATGGAGCGCACCGCTCCTATGGACCGCCTGCTCTGCGGCGACGTAGGCTTCGGCAAGACAGAGGTCGCGCTGCGTGCGGCGTTCAAGTGCGTATCCGACAGCAAGCAGTGCGCTCTGCTCTGCCCCACCACGATCTTGGCGTGGCAGCATTACCAGACCGTGACCAAGCGCTTTGAGGGCTACCCCATCCGCGTGGAGCTGCTTTCGCGCTTCCGCACCGCCAAGCAGCAGAAAGAAACAATCGAAAAGCTGCGTCGCGGTGAGGTCGACATGGTAGTCGGCACGCACCGCCTTGTGCAGAAGGACGTGGTGTTCCGCGACCTCGGGCTTGCGATCATCGACGAGGAGCAGCGCTTCGGCGTTCAGCAGAAGGAGCGCTTCAAGGAGCTTGTAAAGAATGTCGACGTGCTGACGCTTTCCGCGACCCCCATCCCCCGCACCCTGAACATGGCTATGAGCGGGCTGCGCGACATGAGCGTGCTTGAGGAAGCCCCGATGAACCGTCAGCCGGTGCAGACCTATGTGCTGGAGCATGACGACGCGGTCATCAACGAAGCAATCAGGCGGGAGCTGCGCCGCGGAGGTCAGGTGTTTTATCTGCACAACGACGTCGAAAGCATCAGCGGCGTCGCCAACCGCATACACGAGGCTGTTCCCGAGGCGCGCATCGCCATCGGTCACGGCAAAATGAAGGAGCAGGAGCTGAGCGAGGTCTGGCGTCAGATGCTCGGTCAGGAGGTCGACGTGCTCGTTTGCACCACAATAATAGAAACGGGCGTCGACCTGCCCAACGCCAACACCCTGATAATCGACAACGCCGACCGCATGGGGCTGTCGCAGCTCCACCAGCTTCGCGGAAGAGTGGGCAGAAGCGCGCGCCGCGCCTACGCCTATTTCACGTTCCGCCGCAACAAGGTGCTGAGCGAGATACAGCAAAAGCGCCTGTCGGCTATACGCGAGTTCACGGAGTTCGGCAGCGGCTTCAAGATAGCCATGCGCGATCTGGAGCTGCGCGGCGCAGGCAACATCATGGGCGCGCAGCAGCACGGCCATATGGAGAGCGTGGGATATGATATGTATCTCAAGCTGCTGGGCGAAGCGGTCAGCGAGGAAAAGGGCGAGCAGCCGAAGTCCGACGACCTCGACTGCCTTATCGACCTCTCGGTGGACGCCCACATTCCGGAGGAATATGTTGAGAGCCTGACGCTGAGGCTCGACGTTTACCGCCGTATCGCCGACATTCGCAGCCTTGAGGACAGCGAGGACGTAAAGGATGAGCTGTGGGACCGCTTTGGCAGGATACCGCCCGCCGTCAACGGCCTTATCGATATCGCGCTGATTCGCAACAAGGCGCACGCCATGGGCATTTATGAGATTCGCCAGAGCGAAAACACCGTGCTGCTCTATGTCAGGGAGCTGAGGTCGCCGGCGGTCGCCGACCTGCTTATCGCCCTCAACGGCAAGGCGACGCTGAACGCGGGTCAAAAGCCGCACCTCGCGGTCAGGATCCCCGACGGCGCCGACCCGATCGCGTCCTTAAAAAAGATACTGCGCATAAAAAAATGAGCGCTCTTCCGTCCGTATTTCCTAAATGTTGATAATTTTATCGAAAAAAGCATAAAATTTTTTCCGTAAACGGTAGACATCCGCGAAAAAAATGTGTATAATGGTAGGGTACGTACCCATAGCAAAGAGCAAATTGGGCAAAATAAAAATAAGGACGGTATAAAAAATGAAACCAACGGTTAAGTTAGCCTCCTTGTTCATGGCTGTTCTGATGCTGTTTTCGGTAATCGCGTCAGGTTGCTCTCTGAGCAAGGAATGGTCTTACAAAACAGACAAAGAAGAGCTTGGCATCGGCGTGTATATCACCGCCATGTACTTCGCCTATCAGGAGGCGCAGGCATACGCCAGCGAGCTCGAGGATTACGACGCCTCAAGCAACAAATGGCTTGATCTTGAGATCACCGACGCCGACGGCAACACCGAAGTCGCCTCAAAGTGGATCAAGAAAACAGCCGAAAGGCGCTGCCTGATGATCCTTGCGCTCGAGCCGGAGCTGAAAAGACTCGGCGCGACCATGGACGAGGCGACCGGCACCATCTACTCCACCGACGACGAGGCAGCCATCAAGGACGCCGTTGATACCTACTGGTACCTCAGCTACAAGAAGATTTTGGAGCCCAAGGGCGTTTCGCTGCAGAGCTTTAAGCTCTATTTCTCCAACTATTTCTTCAACTACAGCACATACATGCAGTATATGCAGTATGTTTCGGGTCAGACCCTCAACCCCAGACAGTTCACCAGCTTCGCTTATCAGGACAAGCTGTTTGAGACGCTTTATCTCAAGGGCGGCACAAAGGAAGTAAGCAAGGACGAGATCACCAAGTATTTTGAGGAGAATTATGTCCGCTACTCCTACCTCCCCATGTCGCTTTATGAGGCGACCACCGACGAAGCCGGCAACGAGAGCAACGCAAAGAGCGAAGCGGATCAGAAGAAGATCACCGACGCCTTTGACAGCTATGCAAAGCAGATCAACGAAGCCGCCGACACCACCGCCGCCTGCGAGAGCTTTGACAAGCTTGTCTCGGACTTCAGCACCGAGAACGGTCTTACCGAAAGCGACAAGGTCACCGGCACCGCGCCTAAGGACAACATTTCCGTCAAGGACAAGGATCTGAAGAAGGCGATCGAGGGTCTTGAGGAAGGCAAGGCTGTCAGCCTCAAGCTCGGCGAGGGCAAGGACGCAAAGGCTTATCTGGTGTTCCGCTACAACACCAAGGCGGCAAAGGAAGCCTATCTCGACCCCGGCACCAACGATGAAACCATCGTCAAAAATATGAAGAAAACCGAATTTGAAGACTATATCACCGATCTGATCGACGATATGGGCTACAAAAAGAGCGATTATGTAGGCAAATACGAGCCGAAAATCTTCTGGGAAAAGCCCAAATCCACCACGACCGTGACCGCGTAAGCAAGCCTGACGCAGTCACAAAAAGATAGGAATACCTTGAAAGGAAGGTGTTTATGACAGGTAAACATTCAAGGTTTTTGACCGTTATCCTTTCGGCCATGCTGCTGCTCACAGCGGCGGTCATGCCCGCACTCGCCGAGGAGCTGCCCGACGAGCAAACGAGCTATGAGGAGCAGTCGAGCTATGAAGAGCAGTCGAGCTACGAGGAGCAGTCGAGCTACGAGGAGCAGTCGAGCTACGACGACGAGCCGAGCTACTATGAGCAGTCGAGCTATGAGGAAAGCTACGTTGAGCAATCGAGCTACGATACTCAGATCAGCTACGAAAGCCAGATCAGCTACTCCGAGCCGAGCTACATCGACAACAGCTCGACCTACTATGACCCGGTCGACCGCGAGTACTCGGAGCCGAACTACGATCATGTAGGCGGCGGTCAGGAAAACTACACGCCGCCGACCAATATCCCCGACACAACCGCGGCGCCGCTGGATATTTCAAACACAACCGTTTCAAAGCCCACCCTTACCGATAAGGATTGGGCGGCGATCCAGGCAAGCGTCAACAACCAGGGCAAGAGCGGATCAAGCAGCGGGATCAGCTTTGCTTCTTTTAAAGAAAATTCAACCGACACCAAGGCAGCCGAAACTGCCGCCATGCTGCGCACCTTCTTTTATTTGAGCATCGCGCTGATCGTTCTCAGCCTCGCGGGATTCACCTTTATCATCGTGTCCGCGGTTCAAAGGCACAAGAAAACCAAGCTTGCGCGCGAGGGCAAAGCCGCCGCCAAGAGCTCATCATCAGGCGGACACTTCCGCTCGAACGATGATTACGACGATCAGTACGAAAGCAAAAAGTCAAAGAACGGAAAACGCTTCAAATGATCCAAATCAAGGGGCCGACTCAAAACTCATTGTTATGAGTAAGAGCCAGCCCTTTTATTGTAATTGCATCTGAGGGGGTCTGGGCACAGCCGTACCCTGACCGTGGGTTTAATGCCCGGTGTTTCTGCTATTATCTTCGGCACGGTCAAGACCGTGCCCTACTTTTTTTGTTTTGAGCCAGCCCCTTTTGTATGATAAGGATTTTCCCCGCAATAAACCGCTCAGGGCGAATCCTCAAAACGCAAAAATCATTTTGTGAAAATTTTGTGAAAGTGCTTTATTTTTTCCGAGAACTTTGCTATAATATTGACGATTGAACAATAACTAAGGATGTGGTCATATGTTCCAACACAAATCATCAAAAAGAATCCGTTTAGGCGGCGCGCTCACAGCGCTTTTAGCGGCTGCGGTCGTAACCGCGAGCCTTGCGGGCTGCGGCGGCTCTAAAAAATCTTCATCCGCCGCCGAAAGCTCTCAGAGCGCTTCCTCTCAGCCGACGACAAAGGTCGTCAACGGCGTGGTAGTGGACGAAAAGAACGAGCCTGTCACCGATTCCAAGGGTGAGGTGGTCACCGTTCCCTCAGAGGCGGCGACAAACGGCGGCAATGCCGGCGCAAGCAACACCGACAGCAAGCAGTCGTCTCAGGCTGACAGCAAGCAGCAGAGCTCAAATTCCTCCGCCAGCAGCAAGACCGACGGCAACAGCAACACTCAGAGCAGCAGCAATAACAGCAACAACAATAACAATAATAACGGCGGCGGCACCCAAAGCTCCTCCGGCGGAAACGGTTCCGGCGGCAACACCCGTACTACCACGCCTCCGAACGCGCCCGCAGGCAACACCACCGAAAAATCCGACGCTGACAACGCCGCGACCGACCTGACCGTCGGCGGAAAATCCTACAAAGTCGGCGACAAGGTGGTCTGCACCTACTTCCTCGAGGTCCCCGTGAATATGCTGAATTTCCAGGGCCGCGTTACCTTCGACAGCTCACTGCTCAAGGAGACCAAGGCTTATCTGATCGAGCCCGCAAGCTACAGCTCCCTGATGAACGACAAAAACGACGGCAGAGTGGTATTCAACGGCTCGATGCTCACCGGCTATGACTTCACCGCTCCCGGCTATGAGTATCTGGTGGTCGAGTACGAGGTCATCGGCACCGGCACCACCGAGCCCGCCATCACCTTTGACGTTATCACCGACGTAAACAACGCCTCCTACACCTCCGATGACGGAACTCTGTCAAACGGCGCGAAGATCTGGGCGGTTTATTCGTAACAGTTGATCACATGCAATGCGCACGGCGCGTCATACACAGCCTCGGGCTGCGGCATGACGCGCCGTTTTTTAGTCAGCGTGAGTCTGATATGCTGATTGTTATGTAATAATTCGTATTTCTGTAGCGCACGGTCTTGACCGTGCCGTGGAAAAACGCAGAAACACCGGGCTTTAAACCCACGGTCAGATCAAGACCTGACAATACAATGCCTTGGAATTATCACATTATGTTATCTTTATTTCAAATTTTTGACCGAATCATACCCACGTGCTTTTTCCGTCAAAATTTCTTGACAATTGCCCGCTTTTACATTATACTAAGTAACTAATAAGCGACTTTGGAGGCGGCTATGACAAAACGAGCGGCGGTTATCAATGATTTATCCTCCTTCGGCAAATGCTCCCTGACGGCATACATCGCGGTGCTTTCGGCAATGGGCGTTCAGCCCTGCCCGATGCCTACGGCGGTGCTGAGCAGCCAGACCGAATTTGAGCACTACTACGCCAAAGACCTCAGCGACGCCATGCCGCGATATATTGAGGCGTGGCGCAAAAACAAGGAGCATTTTGACAGCATCTGCACCGGATATTTCGCGAACGCCGTCCAGCTTGACCACGCGCTCGATTTTATCCGAAGCTTCAAAACGAATAACTGCATGGTGCTGGTCGACCCGGTCATGGGCGACGGCGGCAGCCTCTACCCCGCCTTTGACGCCGCGACCTGCCAAAAAATGCGGCTGCTGGCGAAAGAAGCCGACGTCATCACCCCGAACCTGACCGAGCTGTGTCTGCTGGCGAAGGCGGATTATCAGGCGCTAATCGCGAAGCGCGGCGTGTCTTTGCTGGGCAGCGTGGTCGCAGTGGCGAAAAAATTCTCCGAAGGCTGCGGCGTTATCGTCACCGGAATCCCCGACGGCAGGGATATCTGCAATCTGGTTGTCGAAAACAAAAGCGCGCGCGTTATAAGGCGCCCGAAGATCGGCGGACGTTTTTCGGGAACGGGCGACATTTTTTCGGCGGTGGTCAGCGGCTGCCTGCTAAAGGGCAAAACGCTGACGGAATCGGCTCAGATCGCCGCGAATTTCGTTTCCGCCTGCGTTCTTGACACGGTGAAAACGCTTCACCGCCCGATGTACGGCGTGGAGCTTGAAAAGAATCTGAACTTGCTTTGGAAGGTGAAATAAATGATGACCAAAAGCGTCAAAGAGCGCAGGGTCAGCGTTAAAACGCTGGCGCTGACCGCGATGTTCGCGGCGCTTGTGACCGTTAGCACAGCCTTTATCAAGGTGCCGGCTCCGCTTGGATACGCGCACGCGGGCGACGCTATAGTTTATCTTGCCGCCTGCCTGCTTCCGCCGCCGTTCGGATTTTTCGCGGCGGGCATCGGCGGTGCGACGGCTGATCTGCTGTCGGGCTACGCGGTTTTTGCGCTGCCCACCGCGATCATCAAGTCGCTGAATGTCCTGCCGTTCTTTTTGGCGAGGATATTTCTGAAAAAGAAACAAAAAGACGACAAAATTCTGAGTCTTATTCTGATCCCGGCGCTGATACTCACCTCGTTCATCACGGTCGGAGGGTATTTTATCGTGAACACGATTCTGTTCAACGAAGCGTACGCGATCACGGAAACGCCGTTCAACGTCATGCAGGCTATCGTATGCGCGGTGCTGTTCACAGCTCTCGGCGCGGCGCTCGACTCGGTGAAGCTGAAAAAGAAATTGATTTGAGAATAGTATCACCCGGTTCAAAACGGTTTTGAGCCGGGTTCTTCTTTTTTTCTCTTGCAGTCCGGCGCGGTTTGTGGTATACTGTAAGATGGATTTTTATGCAGAGACAGGTGCTAATAATTACCGCCGCATCGAAACGCTGTGCAAGGTGCTGGCAGACCTGCAGAACAGCGGCGAGGAGATCATGCTGGTGTCGTCGGGCGCGATCGGCGTCGGCATGGGCAAAACGGGGCTTTCAAAGCGCCCGGACGAGACAAAGAAAAAGCAGGCGCTGGCGGCGATAGGTCAGTGCGAGCTGATGTTCATGTACGACAAGATCTTCGGCGAATACAACCATTCGGTGGCGCAGATCTTGCTGACCGCCGACGCTGTCGAGACCGAAAAGAAGCGGAAAAACATCAACAACACCATCGACGAGCTGCTGAGCATGGGCGTGATACCCATCATCAACGAGAACGATACCGTTTCGATCGACGAGCTCGAGGGCAACAAGATCGGCGACAACGACATGCTTTCGGCGATAGTTTCTCACATCATCAACGCCGACAGGCTTGTGATACTCACCGACATCGACGGCTTGTACGACTCTAATCCGCGCGAGAACCCCAACGCCAAAAAGCTTGACGTGGTGACGAAAATCAATAAATCTATCCTCGATATGGCGGCAGGCACCGGCTCCAACCGCGGAACAGGCGGCATGATAACCAAGCTTCAGGCAGCCGACTACGCCACCAAGCGCGGCATCGAGGTGCATGTGATGAACGGCACAGACCCAAAAACGATTTACGATATCTTTGAGGGAAAAACCCCCGGAACAAAATTCCTGGCTCACCGCTGACCGGGTGCCCCGGTGGGCAGCGCGCCTTTGGAGAACGTCGCTTATCAATACGTTAGGCTAACGGCGCGTCAAAACTTGGGCGGAACGGATTCCTTTTTTTACAAACGTCTGCAGCGCGGAATGACTGTCGCGGCACGCGACCGGCGCGTCAGGACGCGGCTACGGCATTGCCTGTGGCGGTGAACCCGCAGCTTGCAGACCCCCTTTCCCAAGGGGGTCGACGCCGAAGGCGTCGGGGGGTTCCTGCGCCGGGTTTTCTGACAAG
>ONHJ01000052.1:0-8100 GCA_900317595.1 uncultured Eubacteriales bacterium | reverse complement strand
CCCCCCTTGGGAAAGGGGGACTTCACTTTGGAGCGTCGCTTTGTTCACTGCCGCAGGGGATTCCTCGGCACCGCTCGGAATGACAGTGAGAGGAAACGCTTTCTTCCAAACTTGCGGCATTATAAATTCGGAGCGAAGCGACCCTTAACTATTAATCATAAATTATTAATTAAATTATAAGAAGGATGAACAAATATGACCACTCTTGAAACAATGGGCGCAGCCGCCAAACGCGCATCGCGCGTCTTGATGAACGCCGGCGCCAAAAAGGACGAAGCCCTGCGCTCGATCGCCAAGGCTCTGCGCGACAACGCGGCTGCTATCATCGAAGCAAATCAGATCGACCTGGCAAACGGCAGAGCCGCGGGACTCAGCGACTCACTGCTTGACCGCCTTAAGCTCGACGAAAGCCGAATCCTCGGCATGGCTGAGGGCGTTGAACAGGTCGCCGCTCAGCCCGACCCCATCGGAAGGGTGCTGGAAGGCAGGACCCTGAAAAACGGGCTGAAAATCGAAAAAATCACGGTCCCGATGGGCGTGATCGGCATAATTTATGAGGCTCGTCCAAACGTCACCTCCGACGCGGCGGCGCTGTGCCTGAAGGCGGGCAGCGCTGTGATCCTGCGAGGCGGCAAGGAAGCCATCAACTCAAACAAGGCGATCATGGAGATCATGCGCGACGCTGTTGAGGCGGCGGGTCTGCCCCGTGACTGCGCGGCACTGGTCACCGACACCTCGCGCCAAAGCGCGACCGAGCTCATGCAGCTTTCGGATTACCTCGACGTGCTCATTCCGCGCGGCGGGGCAGGACTTATCAAAAGCGTCGTTGAGAACGCAAAGGTCCCCGTTATCGAGACCGGCGTAGGCAACTGCCACGTTTATGTTGACGAGAGCGCCGACGTCGATATGGCGGCGAAGATCATCTTCAACGCCAAAACCTCGCGTCCGTCCGTCTGCAACGCGATCGAGACCGTGCTGGTGCACAAAAACATCGCCGAAAAAGCCCTGCCCGCGATCAAGGCGGCGCTTGACGAAAAGAACGTGGAGCTGCGCGGCTGCGACAGAACACGCGCGATATTGGGCGACTGCGTTGTGCCTGCCACTGAAAACGACTACGCGTTCGAGTTTTTGGACTATATCCTCGCGGTCAAGGTCGTGGACAGCCTTGACGAAGCGCTTGACCACCTTGCCAAATACAGCACGGGTCACAGCGAAAGCATCGTCACCAATGACTACAGCGCTGCGGAAAAATTCACCGCCTGCGTCGATTCTGCGGCGGTATATGTCAACGCCTCGACCCGCTTCACCGACGGCGGCGAGTTCGGCCTGGGCGCCGAGATCGGCATCTCCACCCAAAAGCTGCACGCCAGAGGTCCGATGGGTCTCAACGAGCTGACCAGCATGAAATTCGTTATCAGAGGCAACGGTCAGGTCAGATGACCTAAGGAAAAGCTTTGTTAAACACTGTAGGGAGCGATGCCATCGTCGCTCCTTCCCCGCAATTCATTGCAGAATATGTCAAGCGCCGTTTTAAAACAACGACTGTACTAAAGCAAAAGATACATCAAAGCGAACAGCAGCGAAGGGTCGCTGTTTTCGTCCGTCAGCAGCAACAGCAGCATGGCTATCAGGCTGTTTTCCTTGCTGCCGAGCAGTGTGTTCAAAAGATTCGGCGCGGGCTGCGGCGCAGTGATCGCCGGCCCCGGCTTTGCCGGAACAGGCTTTTGCGGCTCGGGCTTTGGCTGCTCGGGCTTTGGCGGCGGAGGTTTTTGTTCCTCACGCTGCGGACTGCCGCGCCGGCTCGACATCCTGCGTGCGCGTTCAAACGCTTCTTCTTCAAAGCCGGGCATCATCAACACCTCTTTTGACCGGTTTTATGTCAGCGGAGCTGACCGCTAAAATGAAAACAAGCCGCTGTTTTTGAGCAGCGGGATCATCCGCAGCAGCCCCACAAGCCGCTGCGCCCGTTGAAGGCGCGCGCGCTTTTCCTCGCCGAGAAAGGGCTGCAGGGCGTTGAGCAGGGCGGTTATCTCATCATTTCGCGGAGCGTTCATCATAGGCGCGAGCTTAGCCAGCGCCGACATCATTTCCGCGTTGCCCGGAGGGTTTTCCGGCGGCGCAGGCTTGGCAGGCGCGCTGCCCGAAAGCCCGAGCTGTTCGCCGAGGCTCTGCACCTGACGCATCGCCTCGGGATCGCCCATGATCTGTCTGATGGTATCCTGCAAATCAGCCATCGCTTCGCCCTACCCCTGCCCCAGCATTTTCATCAGCGCCTGCGCCTGCGGACTGTTGAGGATCTCACGCGCCTTGTCGGGGTCGTTCAGTATCGACTTTACCCGCTCCGCCTGCGCGCTGTCCAGATTTCGCGTAAGATCGTCCACCGCGCCTTTTTCCGCGGAGGATTTTATCTGCGAGGGCGAAAGCTTCAATCGATCAGACAGACATTCATATAAATCCTTTTGGTTTTCAGCCATGGAACCACCTCAATTCCCTATATTCTATGCGGCTGAACCGATTTTAGAACGGAGAATATCATGCGAATTTTAGTTGTTTCCGACACTCACGGAGATTTCAGCTCTCTGAGCCGTGCCGTTGCCGCCCAGCCGAAGGCGGAGGTAATCATCCACTGCGGCGACGGCTATGAGCAGTACCTCTTTTTAAAGGAAACTCAGGCGGACAAAACGGTCATCGGCGTGCGCGGCAACTGCGACTGGACTGCAAAGCTTCCGAACACGGAGACCGTGCAGGTCGCGGGCAAGACGATCTTTATCACCCACGGCCATCTTTACAACGCTAAATTCACCTTTATGAATATGATCTACACCGCCCGCGACGAAAAGGCGGATATCCTGCTGTTCGGCCACACTCATCAGGCTGTGACCGAATACTATGACGGGCTTTATCTGATGAATCCCGGCTCCTGCCACGGCTACGGCGCGAGCTACGGCTTTATCGACATCACCGACAAGGGCGACATCGTCACCCAAATCGTGAAGCTTGACAAAAGGTAAGCTATGAACGGCATGGATTTTCATTTTGACCCCGAGATAAGCGCATTTCTCGACGAGGTGCGCGCAAGCGGAAGCCTGCCGCACGCGCTGATAATCGAAAGCCCCGACGAAAAAAAGGCTGACGATCTGGCGGTGTGTCTCGCGATGACGGCGGTCTGCACCGGGAGCGAAAAGCCCTGCGGTGTCTGCAAAAGCTGCCAAAACGCGCTGCACAAAAGCCATCCCGACGTCGCCTATCCGTCCCTGAGGCAGCAAAAAAAGCAATATGACGTGGAGCAGATGCGCGAGCTGATAAAGGACGCGTATATCCTGCCCAACGACGGCGCTGCAAAGGTATATATCTTTGAAAAAGCCGACGAGCGGATGTCGCCGCTGGTGCAGAACACCTTTTTGAAGCTGTTTGAGGAGCCGCCGCAAAACGTGCTGTTCATTCTCGAATGTCAGACAGCACAGGCTATGCTGCCTACTATTCTGTCGCGATTCACCGTGATACGGATCCGAGGCACGCGCGAATTGCCGCCCGAAGCCCTCGGCGCGGCGCGTGAGGCGGCGCTCGGGCTGCTCGACAGCCGCGAATACCCGCTGCTCAAGGCGCTGAACGCGCTTTGCGACAAAGACACGGCGCCGCTTGTGCTCACCGCGCTTAAGGGCATCCTGCGCGACGCTCTCGCACTGCTTTCGGGCGCCGAAGCGCTCGGCGACAAAGACACGGCGCGGCAGCTTGCGGGCAGGCTGACCCGCAAAAAATTACTGGATATGATGGAGCTGTGCGACAGCGCAGACCTTAAAATAAAACAAAACGTAAACAGCGCTCTGCTTGCCACATGGGCGTGCGGAGAGTTCAGGAGGATAATATGGCAGAGGTAATAGGCGTTCGGTTCAAAGAGGTGGGCAAGGTGTACTATTTTGACCCTCTCAAAAACAATCTCAAGGTCGGCGACATGGTCATCGTTGAGACCGCTCGCGGCATTGAGTGCGGCGAGGTCGCGCTGGCTAACAAGCAGGTCAGCGACGACAGTCTGGTGCATCCGCTTAAGCCGCTTGTGCGTGTCGCCACCGAAAAGGATCTTAACCATCTGGAGGAAAACCGCCTTAAGGAAAAGGAGAGCCGCAGGATATGTGAGCAGAAGATCGCCGCTCACGGCTTGAAAATGAAGCTGGTGAACGTGGAATACACCTTTGACAACAGCAAGATTATTTTTTATTTCACCGCCGACGGCAGAGTGGATTTTCGCGCGCTGGTCAAGGATCTGGCTTCCGTGTTCCGCACCCGAATCGAGCTGCGCCAGATCGGCGTGCGCGACGAGGCAAAAATGCTCGGCGGCTTGGGCATCTGCGGCAGACCGTTCTGCTGCAACGGCTTCATGGGCGACTTTCAGCCCGTCAGCATCAAAATGGCGAAGGAGCAGGGCTTGTCGCTCTCTCCGGTAAAGATTTCCGGCACCTGCGGCAGGCTGATGTGCTGCCTCAAATATGAGCAGGAGGCATACACCGACCTGCTTAAGCACACGCCCAAGGTAGGCGCGATCGTCAACACGCCCGAGGGCAGGGGCTTGGTGGTCGAGAACAACCTGATTGCGCGCACGCTTAAGGTCAAGCTAGACAACGCGCCCGCCGATGTGGCGCCCAAGACCTTCACCGTGCGCCAGTGCAAGCTGGTGAAGGACGGCTATATAAAGGTCAACAAGAAGGAGCTTGAACAGCTCGGCAATTTGGAATAATCAATTTTTGCAGAAACTCTTGCTTTTTCCGAAAAGTATGCTATACTATAGTTAATCAAATAAGGAGGTGTACAATCCATGGCATATGTAATCAGTGATGAATGCATCATGTGCGGTGCTTGTGCAGATGAATGTCCTTGTTCGGCTATTTCCGAGGGCGACGGTAAGTATGTTATCGATGCTGACGCTTGTGTAGACTGCGGCTCCTGTGCCGATGTTTGCCCCGTTGGCGCTCCCACCGAAGGCTGATAACTGGACAACTGTTAAACCGAACAGAAGGCGGCAAGGTTTATCCTTGCCGTCTTTTTTTGAGGGGCGGCGCTGCGGAAAACTTCCTCTTGCGCAAAAGCCCGTGCTATTGTATAATGATTTTGTCTTACGACAATACCGCCAAACTCAGCGAGGTGCTTATGAACGACATCCACCGCGAGCCGCTCGGCAACGGCATTGAGGTATATGTTTCCGAAAGCTACCGCTTTTCCACAGATACCGTTTTGCTCGCCGACTTCTCAAAACAACCTCATACGAAAAAACGCGCCGATCTGGGGTCGGGCTGCGGAGTTATACCGCTGCTGTGGCTAAGGGATGATCCCGGGCTGAGCGTCACCGCGGTCGAGCTTCAGGAAAACGCCTGTGAGCTGCTGCGAAAGAGCGTCGCCTTCAATCATCTTGAGGAACGGCTGACCGTTTGTTGCGCCGATCTGCGCGACCTTAAAGGCAGGCTGCCCTTCGGCGCGTTCGACGCTGTCGCCTGCAACCCGCCCTATAAGCAGGACGGCACCGGGCTGAAAAACCCCGAAAGCGCCAAGCTGATAGCCCGCCATGAAGCGGAATGTACGCTTGATGATGTGTGCGGAGCGGCGTCAAGGCTGCTGCAGTTCGGCGGAAAATTCTTTCTCTGCCAGCGCCCCGAGCGTCTGCCCGATGTGACGGAGAGCATGCGGCGCTTCGATTTAGAGCCAAAGCGCCTGAGGTTTGTGCAGCAGCGAAAGAGCAAGGCGCCCAAGCTTTTTCTCATCGAAGGCAGAAAGGGCGGCAGGCGCGGATTTTTGGACGTCATGCCCACCCTTTTCATCGAGGACGAAAGCGGCGGCTTGTCAAAAGAGATGACGGAGATCTACGGATGCTACAGGCTCGGCGGAAAGCGGGCGCAGTGAAAGGATAATCATGGCAGGGATTTTATATGTAACGGGAACGCCGATCGGCAATCTGTCCGATCTGTCGCCGAGAGCGGCTCAAACGCTTGAAAGCGTTGATTTTATCGCCGCCGAGGACACGCGCGTCACCCTGAAAATACTTAATCACCTCGGCATAAAAAAGCCGATGGTGAGCTATTTTGAACACAACAAACGCGAGCGCGGAGAAATGATCTGCGCGCGGATAGAGCAGGGCGAAAGCTGCGCCATAGTCACCGACGCGGGCATGCCCTGCATCTCCGACCCCGGCGAGGATCTTATCAGGCTCTGCGCCGAGCGCGGGATACAAACGGTCGCGGTGCCGGGGCCGAGCGCGGTCGTCACAGCCCTTGCGGTCTCGGGTCTGGAAACGGGAAGGTTCTGCTTCGAGGGCTTTTTGAGCGTAAACAAAAAAAGCCGCGAGGAGCACCTGCGGGAGCTTAAGGGCGAAAAGCGCACCATGATCTTCTATGAGGCGCCGCACAAGCTGCCTGCCACGCTGCGCGATTTTTACGCGGTGTTCGGTGACCGGCGGCTGAGCATTGTGCGCGAGCTGACAAAGGCGCATGAGGAGGTTATCCGCACCACCACCGCCTATGCCGCCGCAAATTATTCCGACGGCAGCGTTAAGGGCGAGATCGTGCTGGTGCTCGAGGGCGCGAAGGAGCAGCCCGACGAAGGATATACGCTTGCGGACGCGGTCGAAATGGCGCGGAAGATCATGGAGGACGGCGAAAAGGCGACCGCCGCCGCAAAGGAAGCCGCAGCCGCGACCGGCTTTAAGAAAAACGAGATCTATAAGGAGCTTTTGCGATGACCTACGAAACCGCTTTGAAAAAGATCCACTCGCTGCTGACCTTCGGCTCACGCCCGGGGCTTGACAGGATGCGGGAATTTTTGCGCCGTCTGGGCGACCCTCAGAACAGGCTGAAATACATTCACGTCGCCGGCACCAACGGCAAGGGCTCGACCTGCGCGGTGCTTTCGGCGATCTTAACGGCGGCGGGATATAAAACCGGGCTTTTCATCTCGCCGTATATCACGGACTTCCGCGAACGCATACAGATCAACAACCGGATGATCTCAAAAAAAGCCCTGACCGAAGCGGTTGAGGCGACCTTTCCGGTCTTGGAGGAGCTGCGCGCCGAGGGCATCGTAATCACCGAATTTGAATATGTCAACGCCCTGCAATTCTATTGGCACGCCAAGGAGAAGTGCGACGTGGTGGTGCTTGAAACCGGGATGGGCGGTCTGCTGGACTGCACCAACGTGATCGAGCCGCCGCTTTGCGCGGTCATCACCGCCATAGGGCTTGACCACACCGCTATCCTCGGCGACACGATCGCGAAGATCGCCGCGCAGAAGTGCGGTATCGTCAAAAGCGGCTCGGCGGTCGTGACCGCGCCGCAGGAGCCGGAGGCGATGGAGGTGATCGAAGCAACGGCGCGTGAAAAGGGCGCCGCGCTGCTGAAAAGTGCCAATCTGCCCATAAAAATCAAGGAAATGACCCTTGCGGGCAGCCGTTTTACGCTTGAGGGAGAGGAATACTTCCTGCGCCTTGCAGGGCGGCACCAGATCGAAAACGCCGCAAACGCCCTCACGGCTTTATTCTACCTGAGAAATAAGGGCTTGCTGTCCTTTAACACTGAGCACGTTCGCCGGGGGCTTGCCGCGGCGGTCAATCCCGCGCGGCTCGAGCTGTTCGGCGAGAACCCGCCCGTGCTGCTCGACGGCGCGCACAATCCCAACGGCATTGCCGCGCTGGAAAGGGCGCTGGAGGATTTTCTGCCCGACGCGCCCGTCACCTGCGTGATGGGAATGTTAGCCGACAAGGACGTTGACGGCTCGATAGAGCTCTTAAAAGGGCTTTTCCGCCGCGTTTATACCGTTCCCATTCAGAATCCGCGCGCGCTCGGCGCGGAGGCGCTTGCCGAAAAATTCAGGCGCGTTTATGATGATGTAACTGCCTTCCCTACCCCACAGGCAGCGCTTGAAAAGGCGCTTATGACCGCAAAAGCCGAAAACGGCGCAGTGCTGATCTGCGGCTCGCTTTATCTCGCGGGAGAGATCAGACCGGAAATTTTGGGAGTTATTCATAATTGATTTATAATGCCGCGTGCCCGGAAACGGCGTCACTCCCTACAGTGATTAACCAAACCTTTCTTTTCGATTGTAGGGAGCGACGCCCTCGTC
>ONHJ01000018.1 GCA_900317595.1 uncultured Eubacteriales bacterium | reverse complement strand
GTCCGCGAAGGCGTTGCCATCATGCACAGCGAGGGCGTTGACGTTTCCATCACCGGTAACTCCACCAACCCCACCCGCTTCCAGCATCCCGTTGCAGGCACCTATAAGAAGGAATGTGTCGAGCAGGGCAAGAAGTACTTCTCCGTTGCCTCCGGCGGCGGCACCGGCAGAACTCTGCATCCTGACAACATGGCTGCGGGTCCCGCTTCCTACGGCATGACCGACACCATGGGTCGTATGCACTCCGACGCGCAGTTCGCAGGCTCGTCCTCCGTTCCCGCGCACGTTGAGATGATGGGCTTCCTCGGCATGGGCAACAACCCGATGGTTGGCGCCACCGTTGCCGTTGCGGTCGCGATCCAGAACAGCCTTAAGGCATGATAAAAGCATAATAAATCAAGGGGTCGCCGATTAAGGTGACCCCTTTTTTGATACCGTTTTACTGTAGGGTCAGGTCTTGACCTGACCGTGGGTTTTACGCCCTTTTTTGTTTTGAGCAGCCCCACGGCAACGATTCGCTCAATAAAAGCCTGCCGTCGCTTTTCTCACCGCAAGGGCTGTGGCTGCGGCGAGCGCGCATTTTATCAGGTCGACCGGGATAAAGGTCGCCGCGACCAGCATAAACGCGGTTCCGAAATCTCTGCCGGTCGCCGACATAAAGCCGATGACCCCGGGCAGATAGATGCAGGGTATGCCGACGATGATCGCGGTCAGCGGGTAGCGCAGCACCGCGTATTTGCCTTGCAGGCTGCCCTTTAGCAGGCTGACGAAAAAGGCGGCGGCGATGAAGCCGACGATGAAGCCGCCTGTCGGAGAAAACAGCACTCCGGCGCCGCTCTGATAACCCGCGAAAACGGGAAGTCCGCAAAAGCCGAGCAGGGTGTAGATGAACTGTGCCGCCAGCGCGTGCAGAGGCTTGAGCACAAGCCCGGTCAAAACCACCGCAAAGACCTGCAGGGTGAACGCTACGCCCATCGGCGTCGGGATCGCCAGCGGCGAAAGTACGCACAGCAGCGCCGCAAAAACGGCGATAAGGGTCATGTTCAGCGTCGCGCTGCGGATATTGATTTTTGATGTATGCATAATTGTCAACCTCCTTTGGAATATCTGTTGACATTATAGCAAATCAGCATTGATTTGTCAAGCGGGCTCTCCGGCAAGCTCCTCAACGGTTTCCGCAAATTCTTCGTCCGAGGGCATGACCACAAATCCGCGCAGGCCGCAGACCTCGTCGATCACGGGCGTCAGCTTGTCGCGGCAGAAGCCGTCGCGGTCATCGGCGGCGTAAAGGTCGCGCAGACCCTTGTCGCTGAGAATTTTGCGCGCCATAACCTCGTCGATCACGTAATTGATCTCGTCCTCGGCAAGCAGATATTCCTCCGCCATCACCGCAAAAACGCCGTTGAATATCTCGAGCATCCTGTCGCCGTCGTTTTCGATAAAGCAGTCGAGCGTTGTTTGCGCGACGCTGCCGACGAGCGAGGAGGCGATAGCGGCGCCGGCAAACATTCCCACCTTTGCCATAGTGGGCGAGATCACGCCGCAGATTGCTCCGCCGATGATGCTGCCCACGGTGCCTGCCGCTACGGTGGCGGCGGTGACGGTCACGTTTTTAAGAAGCTGCTCCTTGGATATCCTTCCGCGTATCAGGCGCACGATATCGACCGAGGAGAGCACAAGAGTGGAGATCCCCGCCGAAACGATGTTGGCGCGCACAAAATTCTGTGCGGCTGTTACGGTGTGTATCGACTGACCCGTGGCACGGCTGAATATGTTCTGCATGCTTTGACTCGCGAGCTTTTGCGCGATCGGCAGATGGTTGATTGATGAGACGCGCATGAGCTGGGTGGACAACATGCTTATTGTGAACGCCTGCCCAAAGGATTTTGCCGCCTGAGCAAGCGAATATTTCACAGCCTCTTTTTTGTCATAGCCGGACAGCAGGCTCACCGCCATATGCAGCGTCATCGAGAGCGCGAATGCCTGACGACCGGCAATTATACCCTGCTTGGCGTCGATCTTCAGCGAGTCGATCGTGCCGAATTTGGTCATATTAATGCATTGCTTGTTGGTAAAGCCCGAATCCTTCAGCCCGTCTTCGCCGTAGAGGTCGACCAGCTCGCGGTATTCGTTTGGGTGTTTCTTGAGCTCATTTAAAGCGTCGGAGTTCAGCTCGATTTTCTGACCCGGATAGCGCGCCTGCCTGACTCCCTGCTCGTTTTTCGGCGCAAGCTCATTCATCAAACGATTCTTAAAAGTTTTCGAGCCGGGGTCGTAACACTTTGATTGGATTTTGCTTTCGTTAATAATGCGATCTGCACCGTTGGTCTGATTGTCGGCGCCTATCCACCTCGCGTTTTTAAAGCGCAGACGGTCGTTTATATGGGCGGCGTATTCCATCGCGGGACCCTCGCCACGCACTTGCGCAAAATTCCGGAAGAACATGGTGCTGCCCACGGTTTCAACATTCGAGGTTGAGATCGAGGCGGCGGTGAAGGCTTGTTTAAGCCGCCTGTTCCTCGTGAGGAACTTGTCCGCGCCGATAACCGCGCGGTTCTGCGCCGCCATAACGATGGGGTAGGAGGACACGATCGACGCCACGTCGACCTGACGCTGAGTGAGCGGATCGTATTTCAGATCTTCTTTAACATCGTCGAGATACATATCGTCAAAGCTGCTCTCGTCGCCGGTTTCGTTGACCACGCAGGTGGTGTTTATCAGGCGGAGACGGTTGAGGAACAGCCTTGCCTGATCCTTCCATTCGCCCGAAAAAGCATCGCCAGCGCCTGCGGCTTTCGCGAAGGTCTCGCGTGCCTTGGCGATATCGCGCCTGACGCCGATGCCGTATTGATAGCAAAGCGCCAAGTCGCGCATGGCTTCCGCCAGACCTTGGTCAGCGGCTTTTTTGATTTCCGCAAAACCGCGCTCGGGGTCGGGGGAATCGTTGAACGGCGAAATGCAGAACACGCCGAAGCGGTATTGCGCGAGGGCGTTGCCTGTGGCGGCGGCGCGAGTCAGCAGACTTCGAGCTTCGGCAAAGTTTTGCGCACACAGCTCGCCCTCGCAGTCGATCTCCGCAAGACGGATCATCGCGTCAACGCAGTCCTCACGGGCGCTCTCGCGGATGTATTTCAGACCTTCCGCACGTTCGGAAGCGTGGCGCGGCTCGTCAAGATAGATGCTGCCCAGCAGGAATTTTGAGAAGGGATTGACATCGCGCACGGGCTTTAGCCAATACTCAGCCTCAACGCTGTTTTGTTCGTAGCCGTAGCCGAAACAGAGGCACATGCCGAGGTTGCAGTATAGCTCCTTGGGAAGCTTTTCGTGCTCCACCGTGTCGGCAAGCGAGCGGTAGACGGAGTATGCCTTTTTATAGTCTGCCTTGTGGTTAATCCCGAGAAAATACATATTGGCGATGCCGATCGCAGATTCCAGATCGCCGAGTGCCCTCGCCTTGATGAAGTATTCCTCCGCTTTTTTGTGCGCTTCTTCGGGCTCTACGCCAGCGAACGCACCTTCAAAATACATCTGCGCCACCTTGCGGTATGCCGCGGGATGGTGGATCCTGCAATAGAGCTTCCGGGCTTTTTCGGCGTTCGCGGGTCTGCCTTTGCCCAGACGTATGCGGTCGGCTGTTTCCATTTCGGCGTAGGGATTGCCGTATTGCCGCTGCAGTTCAAGCCAGTTGTCCGGCTTGTCGTCAAAGCGTTCGTTCATCGAGCGCAGCAGCATGCGGTAGGGGATTTCCTGCTCGGGGGTGTAGCTTTCAACGTGTTCGCAGTAATCCTTGTAAAACGCGAGGATCTCGTTGAGCATTTTTGCCAGCGCGTCTGCGTTGAGGTTGGTGTTGTCGACCGTGAGGCGGGTGCCGTTTTTCAGCACGATTTTCAGCGCCTTGTTTTCGACGTCAAAGCTCTCGATATCTCCGAAGTAAACGGCTATCTTGCTTTCAAGCGAGGCGTAGGAATACACGCCCCACAAAGTTACCAAAATGCCCGTTGCGCCGGAGCGCAAAAGGCTTGTGTCGGCGAGAAAATAGCAAAATTCCTGCTTCGCGTTATGGGCGTATTTGTCGCGCGCGCCTTTGAACAGAGATGTCGTGATCTGATCGCAGACATATTTTCTGCCGGAGGTGCATATCCAGTCGGCGTAGCGGTACAGGATGCGGTACATATTGTCCTGAAAGCCGTTTTTGGAGGGGTCGGCATACTTAGCTGCATTTTCGGCGTGACATTTCGCAAGCGATTTGGCGTCGCTCAAAAAACGGTAAAGCGTGGTTTTGTTGAGGTTTATCATTCCGATGTCATATGTGAAATCATTTCCCACATCAATAAAAAGATGACGCTTGCTGTCGCTGCTTTCCTTGTCGGAAAGGCGCATTGATTTTATCTCGCCGTAGGGGATACGCAGCGGAGAAGCGAACGAATCCTTTATATAAATCGCCTCGTCGGTGATGATAACGCCTTCCTTGCCGCTTTTGCGGATGGTGATGTCAAAGAATCCGATCACGCGGTCAAAGTCGAGGTCGCGCGCGAACGACGCCTTGGCGGTTTTAAGCGCCGACTTAGGGATATTGTCGGGCGGATAGAGCATGCCGTAGCCCGTGAACAGGTCGGCGGAGCAGCGGCCGAACAGCTCGGCTATATTCGCAAAATGCTCCATTCGCGCGGAATGAAGCGCTTCCTCGCGAGTCGGCTGCGGCTCCGGCTCGGGTTCGATTATCGTGTAGCCGTAGGATTTCGCGGGCTGTGGCTCAGGCTCGGGCTCGGGCTCGATTATCGTGTAGCCGTAGGATTTCGCGGGCTGCGGCTCAGGCTCGGGCTCAGGCTTGGGTTCGATTATTGTGTAGCCGTAGGATTTCGCGGGCTGCGGCTCGGGCTCGGGCTCCGGTGCTGCCGCAAATTTGCCGGGATCAAGACATTCAGCCGCTTCCCGCAAAAATCCGCAGAGCGGGGTTTTGTTTATAAAGATAGAGTTGACGGTGAACACCGTGCCGTCCTGCATGGTGATATCCAGCAGCCGCTCCTTGTCGGAGTCTTTCTTTCCGCCGCGGAGGGCAAGCGCCGCGATCCGGCGATAGGGTACGACAAACGGCGGATACATATTGATCTTGACATACATCGCCTCGTCGGTAAACAGATAGCCCTCCTTACCGCTGCCTAAGAGCGTAGTGTCATACAGCCCGATGACCGTGTTCGGATCGGCGTCAAAGGCGTATTTGGCGCGGGCGTTATTGAGCTGCTTCTTCGGGATCTCGTTTGCCGTATAGATGGGATAGGTCGTTTTGATCTTATCGCTCCACCGCAAAAAAACAGAGCAAATCATCAAATAATCATCCATTTTCCGCGTCCTCCATGCAATGAGTTTTTGCTTTATATAATAATCTTAATCGCTCTATAAGGCTTTGTCAATCGTTTTAAGTATTTTTCGACAGCTTACGGGCAATAATAAGTTGAATTTTCTTGAGGTATGTGGTAGAATAAGAGGGAAATGAAGCAAGGAAGGATATATATAATGAAAAAATGTGACTTTTGCGCCAAGGAGATTTCCTATTACGACCAATACTGCAACGAGGAATGTGAGCAAAAGGCGCTGCGCTATTACGCCATGGTTGAGCGCTACGCAAAGCTGTTTATGATCGTCAATACGATCCATCGGCTCGCTCTACGCTCCCATCGGCTTTCCCGCGGCGGCGGTGTGCTGCTTTGTGATGGGCGGACTGCTTATCGTCCTGCCGTTCCCGACCGAGAGCATGATAAAAAAGCATAAAATCCAAAAAGCGATGAAAATGTGCCGCATCTTCGGCGGCGTGGTCATCGCACTTGGCTTCGCCGTGCTCGGAATGATGTTTATCGCGCTGTCCGCTTAACGCGCTTTTTCGCCGCTGTTTTCGCGATCAGGATTTTTTGAATAATTTGAAGCTTTGCGTCAATACTATTATCATCATTCTGTAAGGAGGCTTTGGAATGTTAGATAAAATAGCGTTGACGCTTTTGATTATCGGCGGTCTTAACTGGGGAAGCATAGGCATCTTTCAGTTTGACCTCGTCGGCTTCATCGGCGGCGGACAGGACGGCGTTATCAGCAGGATTATCTACATCGTTGTCGCGTTGGCGGCGATCTGGTGTATCTCTCTGCTGTTCCGCGACACGCATGACACCGTCATCCGTGACCGTGACCGCGTTACCGGCTGATCCGATCAATGACAAGAGCGCCCGCCTTTTCAAAAGCGGACGCTCTGATGCTTTTTAAAATCAAAAATCAGATAAAAAAAGGGCTGGCTCAAAACAAAAAAGTAGGGCACGGTCTTGATCGTGCCGCAGATAAAGCCAGAAACACCGGGCATTAAACCCACGGTCAGGTCAAGACCTGACCCTACAGTACAATACAATTACAATAAAAGGGCTGACTCTTACTCATAACAATGAGTTTTGAGCCAGCCCCTGAATGTTTTATTACAGCTTTTCAACGATGTCCTTGGTATCTCTCGCGATGACCATTTCCTCGTCGGTGGCGATCAGCTCTACGCGGATCTTGGAGTCGGGAGTGGTCAGGGTGCCTTGCTTGCCGTGGATAGCGTTGTTGTTGGCTTCCTTGTCCATTTCGACGCCGAGGCAGGCGAGGTAGTCGCAGACCTTCTCACGCAGGATGGGCTGATTCTCGCCGAGACCTGCGGTGAAGACGATCGCGTCGCAGCCGCCCATCGCTACGAAGTAGCTGCCGATATACTGCGCGATCTGATAATAGAGCATCTCATGCGCGAGCTTTGCGCGGGGATTGCCCTCATTTTCTGCGGCGGTGACGTCTCTGTCGTCAGAGGAAACGCCCGAAACGCCCAGCAGACCTGACTTCTTGTTGAGCACGGTCTCCATATCGCTGATGGAAAGACCTTCCTTCTCGGCGATAAAGGTGACTACCGAGGGATCGAGCGAGCCCGAGCGGGTGCCCATCATAAAGCCGCCCAAGGGAGTCAGACCCATGGTGGTGTCAATGACCTTGCCGTTCTTTACGGCGGTGATGGAGGAGCCGTTGCCGATGTGGCAGGTGATGATCTTGAGATCCTCGATCGGCTTGCCCATCAGCTCTGCCATTTTGGCGCTGACATAGCGGTGAGAGGTGCCGTGGAAGCCGTATTTTCTCACGCCGTATTTTTCGTAGTATTCATAAGGAACCGCAAACATATACGCCTTTTCGGGCATTGTCTGGTGGAACGCTGTGTCGAAAACCGCCACCTGAGGGATGTCCGCGCCGAAAACCTCGGTGCAGGCGTCGATGCCCTGGATGTGTGCGGGGTTGTGCAGAGGAGCAAGCGGAGAAAGCTCCTTGATCTTATCGAGAACGTCCGCGTTGATGAGCACGGAGCGGTCGAAGTAAGCGCCGCCCTGAACTACGCGGTGACCGATGGCGGAAACCTCGCTGAGATCCTTGATCGCGCCGTATTCCTCGTCAAGAAGCGCGTTCTTTACAGCCTCGAACGCCTGAGTGTGGTTCTTCATCTCAGCCTCGCGCTCGATCTTGCTGCCGTCGGGCGCTTTGAAGCCGATGAACGAGCCCTCGGTGCCGATCCTTTCGCAGTTGCCTTTCGCCAGAACGCTCTCGTCTGTCATATCGATCAACTGATATTTCAGCGAGGAGCTGCCGGCGTTGATAACCAAAACTTTCATTTTTCCCAATCCCTTCACTTGATTCATTCGGAGTTTTAATGTATAATATTATAAATACACTTTCTTATAATACTATAAGAAAGCGCATTTTTCAAGTGTTTTTTAAAAATTTTTCCGCTTTAAAGCGGCAGACCGTGCTGACCGATGATTTTTTTCTAACTCAAAACTCAAAACTCAAAACTAACAAAAACTATGATCGCTGTTATCTGTGAATTCAATCCGTTCCATAACGGACACAAGTACATAATCGAACGCGTCAAGGCGCTTACGGGCGAGGCTGTTCTGGCGATAATGTCGGGCAGCTTTACTCAGCGCGGCGAGGTCGCGGTCTGCTCCAAATTCGAGCGGGCTGAAACGGCGCTGGAAAACGGCGCCGATCTGGTGGCGGAGCTGCCGACGGTTTACGCCGTGGCGCGCGCCGACCGGTTCGCCGGAGGCGGCGTGAGGATAGCGCAGGCTTTTTCGGACGTTCACGCACTCGCCTTCGGCTGCGAGACCGACGACCTTACCGTCCTTCAGGCGGCTGCCGACGCCCTTAAAAGCCCGGAGGTCAACGCGCTGGTCGCCGCCGGAATGAAGTCGGGCGAGGTTTATCCCAGGGCGTTCCAAAACGCCGTGGAAGCGGTCTGCGGCAAAGAGGTCGGAGCGGCGCTGGCTTCTCCGAACAACATCCTCGCGGTGGAATATCTTCGCGCGCTTTCCGGCGGCAAGGTCAAGCCGATGCCGGTCAGGCGCGTGGGCGCGGCGCATGACAGCGCCGAATACTCGGGCGGCTTTGCCTCCGCCTCGATGCTGCGAGGAATGCTGCGCGCCGGCAAATCGCCCGAAGCCTTCATGCCCTCGGTGCCGCGCGAGATAACCCGTCCGGAGCTTCTTGAGCGCGCCGTTTTGATGAAGCTGCGAAGCATGACCGCCGCGGATTTCGCAGTGCTTCCCGAGGTGGGCGAGGGCTTGGAGAACAGGCTTTTCGACGCCGTGCGAAAGAATAATTCCGTCGGTGAGATCATCGACGCCGTCAAGACAAAGCGCTACACGCGCGCGAGGCTGAGGCGCGTGATCGCGTGCGCCGTTTTGGATATCACCGAAGAGCTGCAGGCGCGCCGGGCAAGCTATTGCCGCGTGCTGGGAATGACCGACTCCGGCGCGGGATATCTGAAAAATTGCGGGTTCAGAGTGGTCACTTCAGTGGCTAAAACACTGGGCTTTGACACCGAAAATGCTGATTTTTTGCGCAGGGACATCCTCGCCACCGACCTTGCCGCGCTGGCGTATGAAAGGGTGCGTCCGTGCGCGCAGGATTACCTGACAAAAATAATATCGAAAAATAGTGCAAAATAACGAAGATTTTATGCATACGTACAAAATTGTCTAAAAATATTTACATAAAAATCAAAATTACCACTTGTAAATTTGGATAAAATTGGGTATAATATAGTAAATAGTTGTAAATTTAATTGTATCCTTTCACAAGTGAGTTTACAGAACGATATTTCAATAAGAAATGAGGTATATTATGGCATTTTCAGTTAATGACAACCGACCCCCGCTCGAACAATTTTTACAGGGTGAGGCAGCGCGCGCTTATCATTTCCTCGGTTCACACTTTGAAAACTGGGACGGCCGTCAGGGCTGCGTTTTCAGAGTTTGGGCGCCGAACGCGAAGTCTGTTTCCGTTGTAGGTGATTTCAATGATTGGAATCCCGACGAGCATTTCATGTATCGCATCTCAGACTCAGGCGTCTGGGAGCTGTTCATTGAAGGCGTCTGGGAGTTTGCCTGCTATAAATATTGCGTCGAAACCCCTTGGAACGAGCGCATCCTGAAAACCGACCCCTATGCGTTCCATTGCCAGACCCGTCCCGACAACGCGTCCCGCACCTATCATATCTATGATTATCAGTGGAACGACGGCGCATGGGCGCAGTGGAAAAAGGATCATCCCCACAAGTCTCAGGCCATCAATGTTTATGAGGTAAACGCCGGCTCCTGGAAAAAGTATGACGACGGCAACTTCTACAGCTACCGCGCTCTTGCGGACGAGCTGATCCCTTATGTCAAAAAGATGGGCTACACTCACATCGAGTTCATGCCCCTCACCGAATTCCCCTTCGACGGAAGCTGGGGCTATCAGGTGACCGGCTATTACGCCGCCACCTCACGTTACGGCGAGCCCAAGGATCTGATGTATTTTGTTGACCGCGCTCACCAGGAGGGCATCGGCATCATCCTCGACTGGGTTCCCGCGCACTTCCCCAAGGACGCTCACGGCTTGGGTCGCTTTGACGGCACCGGCTGCTATGAGTATGAGGACTGGAGAATAGGCGAGCACAAGGAATGGGGCACCTATATCTTCAACTACGGAAGATATGAGGTCACCAGCTTCCTGATCTCCTCCGCCATGTTCTGGCTCGATATGTATCACATCGACGGCATCCGCGTCGACGCCGTTGCCTCGATGCTCTATCTCGACTACAACCGCAAGGACGGCGAGTGGGTAGCCAACGCTTACGGCGGCAGAGAAAACCTTGTCGCGGTCGACTTCCTGCAGAAGCTCAACAATGTTGTCCATATGTTCTATCCCGAGGTGATGATGATCGCCGAGGAGTCCACCGCATGGCCGAACGTGACCCGTTATCCCATCGAGGGTCTGGGCTTGGGCTTCGACTACAAGTGGAACATGGGCTGGATGAACGATATGCTCTCCTACATTTCGCTCGATCCCCTGTGGAGAAATTATCATCACGACACCCTCACCTTCAGCATGGTTTACGCGTTCTCCGAGAACTTTATGCTGCCCATCTCTCACGACGAGGTGGTTTACGGCAAGGGCTCGCTCATCAATAAAATGCCCGGCGGCTACGATCAGAAGTTCCAGGGCGTAAGAGGCTTTGTTTCCTATATGCTCGCGCATCCCGGCAAGAAGCTGATGTTCATGGGCAGCGAGATCGGTCAGTTTGACGAGTGGAACGCCAACACTCAGCTTGAGTGGAACCTGCTCGACTATCCGAAGCATCAGCAGCTCCAGCACTTCTTCGCCACCGCGAACAAGTTCTATCTCGACACTCCCGCTATGCACGAGAACGACTATGACTGGAACGGCTTCCGCTGGGTAGCGCTCGACGACTATCAGAACAGTGTCATCGCCTTCCGCAGGATCGCGCTCGACAGCAGCGAGATCTTGGTCATCTGCAACTTCCAGCCCGTCACCCGCGAGAATTACCGCGTCGCGGTTCCCGTTTACGGTATCTATGAGGAGGTATTCAACTCCGAGGCTGCCGAGTTCGGCGGTACCGATATCAAGAACGAGGGCGACATCATGGCGATCAACGAGAAAGAGCATGACCTCGACTACTGCATCTCGGTCACCCTGCCTCCTCTCGGCGTGACCTACTACAAGCTCAAGCAAGAGCTGCCCGTTCCGGAGCCCGAGGTCGTTGAGGAAGCTACTGCCGAGGAAGCGCCCGCAGAGGCACCTGCCGAGGAAAAGAAGCCTGCAAAGAAGATCCCCGTCAAAAAGCCTCCCGTGAAAAAAGCTCCTGCAAAAAAGGCTGCCGCCAAAAAAGCAGAGGTAAAGGAAGCGCCCAAGGCTGAGGAAGCTAAGGAAGAAGCAAAAGCCCCCGCGAAGAAAGGCAGAAAAAAAGCCGCTCCCGCTGAGGAAAAGAAATAAAATAAACTTGAAACAGCGCCCCGCTTTAGCAAAAGAGCAGGGCGCTCTTTTAAGTTGAGAGTGGTCAGTTGCCGGTGGTAAGTTTTTAGTTGTGAGTTGTGTGGTGTTCGATTTTGTGATGCCGCGTGCTTGGAAGAAAGCGGTGTCTCTCGCTGTCATTCCGAGCGGTGCCGAAGGCAAAACCGCGAAGCGGTTTAGTCGAGGAATCCCCTCGGCGATGAACCAAGCGTCGCTCAAAAGCGCTTTATTAGGAAAATTCGGCGCGGGACCCCCCCGACGCCTGCGGCGTCGACCCCCTTGGGAAAAGGGTCTTGCGGGTGCGGGTCAACTTGCAGAAAACTTTCAACATTCAACCGATTGAACTCTGACTGAAAATAGTGTACAATAAGACCAAAGAAACCCTTAAAGGATCGTGCTTATGTATAAACTGCGGCGTTTTTTAACGGATTACAAAAAAGAATGTATCATAGGTCCGCTCTGCAAGCTGTTTGAGGCGATATTGGAGCTGTTTGTGCCTATCGTGATGGCTCGGATCATCGACGTCGGCATCGCCTCCGGCGACAGTGCCTATGTGTGGAAAATGGGCGGTCTGCTTGTGCTGCTGGCGGTCATGGGCTGGTCGAGTGCGATGTTCACGCAGTATTTCGCCTCAAAGGCGTCTCAGGGCGCCGGCACAAAGATCCGCAGCGCGCTGTTCGCGCACATCAACACCCTCTCGCACGCGGAGCTTGACAGGCTCGGCACGCCCTCGCTGATAACCCGCATCACCAACGATACCAACACCGTGCAGCAGTCGGTCGCGATGATGATTCGCCTGCTGACCCGCGCTCCGTTCATAATCGTCGGCTCACTGGTGATGGCTATGACAATAAATCTCAGGCTCTCGCTGATCTTCTTCGGCGCGTCGCTGCTTATCGCGCTGACGCTGTATCTGGTGATGACCAAAAGTGTGCCGATCTTTTCAGCCATGCAGAAAAAGCTTGACAGGATCGGCTTGATAGCCCGCGAGAATCTCTCGGGCAACCGCGTCATCCGCGCCTTCTCCAAGCAGAAAACCGAGTGCGTGCGCGTGGACGCCGCAACGGACGATCTGGCTAAGACATCGGTGCGCGTCAGCGTATTGTCGGCGCTGCTCAGCCCCGTGACCTACGCGGTCACGGACGTTGCGATCATCCTTATCGTATGGTTCGGCGCGGTGAATGTGAACGCGGGCGAAATGCGGACGGGCGACATCGTGGCGCTGGTAAGCTATATGACGCAGATCCTGCTTGCGATGATAGTTGTTGCGAATCTGGTGAACCTGATGACCCGCACCTCAGCCTCCGCCAAGCGGATCAACGAGGTGTTCGAGACCGAGCCGAGCGTGAAGGAGCGCGCCGCCGGAGATATCGTGACGGACCCCTCAGCGCCGAAAATCGCCTTTGACCACGTCAGCTTCAATTACAGCGACGACGGCGACGAGGAGCTGAGCGATATCAGCTTTTCCGTGCCGAGCGGCAGCACTGTCGGAGTCATCGGCGGCACCGGCTGCGGCAAGACCACGCTGATAAACCTTATCCCGCGCTTTTACGATGTTACCGCCGGCTGCGTGCGCGTGGACGGCGCCGATGTGCGCGACTATCCTTTCGCCCAGCTTCGCAAAAAGATCGCCGTGGTGCCGCAGCAGAGCGTGCTGTTCAGCGGCACGATACGCGACAATCTGCGCTGGCAGGACAAAAACGCATCCGATGAGGACATCATCCGCGCCCTGAAGTCAGCGCAGGCTTGGGAGTTCGTTGAAAAGCTCCCGAAAGGGCTCGACAGCCGCGTGGAGCAGGGCGGAAAGAATTTCAGCGGCGGTCAGCGTCAGCGGCTTTGCATAGCCCGAGCGCTGGTCAAGACCCCCGACATCCTTATTCTCGACGACAGCTTTTCCGCGCTCGATCTGGCGACCGACGCCGCGCTGCGACGCGCTCTCAGAGAGCACACCCGCGAAACTACAGTGCTGATCGTTTCTCAGCGCGTGTCGACCGTCAGAACGGCGGATATCATCCTCGTGCTCAACAACGGGCTGCTCGACGGCTGCGGCACGCATGAGGAGCTTTACACGCGGTCTCAGGTGTACCGCGATATCTGCCTGTCACAACAGACCGAGGAGGTGGCGAAATGAAATCATCTCCCGTGAAAAAGGTGCTGCGGCAGCTTCGCCCTTACCGCTTTTTGCTGGTTTTGGCGGTGCTTTGCGCGCTGGTCGGCGTTTCGCTGACGCTCTATATCCCGGTGCTGGTGGGCAAGGCGATCGACCGAATAATAGGCAAAGGAGAGGTCGCGTTTGACGACGTGGCGCGAATCCTCGGCTATATCGGCATTGCCGTCGGCGGCGTGACCGTCTGCCAATGGCTGATGAATTATCTTGTCAATCTGGTCAGCTTCAGCACGGTGCGCGACCTGCGGCGGCTGGTGTTCCGAAAGCTCAACGCGGTGCCGCTCTCCTATATCGACACCCACGGACACGGCGACCTGATAAGCCGCGTCATCAACGACGTCGACGCGGTCGGCGACGGACTGACCCAGCTGTTTTTGCAGCTTTTGTCGGGCGTCGTTACCATCGTCGGAACTCTGATCTTTATGCTTATGACCGATTGGCGTATCGCGCTCGCGGTGTTTTTCCTTACGCCGCTCTCGCTGTTCGTCGCCGCGTTTATCGGCAAAATGACCGCAAAACGCTTTCGCGAGCAGCAGCTTTTGCAGGGCGAGATCTCGTCCTTTGTGGAGGAATATGTCGGCAATCAGCGCCTTGTGAAGGCGTTCGCCTATGAACAGGACGCTTTTGAGGGCTTTGAGAGCTACAACACGACGCTCTATGACGTCGGCTTTAAGGCGCAGTACGCCGGCGCGCTCGCGAATCCCACGACGCGTCTTGTCAACGCCATCGTCTACGCTGCGGTCGGAATAATCGGCGCGCTGACCGTGCTTTCGGGCAGCCTTACCGTCGGCGGGCTGTCGTGCTTCCTCACCTATGCCAATCAGTACACCAAGCCCTTCAACGAGGTGACGGGCGTTTTGACGCAGCTTCAAACAGGAATCGCGGCGGCGCAGCGCGTTTTTGAGGTGCTCGAGGCGGAGGATGAAACGCCCGACCCGGAAAACAGCGTTTCGCCCGCGCACAGGGGAGAGGTGACGATCGAGGACGTCAGCTTCTCATACGTCCCCGAAAAGCCGCTGATACGGCACTTTTCGCTCAAGGTGCCTGCCGGCACTCACGTCGCGATTGTGGGTCCGACCGGCTGCGGCAAAACCACGCTTATCAACCTTCTGATGCGCTTTTACGACGTCAACAGCGGCAGCATCAAGGTCGACGGCGCCGATATCCGCACCATGAAGCGCGACGATCTGCGCGCGCGCTACGGCATGGTGCTCCAGGACAGCTGGCTGTTCTGCGGCACGATCATGGAGAACCTGCGCTACGGCAACGAAAACGCCACCGATGAGCAGATCATCGCCGCAGCAAAGGCGGCGTATGCCCACAGCTTCATCCGCCGTATGCCCAAGGGCTATGACAGCGAGATCAGCGAAGGCGGCGGCAACCTCAGCCAAGGACAAAAGCAGCTTCTCTGCATCGCCCGCGCCATGCTCACCGACCCCGAGATCCTTATCCTTGACGAGGCGACCTCATCCATCGATACCCTCACCGAGATACGCGTGCAAAAGGCGTTCGCCAAGATGATGAAGGGCAGGACGAGCTTCGTGGTAGCCCACCGCCTGTCTACGATCAAGGAGAGCGACGTAATTCTGGTGATGCGCGACGGAAACATCGTCGAGCAGGGCAGCCACGACGCGCTGCTGAAAAAGAAGGGCTTTTACTATGAGCTCTATCATTCGCAGTTCGGCGAGGGGCGGCAATAAAAATCGAGAAACAAAAAAGGCCGGCTCAAATGAGTCAGCCTTTTGATTTATTTGACAGGATCAGTCTTCCATCTCAGCCTTGGCAGCCTCGATGACCTTCTGGGCTACGGTCGAGGGGCAATCCTCATAGCGTGCGAAGGTAAATTCGAAGGAGCCGCGGCCCTGGGTGATCTGACGGATGAAGGTGGCGAAGTCAGCCATCTCGGCCATCGGGACCTCCGCCTCGACGACCTGGATTCCGTGACCCGCGGGGGACATGCCCAAAACTCTGCCGCGGCGCTTGTTCACTTCGCCCATGACGTCGCCCATGTTGCTGTCCGGCACGGTGGCGCGCAGGCTGCCGATCGGCTCGAGCAGGGTGGGCATGGCGTTGGGGATACCGTTCTTATACGCCAGCGAAGCGGCGGTTTTGAAGGACATTTCGGAGGAATCGACGGGGTGATAGGAGCCGTCGTAGAGGGTAGCCTTGATGCCGACGGTGGGATAGCCCGCCAGCACGCCCTTCTTGATTGCGTCGCGCAGACCTTTTTCAACGGCGGGGAAGAAGTTCTTGGGAACCGCGCCGCCGACAACGCGCTCTGCGAACTCGAGGCTGTCGGTATCATAGGGCTCGAACTCGATCCAAACATCGCCGAACTGACCGTGACCGCCGGACTGCTTCTTGTATCTGCCCTGAGCGGAAACTTTTTTGCGGATGGTCTCGCGGTATGCGATCTTCGGCTTGCGGAGCTGCGCGTCCACGTTGTATTTGGACTTGAGTCTGGAGATAACGACATCGAGGTGCTGTTCGCCCAGACCTGAGATTATCATTTCATGTGTCTCAAAGTTGCTTTCGAATTTGATGGTGGGATCCTCGTCCGCAAGCTTGCCGACAGCCTGAGCCACCTTGTCCTCGTCGCCCTTCTTGGCAGGGTAGATAGCCATTGAGTAGCTGGAAACGGGGTAGTTGATGCCCTCGAGAACGACCTTCCTCAGCGGTGAGCAGAGGGTGTCGCCGGTCTTGGTGGAAACAAGCTTGGGAATAGCGCCGATGTCGCCCGCGCCGATATAATCGGTGTCAGCCTGCTTTTTGCCGGTCATGGTCAAAACCTTTGAAATGCGCTCGGGAGAGCCGGTGCGCATATTGATAACGGGGATATCGGGAGCGATCTTGCCCGAAACGACCTTCACATAGCTGAGTCTGCCGATGAAGGGGTCGGCGACGGTCTTAAAGACGATCGCGGCGGTGGCGGCGTTGACGTTGACGCTCACCTCAACAGGTTCGCCGTCGAGGTCGGTGCCGATCTCCTCGCCCTTGACAGCGGCGGAAGGAGCCAGCCAGGTAAGGCTGTTCAGGAACTGGTCGATGGCAAAGGTGTTCTGGGCATCGCCGCAGAATACGGGGCAGATGGAGCCGTCCTTGACGCCCTGAGAAACGCCGAGCACGATCTCCTCGGGAGTGAATTCCTCACCCATGAGGAACTTGTCGAGCAGCTCCTCGCTGGTCTCGGCAACGGCTTCCTTGATCGCCTCACGCAGACCCTCAAGGCGCGCGCCCATGTCGGGAAGCGCTGTGGGCTTCGCAATGCCGTCCTTGCCGTATTCGTATGCTTTATAGTCAAAGAGGTTTACATATGTGTTCGCCTGACCGTTCACGATATGGGGAACGACGACGGGGCAAACGGAAGGACCGAAGGTGGATTTCAGGTTCTCGAATACGCGGTAGAAGCGCGCGTCCTCGTCGCAAAGACCGTTGACGAAGAACATCTTGGTCAGACCCGCTTTGTCGGCGGCTTCAACAGCCTTTTCGGTGCCGACGTTGACGCCGTCCTTGCCCGAAACAACGATCAGAGCGGTGTCTGCGGCGCGCATGCCCTCGGCGACGCCGCCCGCGAAGTCAAACAGACCGGGGGTGTCGATGAGGTTGATTTTGGTTCCCTTCCATTCTATGGGCGCAACGGCGGTCATAATAGAGACCTTGCGCTTGATTTCCTCGCTGTCAAAGTCCAGCGTAGTGTTGCCGTCGGCAATCTTTCCCAATCTGTCGCTCGCCTTGGCGAGATAGAGAATGGACTCCGCCACGGAGGTTTTGCCGCAGCCGCTGTGACCTGCCAGCGCAATGTTCAGAATTTTTTTTGCGTCGTATTGTTTCAAAGAAAAAACTCCCTTCAAAATAGTTTTATTGCAATACTTCTAAATATATAAAATCTCACTTTCTAAGTATATCATATTTGTATAGATTAAACAATGCGTTTTTGGAAAAATGAAAAAATCCGCTCTTTGAACAACTCCGAGAGGGATTGTTTGTGCAACTTGCTTTTTTTAGCGAGAAAAAATATTATCTTGCACAAATTTTGCTGATGTTTTTTGTGTATTTTTCAGATGTACGGGCAGTGTACCGCGCGTAACGCTTCGCAGCCCGACTTAAGGCTATGTCGTCAACATAAGGATTGTGTCATACCTGCAAATCGCCGTACGATTTGCTTAAGCTAAAGACATTAAGGCGTCCAAAGCGCCGAGCCTATACTTATATATAATAAACAGTCGGCGTGCTTTGCGTCACGATCTCCGCGAAATCAAAATAATAATGAAAAAATCGAATGCAACCGTACAGCCGTCTTGGAACGTATTATTGACAAAGGAGGGGGAAAAGTGAACAGCGAAAAATGCTTTGCGGGGCTTTCGTTTGAGCAAGCCGTCCGCAAATATGCCGACACGGTCACGGGCGTGTGTGTCATGCGCCTGCAGAATATGGCGGACGCCGAGGACTGCTTTCAAAATACCTTCTCCAAGCTTTGGTTCAGATCCCCCGATTTTGAAAGCGAAGAACACCTCAAGGCGTGGCTTATCCGAGTCGCTATCCGCGAATGTGTCGACTATATGCGCAAAAACCGCCGTTCATCCGCCGCGTATCAGGAAGAAGCTGTGCCCTTTAACGACGAAGCGGGCGATATGTCGTGGGCGCTGTCCCGAACTCCCTCTCCTTACCGGGACGCGCTTTACCTCTATTATTGCGAACGCTACAAGGTGAAGGAGATAGCGATAATTCTTAATAAGAAAGAAAACACCGTTAAGTCGCTGCTGAAACGCGGGCGGGATATTCTGAGAACGATTTACGGAGGTGATGAGGATTGAGCGATTTCCGTTTCACTGCGTTTGACAATCTGAAAACGCCCGAGAGCTGGATCGAAAAAGCCGTTAATATTCCGAAAACGAATAAAAAGCCGATCCCGATGTTCCTCCGACCTTTTGTCATCGGCTCTGCGGCTGTCGTCTGCCTTGTCACCGCCGTCGTTCTCACGCTGCGACTCACGTTTGGCTTCGGAAAGCCGCCGGTGAATCCAGGGCAGGTGGTCGCGCCGCACTCCTTGGCGGTTTCCGAGGACACCACTGTTCCGCAGGAGGATCATACGGCCGCTGATACGAGCGAAGCCTATACCGCGGCAGCTCCGACCGTGCCGGGAGAAACAGAGCCAAGCTGTTATTATCCGTCGAATGAAACGCTGCCGCGTGAGGAAGAACCGACGGCTCAAGCCTTTTCTTCCGAAACGCCCGCAACGACCGAAGCCGCTCAGCCGACGACCGAAGCTACACAGCCGACGACCGAAGCCGCTCAGCCTCCCACGGAGGCCGTCACCCAAGGCGTGACCGAAGCGCCCACGGACGCCGCTCAGCCAACTTCCGCAACGGAGCCGGTCACCGAGCCGACGACTGCACCCGAGGAGAATGATCCGGCATTCGAGACCGACCCGCCTGAAACAGAGCCTTCAACCGTGTATGAGGTCGTTTCCGAGCCGTTCACGGGCTATATTGTCTTTCGGTTCAGAGAGGAAAGCGCGCTCTTTAACAGCACCTATGTGCGGCTGGATTTCTTCCGCGAAAACGGTAAGATGTTCGACGTAACGCTGGTGGTCAAGCCGCGCCTTACCGATGCGGGCTATAAGGTCTTTATGTTCAGACCGCAGGACTACGGCTTGGCTTTGAACCGCTGGGAAAGCTATTCCGTGCGGGCTTATGATACGGGCGGAAACAGCGCACAGGCTTCGTTCACGATAACCGGCGCCAACAGCGTTACTATTTATCCATAAATATTCTATTTATCCGAAAGGAGGAAGAATTATGAAAAAACTATTGTCGATGATCCTCTCTGCCGCGCTGCTGATCGGCGTCTTCGCGTTTCCGACGGCTGCAGACGGCAGGCAGCTCCGCTATTACGACGTTTTTAATACGCAGTATTGCGAAGGCAGAGACCCTTTGACGTCCGAATGGGAGGGCTTTGTCTATGAGGAAGTCTATTATCATCAAGCCGGCGGCGAGACCGATTGGGCTCTTATCCGCGCGGAAACGGGGCTCCGTCTGGAGGTCGAGCTCGAAAGAGTGCTTTTTGGCAGAGCGATCGCCGCGAATGACATTGCATATCCATTTGAGTTCCTCTACGGTATCTATGACGCGAAGCAAGAGCGGTTTTTCGATCTTAAGGAAATCGAGGACGAGGCTGCTTACCCCGATCTTCAGGAGATACTTGACCGCTTTGAGATCGGGCAGCGCATAGGTGTGCCGCAATACGGCGAAAATCTTCTGTTCAAGCAGAAATTTTTGCAAAGCAACGGCATAAAATACGATGTTCAGGACTTCGGCGAGGAAAACACGGTGAAATGCTACGATGAATTGTATTATCACGAAAGCGGCGACGTTGTGGATTGGGCGTTGGTCAAGGGCGAAACATGGTTTAAGCTGCCCTACGGCGGCACCTATAATGTGATCGCCGACAGAGTTTTTCGCACCGACGGCATTTTGCAGCCTTACGGCAACGGCTACGCGGTGTATGAGGTCAGCTCCGACAGCTTCTTCTGGCTTCAGGGAGGCATAGAGAAGTGGAGAGCGAAGGACGCGTCGCTGCGTTTTCCGGGCTTGAAGGAGGCTCTTGACAGGCTGAACATAGGCGAGAGGATAGGCGACCTGAACGCGGACGGCTATTGCACGATCAACGACGCCACCGAAATGCAGCGCTGCCTTGCGGAGTTTTGCGATTTTCCCGAAAACGACGGCGTTGAGGCGGCGGGATATCGCGGCAGAGACGGCGAGATCGTGCAGTACATCAGCGATGTGAACAAGGACGGCAGACGCGACATCAGGGACGTCACCGAGATGCAGAGAAGGCTTGCCGAAAACTGAGCGGCACAATATCGCAGAAATTTTGAAATAACCGAATAATTCCAAAGATCCGAACAGTTTGCCGAAAAGCAAAAGGTTCGGATCTTTTCTTTGCAGGAGCCATTGCCCGGACTTGAGCTTAATGTCTGCAGGTCACAAATCACAGGTCGAGACAACGCTGCGGCTGGCGGTATGTGTGACCATTGGAATGAAACAAGGAAACATATGTTTACAGCGACACGTTTGACCTTGCCTCAACAGGAGCAAATAATCTTTCCGTACCGAGGATCGACATCCGTACTGAGAACGGCAACGGCGCGTCCCTGCTGAAATCCGACGGCTATGTCAACGCGCAAATCGCAATCACCGATACCGACAGCTCAGTGCTCAGCGGAGACGTGTTATTCAAGGTGCGCGGCAACAGCACGGCGCTCAACTC
>ONHJ01000079.1 GCA_900317595.1 uncultured Eubacteriales bacterium | reverse complement strand
CTACGGCAACCCCAACGCGCGCTACCTGATCGTCACCTACGGCAGGCTGTTCTCCTACGCCTGCAAGGCTAGGGAGGCGCTGCGGCGGCACCGTCTGGACGTCTGCATCCTCAAGCTCTGCAAAATCAAGCCCGTCACCCGTGAGGCGGTGTTCTTTGCATCGCGCTTCAAGGAGGTCTGGTTCTTTGAGGAGGGCGTGAAAAACGGCGGCATTGCCCGCAATTTTGCCGATTTGCTCGTGTTCAGCGGCTTCAGGGGCAACTACCACATCAAGGCGATCGGCGACGAGTTCGTCAAGCAGATGAGCGTCAACGAGGCGCTTGAAATGCTTAAGCTCGACAGCAAGGGAATGGTCGACGTTATCAAAAAGGATATTTACCATGAAAAAAAGACTTGATATTCTGGTGCATGAAAGGGGCTTTGCCGAAAGCCGCGAAAAGGCGAAGGCGATCATCATGGCGGGTCAGGTGTATGTCGACAACCAAAAGGCAGACAAATGCGGCGCCGTGTATGAGGACAACGCGCAGATCGAGGTGCGCGGCGCCACGCTTAAATATGTCAGCCGGGGCGGTTTGAAGCTTGAAAAGGCGATCTCCGCCTTTGACCTTGACCTCAACGGCAGTATCGCAATGGACATAGGCGCGTCAACGGGCGGCTTCACCGATTGCATGCTTCAAAACGGCGCCGCAAAGGTGTATTCCGTCGACGTCGGCTACGGTCAGCTCGCATGGAAGCTGCGTACCGACGATCGCGTGGTCAATCTGGAGCGCACCAATATGCGCAAGGTCACGCGCGAGCAGGTGCCTGATTTGATAGATTTTTTCTCGGTGGACGTTTCGTTCATCTCGCTTAAGCTGATTTTGCCCGTGGCGCGCGCCCTGATGGCTGATGACGCGCAGGCGGTCTGCCTGATAAAGCCGCAGTTTGAGGCGGGCAGGGAAAAGGTCGGCAAAAAAGGCGTCGTGCGCGATCCCGCGGTTCACGCCGAGGTGGTGCGCGGCATTTTTGATTTTTGCCTGCAAAACGGCTTTGACGTGCTCGGGCTCGATTTTTCTCCGATAAAAGGTCCCGAGGGCAACATTGAATACCTCATTCATCTGCGTCGATCCGACGATCCGCAGAGCTTTACCGATATCTCTCCCGAAGAGCTTGTCCGCCGCTCTCACGAGGCGCTGGATAAGTGATAAACAGGCATGACCATTGTTGATGGGCTCCAAAACCCTCAACTCTCAACACTCAACTTTCAACTCCAAATGAAGATAGCTCTTGTTGTCAACCTCACAAAAGAAAACGCAATTTCCTGCGCCAAGCGGATCATTGGTATTTTGCGTTCTGCGGGCGCAGAGGTGCTGCTGCCGCCCGATTGCCGCGGGACCTTTAACGACTGCGGCGCAGACTTTGCCGAAACCATTGAACGGCTTTTTGAAATCGCCGACATCGCCGTCACGGTCGGCGGCGACGGCACGATAATCCACGCCGCCAAATACGCCGCCATAACCTCCACGCCGCTTATCGGCGTCAACGTGGGGCGGCTGGGCTTTGCGGCGAATGTTGAGATCGACGAGATCGGCGATCTCAAAAAGCTGGTCAGCGGAGAGTATGAGGCGGAGCACCGCATCCTGCTCGATGTGGAGATATCTTCACACGGCAGGGCGTTCCGCTATCTCGCCGTCAACGACGCGGTCGTCACTCACGGCACGCTGTCGAAGATCGTTGACTTCACGCTCTCGCTCAACGGCGAGGTCATTTCCAAATACCGCGCCGACGGGCTGCTGTTTTCCACGCCCACCGGCTCCACCGCCTACTCGCTTTCGGCGGGCGGTCCCATAATCTCACCGCAGATGGACTGCCTTTTGATGACGCCGGTCTGCCCGCACTCGCTGTTTTCGCGGTCGGTGCTCTTCGACGCCGACGCCGAGCTTTCCGTGCGGGTCAAGATACCGGCAGGCTGCAGCTGCGTGCTGTCGATCGACGGCGAAACCAACATCAACATCACCGAGGACGACGTTGTCCGAATAAAAAAATCAGCGCTTCCGCTTATCCTGCTTTCCGTCAAGCAGCGCAATTTTTACCGAAAGCTCAATGAAAAGCTCAAAGAGAGGGAATTTTGATGAAGACCGGCAGACATCAAAAAATTCTGGAGATCATTTCCGAGCATCCTGTGGAAACTCAGGATGAGATCATAGCGCTTCTTAAGGAAGCGGGATATAAGGCGACGCAGGCGACCATCTCGCGCGATATCAAGGATCTGAGACTGGTGAAAACGCTCGGCAGCGACGGAAAATACCGCTATATCTCAGACACCGGCCGCGACCCCGATCTGCGCGGCGGCTTTAACAGGCTGTTCGCGGGTTCGGTGCGCTCGGTGGAGCAGGCGCAGAATCTTGTTGTCATCAAAACGCTCAGCGGCACTGCGAACGCCGTCTGCGCGGCAATGGATTCCGACGAAAACGCCGCCGTAGTCGGCACTATCGCGGGCGACGACACTATCTTTGTCGCCTGCCGCACCTCGGAGGATGCCGCGGCGCTGACCGCAACGCTCAAACTAACGCTAAGGTGATACATATGTTAAAGACTTTATATATTGAAAATATCGCCGTTATTGAAAAAACCTCCATCGATTTTTCCGAAGGGCTCAACGTGCTGACGGGCGAAACGGGCGCCGGAAAAAGTATCATAATCGACGCGATCAACGCCATTTTAGGGCAGCGCACCTCGAAGGAGATCATCCGAACGGGTGCGAACAGCGCCTTTGTCAGCGCTACGTTCGAGGACGTCAATAAAACCGCCGCGAAAAAGCTCGGCGAGCTGGGCTTTGACTTGGAGGACGACGTGCTGATCCTGCAGCGCACGCTCAGCCAAAGCGGCAAAAGCGTCTGCAAGATCAACGGCAGACCCGCAACCGTGTCTATGCTGCGCGCGCTGGCTTCAAGCCTTATCAACATACACGGACAGCACGAAAGCTACGAGCTTTTTTCGCCCGAGACCCATCTGGGCTATATCGACAGCTACGGCGGATTTCTTCCGCTAATCGACGATTATCGGGAGCTGTACCGTCAATATAAAATTCTGCAAAAGAAATTAAATGAAGCCGACTCCGATGAAAGCGAACGCCTGCGCGAGATCGACATCTTGCAGTTCCAGTCTCAGGAGCTTTTTGACGCCGACGTTCAGATCGGCGAGGAGGAAGCACTGGAAGCTGAGCGCACCACGCTGCTCAACTTCGAAAAGATCTTCAACCTGCTCAGCAGGGCAAAGCTGGCGCTCGAGGGCGAGGAGTCGAACGGCGGAGCCGAGGCGGTCGATATCGCCGCGTCGGCAATGCAGGACGCAGCTTCCTACAACGCCGAATATCAGGGGCTTTCCGATGCTTTGACCGATGTTTACTATAATCTTCGCGACTGCATGGAGGCGCTGAACGACGCCGTCGACAACCTCGAGAGCGACCCGCAGCGGTTGGAGGAAATAGAGGAGCGGCTCGATCTGCTCAACCGCCTTACCCGCAAATACAACTGCCAAGCCGACGAGCTGCCGGCTTTGGCGGAGCAGATGCAGACCCGCTTGGAGGAGCTGCTGAATTATGACCGCGACCGCGACGAGCTGATCGCCGCCTGCGCCGAAGCAAAGGAAAAAGCGGCGGCTATGGCTGAAAAGCTCAGCGATCTTCGCAAAAAGGCGGCAAATACCTTCGCCGCGAAGGTAAAGGAAGAAATGCGGTTTTTGAATATGCCTAACGTGGAGCTTATCCCTCGGTTCGAGAGCACCGAACTGACTCCTGACGGCATCGACAAGGCGGAGCTGCTGATCTCAGCCAACCCCGGCGAAACGCCGCGCCCCGTGGCAAAGATAGCCTCGGGTGGTGAGCTTTCGCGCATGATGCTCGCCATAAAAACCGTTCTTGCCGCCACCGACGACGTTGACACCCTGATTTTCGACGAGGTCGACACCGGTATCTCGGGCTCCGCCGCCGAAAAGGTCGGCTTGAAGCTAAAGCAGGTCTCGCGCGAAAGTCAAGTGCTTTGCGTCACACATCAGGCGCAGATCGCCGCGCTTGCCGACCACCATTACCTAATCGAAAAGCGGGTGGAGCAGGGCAGGACCTTCACCGTCGTTTCGCCGCTCGATCACGGCGGCCGCGTCAAAGAGCTGGCGCGCATCATCGGCGGCGTCGATATCACACAGGCAGCGCTCTCTCACGCTGAGGATATGCTCGGCAGAGCCTGCTCTTAAACACTTACAATATTGATTATTCACAAAAAGAAGGGAGTGATATGCTTTGAAGCTTTGGACAGTTGCGCCGCTCGATAAAAACGAGGCAAAAGCCATTCAGACACGATATCAATTGCCGGGCATAATCGCGATGCTGCTCCAGATCAGGCGCATCACATCCCCGGAGGAAATCGAGGATTTTTTATATAATGACAGCCAAATCGCCTCGCCCCTTGAGATCAGGGACATGGACAAAGCCTGCGCGCGCGTGAAGGCGGCGATCGAAAACGGCGAATCCATCTGCGTTTACGGCGATTATGACGCCGACGGCGTCACCTCGACCGCGCTGCTCTATTCATATCTCGAGGCTGTCGGAGCGTGCGTTATTTACTATATCCCTTCGCGCGAGTACGAGGGCTACGGCATGAATATGCACGCCGTGGATATTTTGCATGAAAAAGGCGTAAACTTGATTATAACGGTAGACAACGGCATCGCCGCGATCCGTGAGATCGCCTATGCCAAGTCCTTAGGCATCGACACCGTAGTCACCGACCACCATATGCCGCTCGGCGAACTGCCCGACGCGGCAGCAGTTGTCGATCTGCACCGTCCCGACTGCCCCTCACGCTTCAAGGAGCTTTCGGGCGTGGGCGTCGCCTTCAAGCTGATAATGGCGCTGGAGGGCGAATACTGCGACGCCGACTCTCTGCTCGACAATTACGCCGACCTGCTCAGCATCGGCACCATCGGCGACATCGTTGATCTGCGCGGCGAAAACCGCGTGTTTGTAAAGCGCGGCCTGCAAAGCCTGATGAACAACGACCGCGCCGGAATCCTCGCTCTCATTCGCAACGCGGGGCTTGCCGGAAAAGAGATCACCGCGGGCAGCGTTTCCTTTACGCTGGTGCCGCGCATAAACGCCGTCGGCAGGCTCGGGCTTTCGGGAAAATCCGTCGAGCTGCTGCTGACCGAGGATGAGTCCGAGGCGGATGATATCGCCGCGACAATGGGATCCGACAACGCCGAGCGTCAGCAGATCGAGCGCGAGATCATTCGCGGTATCGACGAGCGCGTGCAGCGCGACCCGTCGCTCGTTATGGATAAGGTGCTGGTTATCGACGGCGAGGGCTGGCATCAGGGCGTTGTGGGCATCGTCGCCTCGCGCATCAAGGAGATCTACGGAAAACCCGCCATCATCGTTTCGCGCGACGGCGAATTTGCCAAGGCTTCGGGCAGGAGCATCGAGGGATTTGCGCTCTGCGACGCCGTCGCCGCCTGCGCCGACCTGCTCACTCATTACGGCGGTCATCCAATGGCTGTCGGTCTGTCGCTGCGCTCCGAAAACATCGGATCGTTCCGCAAAAGAATAAATCAATACGCCGACAGCATTGGGCAAATGCCCTTTGACCGGCTGAATATCGAGTGCAAGCTCAATCCGGCTTCCGTTTCGGTGGAGCTGGTCAGGGAGCTTTCCTATTTGCAGCCCTACGGCGCCGGCAACCCGACGCCCGTATTCGGCTTTTACAACATGACGCTCGCAAATATAATTCCGCTTTCGAATAATAAACATCTGCGGCTGGTGTTCTCGCGCGGCGGAACAGCCTTTTCGGCAATGCTTTTTTCCACCTCTGCCGAGGAGTTCCCCTATGAAAAGGGAGCTGTGCTTGACGTTGCCGCCGGGCTTGACCTGAACGAATACAACGGCAGCATCTCTGTTTCGGTGATCATAAAGGATCTTAAGCGCAGTAGCGACGATCCGCAGGCGATACTTTCGGGTCAGCGCGATTTCGAGACCTTCTGCCGCGGAGGTGCGCTCAGCCGCGCACAGCTTTCCGCTCTATGCCCGTCACGCGAGGATTTTGCCCTGCTTTACCGTTTTCTGCGCGAAAACGGCGGGTATTTCCAAAAAACCGAAACGCTCGTCGGCAGGCTGGGCTACCGTATCGGCTGCGGCAAGCTCAGGATCATGCTGGAGGCTATGAACGAGCTGGGGCTTATCGAGATCCGCGAAGGTCTCAAAACCAATCAAATCACGCTTCGCCCTGTCAAAGGCAAGGTTAATCTTGAAAAATATCGCCCACTATCAGGACTTTACGGAGCTTGTAGGTATCCTTGAAAGATCGGGAAGCGACGCCTACGATATGAAAAAAATCGAGGACGCCTACCGATTCGCCGAGGCTTCACACGGCGACCAGCGCAGGGTCTCGGGCATTCCGTATATTCTGCATCCCACCTCTGTCGCGTGCATAATCGCCGAAATGGGACTTGACACCGACAGCATCTGCGGCGCTCTGCTGCACGACGTGGTGGAGGACACTCCGGTAATGCTTGACGAGATCCGCAAGCGCTTCGGCAACGACGTCGCCAAGCTTATCGACGGCGTGACCAAGATCTCAAAGATCCCGTACTCGACCCGCGAGGAGCAGCAGGCGGAAAATATACGCAAAATGCTTATCGCCATGGCGGACGACATCCGCGTCATCATCATCAAGCTTGCCGACCGCCTGCACAATATGCGCACGATGGATTGTATGCCCGAGCAGAAGCGCCGCGACAAGAGCGTTGAGAATATGCAGGTCTACGCGCCTATAGCGCACCGTCTCGGTATCAAGCGCATCAAGGAGGAGCTTGAGGACCGCTCGCTGCAATATCTCGATCCCGTGGGCTACAAGGAGATCGAGGATGCGCTGATGCTCAATGAGGAGGGCAGAGCCGATTTTATAAGATCCATAAAGGAACAGATCACCGAAAAAACCAAGGACACCATTCCTAATGTCTATATCAGCGGCAGAGTCAAGAGCATCAACAGCATCTACCGCAAGACCATCATGCGCAACCAGAGCATCGACGATATTTTTGACGTCTTCGCGGTGCGCGTGATAGTCGACACCGTTCCCGACTGCTACAACGTGCTGGGCGTGGTACACGATATTTTCAAGCCGATCCCAAACCGCTTCAAGGATTATATATCCATGCCCAAGCAGAATATGTACCAGAGCCTGCACACCACCGTGCTCGACAACAAGGCGATCCCATTCGAGGTGCAGATCCGCACCTGGGAAATGCACTACACCGCCGAATACGGAATCGCGGCGCACTGGAAATACAAGCTCGGCATGGCGTCCGACCCCAAGGGCGGCGACCGTGTCAGCAAAAACATAGAAAAGGTAAAGCAAATGATCCTCGACCAGCTTGAAACCGAGGATTCAACCGACATCGCGCGCAATATACGCAACGACTTCGGCGAAAACGACGTCTATGTCTTTACTCCCAAGGGCGATGTTATGAGCCTGCCGCGCGATTCCACGCCGATCGACCTCGCCTATCTCATCCACACTCAGGTGGGTCACCGCATGGTGGGCGCCAAGGTCAACGGCAAGATCGTTCCGATCGACCACGCGCTCAAAACGGGCGAGATCTGCGAGATCATCACCCAAAAGGAGGAGCATCCCAACCGCGCGTGGATAGATATCTGCAAAACCGCCTCGGCAAAATCCAAGATCCGCCAGTGGTTTAAGCGCGAAAAGCGCGACGAAAACATCGTGGAGGGCAAGCAGATCGTTGAGCGCGAATTTAAGCGGCAGGGCATGAACCTCAACGACGAGGAAATGGCTGACTTCTTTGTCAACGTCAACATGAAGAAGCAGTATAACACGCTCGATGACTTTTACGCGGCTGTGGGCTACGGCGGCATCCAGCTTTGGAAGATAATGCCGCGCCTCAAGGAGGAGTACCAAAAGACCTACGCCAGCGGAATTGAGAACATCAAGGTGCCGCCTGCTCCGGTCAGGCGCAAGCGCGCGTCCTCGGGCGTTATCATCGAGGGCAACGACGACGTGCTCGTCAAGTTCTCGAATTGCTGCAACCCGCTTCCCGGCGACGAGATCATCGGCTATATCACCCGCGGCTACGGCGTTTCGATCCACAAGCGGAGCTGCACCAACGTGCCTGCGAACCTCAATGACAGCGAGGAGCCGGAGCGCTGGGTATCGGCGCATTGGGAATCCGACACGGGCGAGGCGTTCCGCAGTACCCTGCAGATCATCGCAGCCGACCGCACCGGTCTGCTGGCGGACGTCACCATCCAGCTCTCAAATATGCACATCTTTATCCACACACTCAATTCCCGTGAGCTGAAAAACGGAAAGGCGGTCGTCACCGTCACCATCGATGTCGCCGGCAGAGATCACCTCAGAGGTGTTATCTCGAGATTGTCGGATATCAACGGCATCGAGGAGATCAAGAGACTGTAGTTTCAGTTGAGAGTTTTTTAATTTAAGAGGTATAAAATGAAAGCTATACTCCAGCGCGTTACCCGCGCGAATGTCGCCGTCGGCGAAGAAACCGTCGGCGAGATCGGCAAGGGCTTCCTTATCCTGCTCGGCGTTGAGCGGGACGACGTTCAGAGAGACGCCGAGGTGCTTGCCGACAAGATCGCAGGTCTGCGCATTTTTACCGATGAAAACGATAAGATGAATCTTGCGCTTGCCGACGTGGGCGGCGAGGTGCTGGTAATATCCAATTTTACGCTCTGCGCCGACTGCTCCCACGGCAGACGCCCGAGCTTTATCGGCGCGGCACGCCCCGAAACAGCCGAGCCGCTCTATGAGTTTTTCTGTCAGCGGCTGCTTGACGGCGGCGTAGCCAAGGTGGAGCGCGGCGTTTTCGGCGCCGATATGCAGGTCACGCTGTGCAACAACGGCCCCGTGACCATCGACATCGACTCAAAGGACTTGAAAAAATGATAAAAGTACAAATCTATCCCGTTACCATGCTGCAAACCAACTGCTGCTATCTGGTGGACGAAGCCACCGGCAAGGCGGCTGTTTCAGACCCCGGAGAGCGCTCCGGCTCGCTCGAGGCGCAGATAGACAAGGACGGCGGAAAGCTGGAATATGTGCTGCTGACCCACGGCCATTACGACCACATCTGCTACGCAAAGCAGCTTGCCGACAAATACGGCGCGAAAATCGTCACCGGCAGACATAACGACGTTTTCCTCAGCGATACTTATCTTAACGGCACGCGCGCCCACGGGCTCCCGTTCACGCCGTTCGGCGCCGATATCCTGCTTGAGGACGGCGAGGTTTTCAATCTCGGCGAAACCGAGATCACCTACCTTTATACTCCCGGACACACCTCGGGCTGCGGCGTTTTCCTCTTTGACGAGGTGATGCTTGCGGGCGACCTGCTATTCTGCGAGTCCTACGGCAGGACAGATCTGCCATCGGGCGACGACGATATGATGCTTCGGTCGCTTAAGAGGGTCAAGGAGCTTGACGGCGATTACACCGTAGTGCCGGGTCACGGACCTTTGACGACTCTCTCGCACGAGCGGCGGTTCAATCCCCTTATGAGGCGGCTGTAGAATGAATTTATACGTCAAAAATAACACCTTCTGGTTCGAGCTTGACGCCGTGAGCGTAAAAAAGCGCAGGAACAGTCAGAAGTGAGTCTAAAGTTATAAGTTATAAGTCATTAAGTTATAAGTCATTAAGTTATAAGTGTTTCAGCAAAGTTTACCTTAACACTGTAGGGGCGCACCAATGTGTGCGCCCTGCCGCAAGCTATAAGTAATATTTTAAGTAATCAGGTCGGGTTGTATTTTTAGCCCGGCCTTTTTATAATCAGCTTTGTGTTGCAGGTGGAGCAGGTAAATACAATAACTCCTATAAAGAAAGACATATATAAAAACAACGTTTTTACCTGCAACACCTGCAACAGCTCCGGCGGATAAATTGTGCACCTGAGCAAGCGAAGCCGGAAAGTGTCGAAAATACTTGAAATGTGCACCGGGTTTGTAGTATAATCTATTGTGTGCGCATAAAAATAATAATATAACCAATATAACCCTGAAAATAGAAACGGAAATGATTTATGGAAGCGTTAGGATTAGGAAATTTCAATTCCATCGACTCTTTTGTCGAGGATAAGCTGAAAAAACTCGACAGCCTGCCCGTCGGCTTTTCGACACTGTTTGAGCTGATGTTCAGCGAAAAATCAAATCTTATGTACGAAAAGAGCGAGGGCTACCGAATAAAAAAGACAACCTACGGCGAGGCATACGACGATATTCTGCGCCTTGCCTCAACCCTCAATACCGCCCTCGGCCTGCCCGAAGGCACGGTCGTGGGACTCAGTATGGAAAACAGCCTGCTTTGGATCGAGCTGTTCTGGGCGATTCTGCTCTGCGGCTGCCGTCCGCTGCTGCTCAACCTCCGCCTGAGCGACTCTGCACTTGAGCAGGCGCTCGCCGACTGCGGCGCGGGAGCGGTCATCTCCGACGGACGCAGGTTTTCCGTCCGCACAATTCCTGCCGATGAAATCAAAAAATCCGAAACCGCCCTTTCTCCCAAAGCCTTCGGCGGCGAGATTTTAGTGATGTCCTCGGGAACCTCCGACCACGTAAAAATCTGCGCCTACTCCGCCGGGGAGTTCCGCTGCCAGATCCACGACAGCTATCAGATAATCAAAGAGTGCGCGCTCGTTAAGCGCCACTACGAGGGCTACATCAAGCAGCTCGCCTTTTTGCCCTTCTATCACGTTTTCGGGCTCATCGCGATGTACATCTGGTTCGCGTTCTTCTCGCGCGCCTTTGTCCAGCTGAACGATATGGCTCCTCAGACGATCGTAAACACCATAAAGCGCCACAAGGTCACCCATATTTTTGCGGTCCCGCTTTTCTGGGAAACCGTTTACGACCAGGCGGTAAAGACCATAAAGAGCCGCGGCGAAAAAACCTACGCCAAGTTTTTGAAGGGCATTAAAATCTCGCGCAAGCTCTCAAAATTCCCCGCGCTCCACGCCGCCTTTGCAAAAAAGGCGTTCAGGGAGGTAAGAGAGAACCTGTTCGGCGAGAGCATCTGCTTCCTCATCACGGGCGGCAGCTCGATACGCCCCGAGGTGATCGAGTTCTTCAATGCCATCGGCTACCGCCTTGCGGACGGTTACGGAATGACCGAAATAGGAATCACCTCGGTCGAGCTCTCGGACGACCCGAGGGTGCTCAACGCCTGCTCGGTAGGCAGGCCGATGAGCTACGCCGAATATAAAATCAACGAAAAGGGCGAGCTGCTTGTCAGGGGACAGGTGATCGCCAAATATATAATCGAGGACGGCAAAAAGACCGTCACCGATAAAAACGAGTGGTTCAATACCCGCGACCTCGCCGAGTGCAGGAACGGAAAGTATTACATCCTCGGCAGAGCCGACGATTTGATCGTTGCCTCGAACGGCGAAAACCTCAATCCGAATCTGATCGAGCCTTTGCTGCGCGCGGGCGCCGAGGGCGTTTGCCTGATAAGCGACGGCAAAACTCCCGTGCTTCTCGTATCTGTGAACCGCTACTCCACCTCCGAGCAGCTCCAAAAGCTCGACAGCGACCTGAAAAAACGCCTCGCCGAGCAGAAGCTCACCGGTCAGATCGGCAAAATCGCCTACATCGGCGATCCGCTTATGGCAGGCGATGAGTTCAAGCTCAACCGAAAGCGCCTGAGCGACGCCTACCGCGCGGGCAGGCTGAATATCGTCGATCCGCGCAGCCGAACCTCGGACGATGATCAGGACGAGCTGATGCTCCATCTGCGTCAGGTCGTCGCGGTCGCGCTCGACAAGGATGTGTCGGCCGTCGCACCCGAGTCCGATTTCTTCACCGACCTGGGCGGCACCAGCCTTGACTACTTCGCGATGATTTCAAAGCTTCAGGAGGACTTTGCGGTTCCGTTCCCGCAGAACGCCGACGGAAGCCTTAACACCGTAAAGGAGCTTTACGATTTTATAAGGAGCTCGAATAACGATGCTGATTAAGTTTTGGAACGCCTTTGTAAAAATCACCGCTTATCCCGTTCAGAAGGCGGTTTTCCGCACAAAGGTCTGTTACGAGGACAAACGCGCGCAGAGCCGCAGGATCAAAGGCTCTGCCGTGATCGTGTCAAACCACACCTCGGTGTGGGACTACGGCGTTTACCTCTTTGTGTTTTTCTTCCGCACGCTCCGCTGTCAGATGGCGGAGGTGCTGTTCAACAAAAAGCCTCTGGGGCTGTTCCTGAAAATGATGGGCGGGATCCGCGTCGACCGCGACGCCCGCGATTTCAGCTTTGTCGCCAAGTCGCAGGAGATACTCGAAAAGGGCGGCGTGGTTGAGATCTTCCCCGAGAGCAGGCTGCCCTTAAAGGGCGAGGAGCGCCCTCTGCCCTTCAAGCCGAGCGCGGCGTATATCGCCCTGCTCAGCGGCGCGCCGATTATCCCCGTGTTTTCAAACGGAGCATACTTTACCAAAAAGCGCGCCCGCGTAATCATCGGAAAACCGATGTACGCACGTGAGCTGTATGACGATTCCCTTTCCGAAAAGGAGAACCTCGCGGCGATTTCCGAGGCAATGCGCGAAAAAATCATCAGTTTGGAGAAAATGCTTTATGAGCAAGCAAAATAAGGCGAAGCTGTTTTCCTTTAAATATTTTTTAATGGATCTTATCAGGGTTTCGGGAGCGCTTCCCGGGCTCATCTGGCTCCGCCCGAAAATCAGATACACCTCAAAGGCGGCGAAAAAGAGGATCCGCGGCGGCGCACTGCTGGTGTCTAATCACACAAGCTTCGTCGATCCCGCACTTGTTATGTTCGCCGTTTGGTACCGCCGCCAGAAATTCGTCTGTCATCAGGCGTTTATGGAAACCAAGGCGGGACCTTTCTTCCGCGCGGCGGGCTGCTGTATCCCGATCGACGCGGACAACTTCAACATCGGCTCGTTCAGGGAGATAACCGAGAGCCTCAGAGACGGGAACGTTGTAACTATGTTTCCCGAGGGACACGTAAATCAGGACGACGGAAAGGTAAAGGAGTTCAAAACGGGGACTGCGCTGATCTCAATGCAGAGCAAATGTCCCGTGGTCCCGGTCTATATAAAGCCCCGCCTCCATTGGTACAGCCGCTTAAAGGTCGTGATCGACGAGCCCGTCGCCGATATGTGCGGCGACCGTCCCGCTTTTTCTCAGATCAACGAAATTACGAAACACCTCCAGCAGCGCGAGGAGTTTCTTGAAGAATATGCAGAAAAAATTTAATCAAGGCGTGCGCCGCTAATTGTGCGGTGCTGCCACAATCAAGGGGGAAGATTAATGATTGCAGACACACTCGAACTCTACCGTAAATACACGGGCGAGGAAACCTTCAGCTTGGCAAAGAGCTACGACACAATGGCGCAGATGTGGCAGGAGCGCTCGGAGGAATACGCCGACCGCACAGCCGTTGAGGACAACGGAAAGTCCTACACCTTCCGCACGCTTGCGGAGGATGCGGCAAAATTCCGCACGGTGCTGAAAAACCGCGGGGCAAAGCCGTCGCGGATCGCTATCCTCGTCCCGAATTCCTACGATTTTGTAAAGGCGTTCATCGCCGTGACCAC
>ONHJ01000082.1 GCA_900317595.1 uncultured Eubacteriales bacterium | reverse complement strand
AGAAGTTTTTTCAAAAATGCAACGGCGTGCCGAATGACACGCCGTTTTATCATTTATCTTCTGTTTCTTCTGTCGTTGTTTCTCGGTCTGCGCGGACGAGCCGGTTTGTCGCCGCCGTTGTCCTCGGGGGTGAGACCGTCAACGTCGATCAGTACCTGACGACGGCTGAGGTTGAGTCTGCCCTTGTCGTCGATCTCGGTGACCATTACGCGGATGATATCGCCGATGTTGACTACATCGGTGACGTTCTCGGTGCGCTTGACGTCGAGCTGGGAAACGTGAACAAGACCTTCCTTGCCGGGAGCGATCTCAACGAACGCGCCGAAGTCCATGATCCTCGTTACCTTGCCGAGGTAGATTGCGCCGGGTTCTGGATCGGAGGCGATGGTCTGCACGATGTCGATCGCGCGCTGACACTTCTCGGCGTCGAGACCCGCGACAAATACCTGTCCGATCTCGCCGTCCTCCTCGATGTCGATCTTGACCTCGCACTCAGCCTGGATCTCCTTGATGACCTTGCCGCTCTTGCCGATGACCTCGCTGATCTTATCGGCGGGGATGGTGGTGGTGAACATCTTGGGAGCGTAGGGTGACAGCTCGGGTCTGGGCTCGGCGATCGCCTTGAGCATTACCTCGTCGAGGATGAACAGGCGCGCCTTGTGGGTCTTTTCAAGCGCTTCCTTGACCATTTCAGGGGTAAGACCGCTGATTTTGAGGTCCATCTGGATAGCGGTGATGCCGTCGTGGGTACCGGCTACCTTGAAGTCCATGTCGCCGAAGAAATCCTCAAGACCCTGGATATCGACCATGGTCATCCAGCGCTCGCCCTCGGTGATAAGACCGCAGGAAATACCGGCTACGGGAGCCTTGATCGGAACGCCCGCGTCCATGAGCGCAAGCGTGGAGCCGCAGACAGAGCCCTGAGAGGTGGAGCCGTTGGAGCTGAGAACCTCGGAAACAAGGCGAAGCGCGTACGGGAAATCCTCAACAGAAGGGATAACGGGCAGCAGAGCTCTTTCAGCCAAAGCTCCGTGGCCGATCTCACGTCTGCCGGGGCCGCGGCTGGGCTTGGTCTCGCCGACGGAATAGCTGGGGAAATTGTAGTGGTGGATGTATCTTTTCTCGGTTTCGCCGTCGATGCCGTCAAGAAGCTGCTTGTCGCCGATGGAACCGAGGGTCGCTACGGTGAGCACCTGAGTCTGACCTCTGGTGAACAGACCCGAGCCGTGGACTCTGGGCAGAACTGCGACCTCGGAAGCCAGAGGACGGATATCGTCCATGCCTCTGCCGTCGACACGCTTCTGCTCGTCAAGCAGCCAGCGGCGGACGATGAATTTCTGGGTCTTGTAGAGGCACTCGTCGATCATCGCTTCCTGCTCGGGATAGATTTCGTCAAATTTCGCGTGGACAGCCTCATAAATGGGCTTGAGTCTTTCGTCGCGGACGGTCTTGTCGTCGGTGTCGAGAGCGACCTTTACATCCTCCTCGGCAAACGCCTTGATCGCCTCGAACATATCATGGTCGGGCTCAAGGCTGACAAACTCGAACTTGGGCTTGCCGATCTCAGCCTTGATATCGTTGATGAAGCCGATGATCTTCTGGTTAGCCTCGTGGCCGAACATGATAGCATTGTACATATCCTCGTCGGAAACGCAGTCGGCGCCCGCCTCGATCATCGCGATACGGTCGGAGGTAGAAGCGACGGTGGTGCTCATTTTGCTGACCTTGCGCTGTTCCTCGGTGGGATTGATAACAAACTCGCCGTCCACCATACCGACGGAGCAGCCCGAAATGGGACCGTTCCAGGGGATGTCGGAGATCGAGATGGCGATGGACGCGCCGATCATGGCGATGATCTCAGGCTGGCAGTCGGGATCGACGCTCATAACGGTGCAGACGATGGAAACGTCGTTGCGCATGCTCTTGTCAAAGAGCGGACGGATGGGACGGTCGATGACGCGGCTTGTGAGGATAGCGTGCTCGGTGGGTCTGCCCTCTCTCTTGAGATAAGAGCCGGGGATCCTGCCCACGGAGTACATTTTCTCCTCATAGTCAACGGAAAGCGGGAAGAAATCGACGCCCTCTCTGGGTTTTGCGGATGCGGTGACCGCGCAGTGAACCGTGGTGTCGCCGTAGGTCACCATGCAGGCGCCGTTGGCGAGCTGGGTGGTCTTGCCGGTCTCGACCTTGAGCGGTCTGCCCGCAAATTCGGTTTCAAATACTCTGTACTTGTCGAATGTCATTAATCTGTTCATTGTAAAATCCTTTCTGAAATAATTGTAGGCGGGATCTTACGGGGGTTGATTAATAATTTATGATTATTGCGCGTGTTCGGCTGAAAGGCAGCGCCGGTCAATAACCATAAATTATTAATCAAAAACCCTCCGAGATGAATCCCGTATTTGAATTGAGGGCAAGCGGGAACACAGCGCCCGCTTGCCCTGATTGTTTGTTAATTACTTACGGATGCCCAGTCTGGAAATGATAGAACGGTATCTTTCGATGTCAACGTCCTTGAGGTAGCCGAGAAGGCTTCTTCTCTGACCGACCATCATCAAAAGGCCGCGTCTGCTGTGGTGATCCTTCTTGTGAATCTTGAGGTGCTCGGTGAGGTCATTGATCCTTCTGGTGAGAAGCGCGATCTGTACCTCGGGAGAACCGGTGTCGCCCTCGTGAAGAGCGTACTCAGCCATGATGGCTTGCTTTTCTTCTTTTAACATTTTTATTCCACCTTTTTAATATATTCGCCCAAGTCTCAGAAAAAGGCTGTGAAATTCCGCTTTGCGGCTTAACCCAAGATCCGAGGCGTAGGTCAACTTTAATATTATATCACAGAATCAACTGTTTGTAAAGCATTTTTTATTGCGCTGTCGGAATTTTACGTTGCCGTTCACGACGCGGTGCTGCGTTTGGAGCGCTTGCCGGGATCCTTTTTTGACAGCTTCAGCGGAAAGGAAGGCTTTTCCTTTCTGCGCGTGATCTGAGGCTGCGCGTTCTCGGTAACGACTTCCCTGGTGATGATGATCTTCTCGATCGTGCTGTCGGAAGGCGTTTCGAACATCAGATCCGTGAGTATTCCCTCAAGGATCCCTCTCAGACCTCTGGCTCCGGTGCGCTGCTCCTGCGCTTTTTCGGCGATAGCCTTAAGCGCGTCCTCCTCAAAATAGAGCTCCACATCGTCAAGCTCAAACAAGCGCTTGTACTGCTGAACGATGGAGTTTTTGGGTACGGTTAGGATGCGTATCAAAGCGTCGGTATCAAGGCCGCTGAGCGCGGTGATGACGGGAAGTCTGCCGATCAGCTCGGGAATGATGCCGTATTTCACCAGATCGTGGGCGGTGACGTCCTTCATCCAGTCGGTGGCGTCGAGGGTCTGCTTATCCTGTATCAGCGACTCAAAGCCGATAACAGAGTTACCCTTGCGCTTTTCGACGATCTTTTCAAGCCCGTCAAAGGCTCCGCCGCAGATAAAGAGGATGTTTTTGGTGTCGATCTGCAAAAACTCCTGCTGAGGGTGCTTTCTGCCGCCCTGCGGAGGCACGTTTGCCACGGTGCCTTCAACGATCTTAAGCAGCGCCTGCTGCACGCCCTCACCGCTGACGTCGCGGGTGATCGAGGGGTTTTCGGATTTGCGGGCGATCTTGTCGATCTCATCGATGTAGATGATGCCGCGCTCGGCGCGCTCGATGTCGAAATCAGCCGCCTGGATAAGCTTTAAGAGGATATTTTCCACATCCTCGCCCACATAGCCCGCCTCTGTAAGGGTGGTCGCGTCAGCGATGGCAAACGGCACGTCGAGAGCCTTGGCAAGCGTTTGCGCGAGCAGTGTTTTGCCGACGCCCGTGGGGCCGAGCAAAAGCACGTTGCTCTTGGCAAAATCGACGGTTTCGTCATTGGCGAAGGCGCGCTTGTAGTGGTTGTACACCGCCACGCTAAGGGTGACCTTGGCGTTGTCCTGACCGATAACATATTCATCGAGGATCGCCTTGATCTCCTTGGGCTTCAAAAGCTCGTCAAGAGAAGCCTCGGGCGCCTTGGGCGCGGCAGGCTTTTTTTCCAAACCGAAGCTTTCACGCTCCAGCTCTCCCGACTGCTCTAAAATGTTCATGCAAAGATCAACGCAACGGTCGCAGATATACGCGCTGTTGCCGGCAATCATCCGCAGTACCATATCCTGCGGCTTGCCGCAAAAGGAGCAATAAATCTCCTTGTCGCCGGTTTTGCTTGCCATAAGTGTTTCCTCACTTTATCGTTTTTCAATGACCTTATCGATCAAACCGTATTCCAGCGCCTGCTGCGCGGTCATAAAGTTGTCGCGTTCGGTGTCGTTCTTGATAATGTCAAGGGGCTTGCCTGTGTTTTCGGAAAGAATTTGATTCAGGCGTGCTTTGATGTCGAGCATATAGCGTGTATGGATCTCCATGTCGGTCGCCTGACCCTTGTAGCCGCCAAGCGGCTGGTGGATCATTATGGTGCTGTTGGGCAGCGCGATCCTCTTGCCCTTTGTGCCTGCGGAAAGCAGGAACGCGCCCATGCTTGCCGCCATGCCCATGCAGATGGTTGAGACGTCGCACTTGATATATTTCATTGTGTCATAGATAGCGAAGCCGTCTGTTACGCTGCCGCCCGGGCTGTTTATATAAAGGCTGATGTCCTTGGTGGGATCCTGACTTTCAAGGTAAAGAAGCTGGGCGACGATGACGCTTGCGCTCGCGGAATTGACCTCCTCGTTAAGCATAACGATACGGTCATTAAGCAAACGGGAATAAATATCATAAGAGCGTTCACCGCGGTTGGTTTGCTCAACGACATAGGGTATTAATGCCATAATATCAAGACCTTTCTGTTTATTTGTTGGCAGAAAATCAAGGTTTATGCAATTATTTGATCTCCGCGCTGTCCTTGACAAGGGTGAGCGCCTTCTGCACCTTGATATCCTCGGTGAGAGAATCGGCGGGAACAGCGTCCTTTACCTTGTCGGCGTCCATTTTATACGCCTCTGCCATCTTGGAATACTCTTCCTCAAGATCGGCTTCGGTCACTTCGATGTTTTCTTTTCTTGCGATGGTTTCAAGCGCGAGTCTGAGCTTGACGCGCTTCTCCGCCTCGTCTCTGTACATTCCCTTGAGAGCGTTGATATCCATGCCCATATACTGCATATAGGTCTTCATATCCATGCCCTGAGAGCGCAGACGCATCTCGAAGTCTCTGATCATATCGTTGGTCTGGTTGTCAAACATCTGCTCGGGAATCTCGCCCTGAAGCAGCTCCATGAGCTTTTCGGAGATCTGATCGTCAACGTCCTTTTCAGCCTCGTCCTTAAGGCGCTTGCCGACGGTCTCTCTGAGCTCCGCCTTGTATTCATCGAGGGTCTCCTTGTCGGAAACGTCCTGAACAAACTCGTCGTCTACCTCGGGAAGCTCCTTGGTTTTGATCTCGTGGAGAACGATCTTGAACTCGGCGTCCTTGCCCTTGAGCTCCTCCGCCTGATAGTTATCGGGGAATTTTACGTTGATGGTGAATTCCTCGCCGGTGGTGTGACCGACGATCTGCTCCTCAAAGCCGGGGATGAAGTTGCCGGAGCCGAGAGAAAGGTTGTAACCCTCAGCCTTGCCGCCCTCAAAAGCCACGCCGTCAACAAAGCCCTCAAAATCGATCACGGCGGTGTCGCCGTTCTCGGCGGCTCTGTCCTCAACGGTGACAAGGCGCGAATTTCTCTCGCGGACCTGCTCGATCTCTTTTTCGATCAGCTCGTCGGTGACCTCTGTGGACTTCTTCTCTATGACAAGACCCTTGTAGCCGTCGATCTCCATGGTGGGCTCGACAACGATCTGCGCCTTGAAGGTAAAGCCGTCCTTGCCGGCTTCAACAGCCTCAAGCGACTCAACACCGACGATCTTCACGTCTGCCTCCTTGGCGGCGTCATAGAGAGCGTCGGGATAACATTCCTGCATAGCGTCGTCATAGAACACCTCGGTGCCGTACATCTTCTCGATGATCCTGCGGGGCGCCTTGCCCTTTCTGAAGCCCTGTACATTGATGCTCTTGACCTGCTTTTTATATACCTTGTTGATTGCCTTTTCAAAGGTCTCGCCGTCTACCGAAACGACGAGCTCATAAGAATTGGCTGCCTCTTTCTTTGTGCATTCTTTCAGTGCCATTTTTAATTCCTCCAATTTAGTATATCGATTTATTGTATCATATAATTACCGGGAAATCAAGTTAATTTGCGTGATTATCTGACTAAAACGGGCGTAAATTCGACCCTGTCGCATGAAATCAGACGGAAATCGACGCCTTTATAGTCGCCCTCGTGCGCCAAGCGGAAGTTTTTTCTGCCGTGGATATGCCCGTAGTAGCACTTTTTTATGCCGTATTCGAGCAGCACATCCATGATCTCGACACATTCGATGCCTCGGTAATAGGGCGGATAATGCAGAAAAACGACCGGTTCGCCGCCGAGCTTTTTCGCTTCCTCGATGGACATCCTCAGCCTGCCCGCCTCGCGGTTGAGCACCTTGACATCCTCCGGCGTATCGTTCTCCAGAAACCAGCCGCGCGTGCCGCAAACGGCGTATTCCCCTGCCCTGTATGCGTTATTGAAAAGGATCGAGAGCGAGCCGAGGCCGTTTTCCTCCAAAAAGGCTTCCATTTTTTTCTTGGTTGACCACCAATAATCGTGATTGCCCTTCAAAAGGAGCTTTTTACCCGGAAGGCTGTTGATGAAGCGGAAATCCACGACTGTTTCCTCGAGCTTCATTGCCCAGGAAATATCGCCCGCCAGCACGACCGTATCATCATCAGTGACCAGCCTTCGCCAATTGCGCTCCAGCCGCTCGACATAGTCGTTCCAGCCCGAGAATACGTCCATCGGCTTATCCTCACCCAGCGAAAGGTGAAGGTCGCCCAAAACGAACAGCGACATCAGCCGATGTTCAGCGCTCCAAGCACATAGTCGGGCATGGCGTCGACCTCTGTGACGTCGGAAAAGCGCGCTTTTTTATCCTTAAGGCTGGCAAGCGGCGCCGGAACGGGCATTTTGCTGACCTCATGGAGCATATCTACCATCTCGAACTCGGTTTCGGGCAGCTTCGCACCGGGCGCGACAGCCTCGAGAACAGCTTTTGAGAACTTGTAGGGGCTGGCGGTTGAGGCGATTACCGAAGGGGTCGTGTCGCCGGTCGCCTTAACATACTGCTCATAGACATTGACCGCGACGGCGGTGTGGGTGTCACAGAGGTAACCCTCCTG
>ONHJ01000179.1 GCA_900317595.1 uncultured Eubacteriales bacterium | reverse complement strand
CCGACAGCGGGTCGCGGATGGCGCCGCCGAGGCAGGTCGCCGCGCCGCCGAAGGGCTCGATCTCGGTGGGATGGTTATGGGTTTCGTTCTTGAACTGCACCAGCCATTTCTCGGTCTTGCCGTCGATGGTAACGGGCACCTCGATGGAGCAGGCGTTGATCTCGTCGCTCTCGTCCAGATCGGGGATCATGCCCTTTTTCTTGAGGGATTTCATGCCCATCAGCGCCATATCCATCAGCGATACAATGCGGTCGGTGTTCTCGCCGTAGACCTCGGCGCGGGTGGCGTAGTATTCGTCCAGCGCGTCCTCGATCACCTTGCCGAGGGCGGCTTTTTCTATTTCAATTTCACTCAGACGGGTGAGGAAGGTGGTGTGGCGGCAGTGGTCTGACCAGTAGGTGTCGATCACGCGCAGCTCGGTCACGCTGGGGTCGCGGCTCTCGGTGTCACGGAAATAGTCGCGGCAGAATTTGAGGTCGTCGAGCGTCATGGCAAAGCCCATCGAGCTGTAATAGTCCGCCATTTCGTCGTCGTTCCAGCGGATGAAGCCCTCCACGCGCTTCACGTTCTCGGGAACGGGCGTTTCCATGTCGAGGGTAGCGGGCTTTTCAAGGGAAGCCAGGCGGCTTTCAACGGGGTTGATGAGGTATTCCTCAATCTTTTTCCGGTCGTCGTCGGTAATGTCGCCCTTGAGGCAAATCACGCGCGCGGTCAGCACCTTGCAGCGCTCGCCCTGGGTCAGAAGCTGCACGCACTGCTCGGCGGAGTCGCCGCGCTGGTCATACTGACCGGGCAGATATTCCATGGCAAACACGCGCCAGCCGTCCTCAACGGGGAGGGTCTCCTCGTAGATCACATCGGCGTTCGGCTCGGAGAGCACAATGCCCTTTGCCTGGTCATATTCTTCCGCTGTCAGTCCCTCAATATCATAGCGAACGATATATCTGAGGTCGGTGACGGACATCATGCGCAGATTGTGGCGGATATCCCAGAGGATATGCTTCGCCTCTACGTTGAAGCCGTCTCGTTTTTCAACAAATATTCTGATTACATCTGACATTTTATCAGCCTCCGTGTAAACGTATTCAATATATTTTAGCATAGTTTATCGGGCTTTTATTTCAGTTATAGCAAAAAAGATTTTTAATTATTTTGCCTGCCGTGATAATTAAGTTATGAGGATCAGCCAATAGGTATTTTACGGCAAAGTTTACCTTTCGTATCCCGAAAGAAAACGCCGCTCAAAAGCTGTTGCCGGTTACGTATTCCGTATTAAAAAAGCACCCTTTCGGGTGCTTTTTTTACGCTTTCTTTGCGTCGGACATAAACAGTGCTTTCAGCGTTTTGCTGTCTGCTTCACCTGTCTGTTCCAAACCGTTCTTTTTCTGGAAGTCCTTCAGCGCCTGCTCGGTGGCGTCGCCGAAGTAGCCCGTTACATTATCTTCGCTTTTCTTTATGTAGCCCAAATCCTCGAGCCGCTGCTGCACCGCCTTTACTTCGTCGTTGTCGTTGCCTTTTTCGATGTCGATCTTGTTGAGGTCGACCTTGTACTGCGACGACAGATCCTTAGCAGCCTCTGCGGGCTTGGTTGCCGGCTGAGTTGCGGGCTGAGTTGCGGGCTTGGTTGCGGGCTGGGTTGCGGGCTGGGTTGCGGGAGGCTGATCGGGAGATGATGACGCCGTGCCGCCGTAGATGAATTTAACCATCGTATTCAGCGTATCGATCGCTGTCTGCCCCGGGCAGCAAAGATTTTCGTAAGGGATTTTTTGCATACTGTTTGAAATCACAGCGGTGCTTTTTTTAAGGTCGTCATCCTTCTTGATCGCCTCGAGAGTCGCATCGTCGTTATAGAAGATGTAGTTGATGTTGACGCCGCTGAAGGTCTTGTTTACGTTTGTGTCCCATTCGGAGCTGTTGATAGCGTCGCAGTTGGTGTAATCCGCCATAAGCAAGCTGCCGAGATGACCGGTCGTGAGAGGTCTGAGCCGATTTTGTTCATCGAGGTAAATATAGCAGATAGTCGGTCTTACGGCTCCGTCGACGCGGTCTATGCTGTCCCTGATTTTTTCGAGCTCGCCCTTGAACTTTTTAAACGCCTGCTTGCCCTCGTCAAGTCCGCTTTTTTTGCCGCCGAGGATCTTTCCGAGCGTCTCGTAGTTGGTTTCAACCTCGGTGAGTGTTTCGGGCCTTTGCAGGGTGATGACCTTGACATCCTTGTCGGTCAGCTCTTTCTTTGCGGTCGCTTTGATTGAATCGGCAGCGAACACGATTTCCGCTTCCT
>ONHJ01000039.1 GCA_900317595.1 uncultured Eubacteriales bacterium | reverse complement strand
GCACGGTCTTGACCGTGCCGCAGATAAAGGCAGAAACACCGGGCATTAAACCCACGGTCAGGGTACGGCTGTGCCCAGACCCCCTCAGTCCCCCTATTATGGGGCAGAAACAAGACCTGACCCTACAGTACAATACAATTACAATAAAAGGGCTGACTCTTACTCATAACAATGAGTTTGAGCCAGCCCCTTTTTTTTTCAATGTCATTTTCTTAAAGGGTGCTTATCCTATCCCCGCAATTCATTGCGGGGACGGAACGGTGTGCGATTTGCTTAAGATAACAGCCGACACCGTTTTTTCGCCACGACCCGAGATGCTCGGGTGCGCCTTTTCATCAGAGAAACGCCTTAAGCTCCTCAATATGCGCCTGCTCCACGTCGAGCATCTTTTTTGCCAGCAGCGTGATGTTAGGGTCGGTGCGGTCGTATTTGCGCAGGTGCTGAGCGATCTTGTTGACGCCCATCGTGTTGCCCTTTATCATCATCTCTGCGACATGAGAGCTGGTCGGGTCGCGCTTCAGCTCGTGATTTGCGGTCATCTTCGTCATTTTCTTGGCGATCGGGCTTACGCGGTGCAGCTCTTCACCTCGGTCGCGCAGCATATTGCCAGCTGTGCTGTAGATTTTGCTGTAGCGCTCAAGCTGATTCGTCAGCAGGCTGTCCATCGCCATACTCATCTTGCCCTCGCGCATGGTTTTGACACCGTAACAGCCCATTTCCGCGTTTTGCAAAATGTATGTCAGCATTTCCGTGTCGTTTATCATTTTTTTCACCTCTGTAACTATCATTGGCAAAAAAATGCGCAATATACAGTTGCAACTTTTCTTTTTTTATGAGATAATAAGGAATAAAAGGAGATGATCGGAATGATGATTTCAGCACAGCTTTTTGATATTGATTTGCCATACCCCGGCAAGCCCGCTCGCAGGGTGCGCGTTTATGTTCCGGCGCACGATGAGGGTGAGCTGCTGCCGGTGATCTATATGACGGACGGTCAGAATCTGTTTGACGAGGAAAGCTCTGCCTGGGGCTGCTGGCACACCCGCGAATCGGTTGAGGCTGAGCGCCAAAGCAGCGGCAGGGCGGCGATAATAGTCGGTCTCCACAACGATAACCGCTGGCGCGACAACGAGCTTACGCCTGCGGGCATCGGCACGATCATCGGGCCGCAGGAGATGGATGACTTCACAGAGCCGGAGGGCGAGATTTTCGACGGCTTTTTGATGGACACCGTCAAGACCTATGTTGAGGCGAATTATCCTGTTAGGCGCGGCAGAGAGAGCACCGCGGTCTGCGGCAGCTCATCAGGCGGACTGCAGGCGTTTTTCACGGCTCTCAGCCACCCCGAAGCCTTTTCGATGGCTGGCGTGTTCTCACCGGCGTTCCTGCTCTACAGCGAGGACGATATGCGCCGCTGGATCAACGCGAAGCTGACCCGGGAGCCGCCGTATCTTTACATCTACACAGGCGCGGGCGACGAGCTTGAAATGAAGATATTCCAAAGCGTTGAGAGCACCTATGATATCCTGACGGAGTGCTGGCCGGCGCACCTGCTCAACGAGGTCGTGCTGTTTGAGGAAAAGCACAACGAAGCCGCGTGGGAGCCGGTTTTCAGGGATTTTCTGCACACTTTTCTTTTCCGCGCAAAATAAAAAGAGGTGACACAGGGTCACCTCTCGGAATGATCGGTATTACGGATCAGACAATGATCTCTCCGTCAACTGTTCCGCTCAAGCCGGCGGCGTTGCTTTCGTCGGTGTCGATGTGCATCGCGGGAGCGTATTTGGGGCTGACGCGAACAACGACGTCGCCGAAGACGGTCTCTCTGCCGGTGCCTTCGCCGACCTTGACGGAAACGATCTGCTTGTCGACAAAGCCGTTTTCCTCAGCGGTCTTGGGATCGAAGTGGATATGGCGCTGTGCCGCGATAACGCCCTGCGCTATCTCGACCTCGCCCTTGGGGCCGACCAGCTTGCAGCCGGGGGTTCCGGCGACGTTGCCGGACTCTCTTACAGGAGCGGTGACGCCAAGCTTTCTCGCGTCGGTCAGGGATACCTCGACCTGATCCTCGGGACGCTCGGGACCGAGGATCGACATCGTCATTTCGCCTCTGGGACCGACGACGGTCACCTTCTCAAAGCAGGCGAACTGTCCGGGCTGAGAAAGATCCTTTTTGTTGGTAAGCTGATAGCCCTCGCCGTAGAGGACGTCAAGCGTAGCTCTGCATACGTGAACGTGATGCGCTGAGGTTTCTACCATGATTTTCATAATTATACCACCATTCTAAATTTTTTACCTTAATAGGCCGTTACATTTATTTTACTACGAAATCAAAAATTTTTCAACCATATTTTCACAAAAGGGGATCGAAAAATGTTCAGCAATTGGGAAGACCTTAAAAGCGCCTGCGAGCACTGTCAAAAATGCGCGCTGTCGAGGAACCGTCACAACGTGGTGGTGGGCGTCGGCTCGCCGACGGCTGAGGTGATGTTCATCGGCGAAGGTCCCGGCGAGAACGAGGATCTTCAAGGTGAGCCTTTCGTCGGACGGGCGGGCGTTTTGCTCGATAAAATGCTGCTTGCCGTCGATCTGGACAGGCGTGAAAACATCTATATCGCAAACATCGTCAAGTGCCGCCCGCCACAGAACCGCGACCCGAAGCCCGAGGAGCAGGAGCTGTGCATCGGCTGGCTGCGCAATCAGGTGAAGCTTATCCGCCCGAAGATCATCGTTTGTCTGGGCAGGATAGCCGCCGCGCGCATAATAAAGCCCGACATAAAGATCACCCGTGAGCACGGCAGGTTTTTTGAAAAAAACGGCGTACTGATGATGGCTATGCTGCACCCTGCGGCCGTGCTGCGCGACGAGCGAAAAAAGCCCGAAGCCTTCAACGATTTTCTGATCCTCAGAGAGAAGATCAATGAGGTGTGTGAAAGGACATATCAGCAAGGCGCTGCTGAAAGGAGCTAACTATGCCTTTGGTCGAGTTCAAAAATGTTTATAAGCAATACCGGATGGGCGAGGTGACGATAAACGCCGTTGACGGCATCTCCTTCTCGGTTGAGGAGGGCGAATTCGCGGTGGTGGTCGGCGCGTCAGGCGCTGGCAAAACCACCGTGCTGAATATCCTCGGCGGCATGGACAGCGCCACAAAGGGCGAGATCCTTGTTCGCGGCAATGATATCAGCCGCTATACCGACCGCCGCCTGATCGAATACCGCCGCTATGAGATCGGCTTTGTGTTCCAGTTCTACAATCTGGTGCATAACCTCACCGCCAAAGAAAACGTGGAGCTTGCCGCGCAGATCTGCAAAAACCCGATGGACAGCGAGGAAGCGCTTTCGAGCGTAGGGCTTTCGGAGCGCAGGGACAACTTTCCTGCTCAGCTTTCGGGCGGTGAACAGCAGCGCGTCTCAATCGCGCGCGCTCTCGCCAAGCGTCCTGCGCTGCTGCTCTGCGACGAGCCGACCGGCGCGCTCGACTATAACACGGGCAGGCAGATACTCGGGCTGCTTCAGGACACCTGCCGCCGCGAAAAAATGACCGTGGTGCTCATTACCCACAACTCCGCGATCACCCCGATGGCAGACCACGTCATCGAGATGAAAAGCGGCAAAATAATCCGCGACGAATACAACGATGACCCGAAATCCATCGAGGAAATAGAATGGTGACCTGCTGAACCGTTCACTGTTCACTGTAAACCATGCACTGAAAAAGGAGGTGTTCATATGACAAAGGCATTGCTGCGAAACACGTTCCGCGAGATCGCGAATACCAAGGCGCGGTTTTTCTCGATAATGGCGATAATCGCGCTGGGCGTTGGCTTTTTTGCTGGCATCAAGGCGACGGCGCCGTCGATGTATCACCTTGCGGAGACCTACTACCGCGACAGCAAGCTTATGGATTTCCGTCTGGTGTCCACAGCGGGCTTCGGTGAGGAGGATATAGCCGCTGTTGCCGCGCTGGAAGGCGTCGAGAGCGTTATGCCGTCATGCTTTGTCGATGTGATGACCGCCTCCGAGGGCGGCGGCGACGTGGTGCGCCTGATCGCCGTGCCGAAGGCTTATGAGAACAACAGCCTGCTCAACACGCTGAACATCACCTCCGGCAGAGCGCCGAGAAAAAGCGGCGAGATCGTCACCGAGAGCATCGGCTTTGCCAATAACCGCCACAAGGTCGGTGCAGCGGTCACCTTTAACCCGACGGCGGGCGACAATCAGCTCTCCGACATACTGAACACCACCGAATTTACCGTTGTCGGCAAGGCTGAAACGCCGCTGTACATATCCTATCAGCGCGGCACCACCACCGTCGGCGACGGAAAGATAGACGAGTATATGTTCATTTCCGCCGAGGATTTCAAGCTTCCGCGCTGCAACGAGCTGTATGTGAAGGCTGATTTTTCGGACAGGATATCGGCGTTTTCCGACGGCTATGACGATCGAGTCGAGGAAATGAAGGAAGCCCTGCGCACTCTTGCCGACGAGCGTGAGATCGCCTTTACCGCTGAGGTCGTGCCGAATGCGCAGGCGGAGCTCGAGAACGCCCGCGCCGAATACGACGAGAAAAAGGCTGAGGCGGAGCGAAAGCTCGGCGACGCCCTGGCGCAGATCACGGCGGGCGAACAGGAATATAATGAAAAGATCGCCGACGCGGAGCAAAAGCTGCTTGACGCACAGGCTCAGATAGAGGCGGGCGAGGCGGCGCTGGAAGCGGGCGAGGAGGAATACGCTTCCGCGATAGCCGACGCCGAGAGGCTGCTGGCGGATTCAGGCGACCGCCTAAGCGACGCTCAGCGGCAGCTTGACGACGCCAAAGCCGCGCTTTCCGACAGGGTGGAAGGCATATCCGGCGACGACCTCGCCTCAAAGACAGAGCGCTCCGTGACCGACGCCATCGGTTCGGCGCAGCTCGGAGCGGCGCAGTCAAAAATCTTCGAGGGCAGCGCTCAGCGCGCGATAGGGCAGAGCGAGCTTGCGGTACAGCGGATAAACGGCAGTACTAGGCTTCAGGCGGCACGTCAGCAGCTAAGCGCCGCTAAGCAGCAGCTCGAGAGCGGCAGGGCAGAGCTTGACGCGCAGAAGCAGAGCGGAGCCGCGCAGCTTGCTCAGGCGCGCGCCGAATATGATAAGGCGAGGGCGGAAGCGGACGAACAGCTTGCCGAAGGGCTCTCAAAGCTCAGGGACGGCGAGGCAGCCGTTGAAAAGCTTGCCGATATGACCGCAAAATGGTATGTGTTCACGCGCGCCGACAACCCCGGCTACAGCTCCTTTTCCCAGAACGCCGACCGCCTTGACGCGGTCGCCTCGGTGTTCCCGCTGTTCTTCCTTCTGGTGGCGGTGCTGGTCTGCGTGACCACAATGACGCGTTTGATCGAGGAAAAGCGCACCGAGATCGCCACGCTGAAGGCGCTGGGCTACGGCAACGGCGCGATAATAATGAAATATGTCATCTATTCGCTGATCGCGGCGGTAGCCGGCAGCGTTATCGGCATCGCAGCAGGCGTAATGTCGCTGCCGTTCATAATCTATGACGCTTATAAGATCATGTATTTCATCGGCGATATCACGCTTATCCTGCACCTGCCGTCCATAGTGCTCGGCACGCTGGCGGCTATACTCTGCACAGGAGCGGTATCCGTCATCGTCTGCGCGAAATCGCTGCGTATCAAGCCGGCGCAGGCTATGCGCCCGAAGGCTCCGAAGCCCGGCAAGCGCATTTTGCTTGAATACATTCGCCCTCTGTGGCGCCATATGGGCTTCACAGCCAAGCTGACCGCGCGCAATCTGTTCCGCTATAAGGTGAGGCTGGGAATGACCGTCATCGGCGTCGCAGGCTGTACCGCGCTGATAGTGGCGGCGTTCGGTCTGCGGAACAGCTTTGACCCGCTCACCAAGGATCAGTTCGGCGAAATATTCCGTTACGATGCGGCTGTCGTGCCGAAATCGGGCGGCACCGCTGCGGAGCTTGAGTACATCAGAGAGCTGTCGGCTTCAACAGGCAACGAAAGGGCGTCTCAGCTTGTGCTGCAGGAGGACGTCACCCTGACCTTCGGCAGCCGCAGCACCACCGAGTCCACCTATCTTTCCGTGCCGGAGGATCCCGAGCTGTTCCCCGAGCTTATCTCACTGCGCACCCGCAAGGAGAAAACTCCGCTTACCCTCAGCGACGACGGCGTAATGGTCAACGAAAAGCTGGCGGCTGATTTCGGCATACACACCGGCGACACCGTGACCCTCGCCACCGAGTACGGCAGCGCTGAGGCAAAGGTTTGCGGCATTTATGAGCATTATATCCACAACTATGTTTTTATGACGCCCACGCTCTATCGCGCGTCATTCGGCAGAGCTCCGGTGTTCAACCTTTTTCAGGTGCGTCTCGCGGACAAAAGCGACGACGCCGTCGAAGCCTACAGCAAGGCGCTGCTGACGGACGAGCGCATCGTGGCGGTCGCCTTTATGGATCAGAACATCAAGGACTTCCGCAATATGCTCAATTCGATGAATATGGTGGTAGTTGTGATGATAATTTGCGCTGCGGCGCTTGCCTTCGTGGTGCTCTACAACCTCACCAACATCAATATAGCCGAGCGTCAGCGCGAGATAGCGACCTTCAAGGTGCTGGGCTTCTATAACCGCGAGACCTCGCGCTTCATCTACATCGAAAACGTGATCCTGACCCTGCTCGGCATCGTCGCGGGCATGGGGCTCGGTGTGCTGCTCACGGGCTTTATCGTGCGCACCGTCGAGATCGACAACGTGATGTTCGGCAGAGATATCTTCTTCACCACATACCTCTACGCCGCCGGGCTTACGATGGCGTTCTCGCTGCTGGTCAACGCCGCAATGAGCCGAAAGATACGCAAGGTGAATATGGTAGAGAGCCTTAAGAGCGTCGAATAGCCGCATTTAAAATGCGAATTATCCATTTACAACCTCAGCTTTTTGTGATATAATTAATTTGTGATATAATTAAATTGAATAAAAATGTAAAGTTGGGCTAATATGTGTGAAACGGAAAATGAAGTAAAGCTTACCCGCAGCGAGGCGAGAGAGCAGGCATTTATGCTGCTGTTCTCGCGCTCGTTCATAGATGAACCGCTGGAGGACACGTTTGTCGACGCGGCGCCGTTGTTTGAGGGCGGCGTGTGCGATTACGCGCGCGTTGTGCTGATGGGCATAGAGGCGGTGCGTGACGATATCGACGCCGACATCACCCGCTTTTTGAAAAAGGGCTGGAGCCTGCAGCGCATCTCGCGCACCTCGCTGGCGATCCTGCGTCTGGCGATCTATGAGATCAAATATATCGACAGCATACCCGACAGCGTTTCGGTCAACGAGGCGGTTGAGCTCGCCAAAAAATACACCATCGACGAAAGCGGTTTTGTCAACGGTATTCTCGGTTCGTTCATCCGCAGCCGTGAGGGTGACGCCGAATGAGCCTGTTTTTGGGGATAGATACCTCAAACTACACCACCTCAGTCGCGCTTTTTGACAGCGAGACAGGAGAAATGCGGCAAAACAAAAGGCTGCTTCCCGTCAGGGAGGGTCAGCTCGGTCTGCGCCAGAGCGACGCGGTATTCCATCATACCGCGCAGCTTCACGCGCTTTTTTGCGAATCTATCAAAGAGATCGACCCGCGGCAGATCGCTGCCGTGGGCGCTTCCTTTCGCCCGAGACCGGTCGAGGGCTCCTATATGCCGTGCTTCACCGTCGGTGAAAATTCGGCTGAGATGATTGCGGCGGCGCTGCGCGTGCCGTTCGCGCGTTTTTCGCATCAGGAAGGGCATATCGCTGCGGCGCTTTTCGGCGCGGGCAGAGAGGAGCTTTTCGATAAGCGCTTCATCGCCTTTCATGTCAGCGGCGGCACAACCGAGGCTGTGCTGGCGCAGGGCAGCGGCAGCGGTTTTTCGTGCGACATCATCGCACGCACGCTCGATCTCAACGCGGGTCAGGCGATCGACAGGGTCGGCTTGATGCTGGGGCTGCGCTTTCCCTGCGGAGCGGAGCTTGAAAAGCTGGCGCTGCAAAACACGTGTAAAATCAAGACGAAGCCTAAGCTTAAGGGCTGCGACTGCTGCCTGAGCGGTGTGGAAAACCTTTGCCGCAAGCTTTTTGAGGAGGGCAGAGACAAGCCCTATATCGCCGCCTTCTGCCTTGACTATATACAAACGGCGCTTGCGGGAATGACCGACGCGCTGCTTGAAAAATACGGCGACCTGCCGCTGCTTTACGCCGGCGGCGTGATGTCGAATATCATCATCAAAAATTCTTTTACGGAAAAATATAACGCGTCATTCGCGCCGCCCGCCTTTTCCGCGGACAACGCGGCAGGAACGGCGTTTTTGACCTTTAAGAAGTTTTTGGGTGATTGACCCGATTTTTGCATGGGATCGACAGCATAACTTAAGAATTGTGTTATCCTTATCTCCGCAATGAATTGCGGGGAAGGAGCGACAACATTGCGGCACAAGGGCGGACACACGGTCCGCCCCTGCACAGTTTAGGAAGCCTCGCTTTGAAAATAAGCACGCACTATTACAAAGCCCTTAACAACTGACAACTATTAACTAAAAACTAAAAACTAAACAATGTACTCTCCAAAAATCCCAAAACCGACCGTTCTTTCGGTATCACAACTGAATTATTATATCAAATCCGTGCTTGAAAACGATCCGCGCCTGAATGTCGTGTTTTTGGCGGGCGAGATCTCGAACCTGACCGATCACTACCGCAGCGGTCATATCTATTTATCGCTTAAGGATGAGCAAAGCGTGCTGCGTGCGGTGATGTTCGCGGGCAACGCCGGACGCCTGCGCTTCCGTCCGCAGAACGGTATGCGCGTGCTGTGCCGCGGCAGGATCTCGCTTTATGAGCCGAGCGGACAGTATCAGCTCTATATCGAGGACATGCAGCCCGACGGCGTCGGCGCGCTGGCGCTTGCGTTCGATCAGCTTAAGCAAAGGCTTGAGTCGCAGGGCTTGTTTGCACGCGAGCACAAAAAGCCGCTGCCGCGCTTTCCGAAAACCGTCGGAGTCATCACCTCGCCAACGGGCGCGGCGGTTCAGGATATCCGCAACATCCTCTATCGGCGCTATCCTTGCGTCGATATGCTGCTGTTTCCGGTGCTGGTTCAGGGCGAAGGCGCGCCAAAGCAATTGACCGACGCGCTGCGCAAGCTGGACAGCTCGGGCGTCTGCGATGTGATAATCATCGGCAGGGGCGGCGGCTCGGCTGAGGACTTGTGGGCTTTCAACGACGAGGGCTTGGCGCGTGAGATCTACAATTGCCGCACGCCGGTGATCTCAGCCGTCGGACACGAGACCGACTTCACCATATGCGATTTTGTCGCCGATATGCGCGCGCCTACGCCGTCCGCTGCGGCGGAGCTTGCTGTGCCTGACATAGCGGAGCTGCGGACTCATTACCGCTCTCAGCTCCAGTATCTCGAACACCTGATAAACAACCGTATGCGCAGTGCCGACAACACGCTGCTGCGTTTCCTTGGGCGAATGGCGGCGTCGGGTCCCGAGATGCGTTCTCAGCGGCTCAGGCAGCATTACCAACTGACCGCGAAACGGCTGGAATCCGGCTTGCGTCAGCGCCTTTCCGAATCGGAGCTGATGCTGCGCCGAAACGCCGCCAAGCTTGAAAGCCTCAACCCGATCTCAGTGCTCGGACGCGGCTACACCATCACCGAGCAAAACGGAAGCATAATCCCGCTGGCTTCTCAGCTCGACCGCGATAAGCCCTTTACCGTCATCTTCTCGGACGGAAGGGTTGAAGCCGAATGTACTGAAAAAAACGCGGAAGCCCCGCAAAATACAGAATGATTTCCGACCGAAAAGCTTTGACATTTTTCTGAACCATGTTTACACATCTTCACGTTCATACCGAATACAGTTTATTGGACGGCGCGTGCCGCCTCAAGGAGATAGCCTCTGCCGCTAAGCGGAAGGGGTTTTCTTCGCTTGCGATCACAGATCACGGCGTGATGTACGGCGTGATAGATTTTTACCGCGCCTGCCAAAAGGAGGGTATCCACCCCGTTATCGGCTGCGAGGTTTATGTCGCCCCGAAATCGCGGCTTGAGAAAAATCCCTATGAGCGCTATTTTCATATGGTGCTGCTTTGCGAAAACAACAAGGGCTACGAAAACCTGATGAAGCTGGTGTCGCTTGGCTTCACCGAGGGCTTTTACAATAAGCCTCGCATCGACGACAGCCTGCTAGAGCAGTACCATGAAGGGCTTATCTGCCTGTCGGCTTGCCTTGCGGGCGAGATACCGCAAAAGCTTTTGGCGGGCGACTATGACGGCGCGAGAAAAAAGGCAGAGTATTACCGCGACCTGTTCGGCAGCGACAATTTCTTTATCGAGCTGCAGGATCACGGCATCGAGGAGCAGCAGCGCATCCTGCCCGAGCTTGCGCGTATCGCGCGGGATATCGGCGTGGGCGTCGTCGCTACCAACGACAGCCACTATATCGAAAAAGAGGACGCCGAAACGCACGGCATTCTGCTCTGCATACAAACGGGCAGCACGGTCAACGACGAAAACAAAATGGAGTTTCAGACCGACGAGTTCTACCTCAAAACCGAGGCTGAGATGTGCGCGCTGTTCGCGCGTTATCCGCAGGCGATCGAGAATACGCAGAAGATCGCCGACCGCTGTCAGGTGACGTTTGAATTCGGCAAGCGCAAGCTGCCGCGCTTTGAGGTGCCTGACAACGAGGATCACCTCGAGTATTTCCGCAGGCAGTGCTACTCCGGGCTTCACAGGCGTTACGGTGAGCATCCCGACGACAGCCTGATAAGCCGCCTTGAATATGAAATATCTACCGTCGACAAAATGGGCTTTGTCGACTATTACCTTATCGTCAACGACTTTGTGCAGTACGCGAAAAGCCGAGGCATACCGGTTGGCCCCGGCAGAGGCTCCGGCGCCGGCTCGCTTGCCGCCTACTGCATCGGCATCACGGACATCGATCCGATAAAATACAATCTGCTGTTTGAGCGCTTTCTCAATCCCGAGCGCGTCAGCATGCCTGACTTTGATATCGACTTTTGCAAGCGGCGCAGAGGCGAGGTCATCGATTATGTGGTCGGCAAATACGGAGCCGACCATGTGGCTCAGATAATCTCCTTCGGCACGATGGCGGCGCGCGGCGCTATCCGCGACGTCGGCAGGGCGCTTGGGATCCCCTACGGCACGGTTGACGTGATCGCCAAGCTCGTGCCGTTTGAGCTGAATATCACGCTCGACAAGGCGATGCAGGCTAACTCGAAGCTGCGCGCCGAATATGACAACGACCCTCAGATCAGGCGGCTGATCGACATTGCCAAAAAGCTCGAGGGCATGCCGCGCCACGCCACCATGCACGCAGCGGGCGTGGTCATCACCGACCACAATGACCACGCTTGAGGAGCTCGGGCTGCTGAAAATGGACTTTCTCGGCCTGCGCAACCTTACGGTGATCGACGACGCCGAGCGCCTTATCCGCCGGTCACATCCCGATTACTCTCCCGGGGATATCCGCGACGACGACCGGAAGGTGTTTGCGATGATCTCGCACGGCGCGACCGAGGGCGTGTTCCAGTTTGAGAGCCAAGGCATGAAAAACGTGCTTATGCAGCTAAAGCCCGATTGCGTCGAGGACCTTATCGCGGTGCTCTCGCTGTACCGCCCGGGTCCCATGGACAGCATACCGACCTATATCGACTGCCGCCATAATCCCTCTCACATCCGCTACAAGCACCCGCTTCTGCAGCCGATACTCAACGTCACCTACGGCTGCATCGTTTATCAGGAGCAGGTTATGCAGATATTCCGCGAGCTTGCGGGCTACAGCCTCGGCAGAGCGGACATAGTGCGCCGAGCAATGAGCAAGAAAAAGCACGACGTGATGGAGCGTGAGCGTGAGATCTTCATCAACGGCATGACCGATGAGAACGGCGTGGTCGTGGTCGAGGGCTGTCTTAGGCGCGGCGTTGACAGAGCCGCCGCTGAGTCGATATTCAGCGAGATGGAGAGCTTTGCCTCCTATGCCTTCAACAAATCCCACGCCGCAGCCTATGCGGCGCTGTCCTATAAGACCGCTTGGCTCAAGTGTTATTATCCGCGCGAATACATGGCGGCGCTTTTGTCCAGCGTACTGGACAACCAGAACAAGCTCGCGGTTTATACCGGCGAGTGCCGCCGTCTCGGCATACGGGTGCTGCCTCCGAATGTCAACGAGAGCTACCGCGATTTTGCGGTCAGCGGCAGCGATATCCGTTACGGTCTGCTGGCTGTCAAAAACCTCGGAAGGGCTTTTATAGATCAGATCATCGCGGAGCGCGCGCTCAAGCCCTACCGCTCGTTCTATGATTTCTGCAAGCGGCTCTACGGCAGGAATATGAACAGCCGCGCGGTGGAAAGCCTGATAAGATGCGGCGCGTTCGACGGCTTGGGCGGCAACCGCCGCCAGCTTTTGGCTGTGGTGAAGATTGTGCTCGACGATCTCGAATACACCTCGCGCCGCAATATGGGCGGTCAGCTCAGCTTTTTCGATATGGGCGCCGACGGCGGCGCTTCACCGGGAGAGCCTCAGCTTCCGCCGCTCGGCGAGTTTCCGCCCGATGAGCTGCTTTACATGGAAAAGGAGGTCGCGGGAATGTACCTCAGCGGCCACCCGATGGACGATTATACAGTATTTTCCGAAGCGGTCAAGGCGGACAGGATCGGCGATATCCTTGCGGGCGATCTGCAGGCTTATCCCGACGGCAAGGCGGTCTGCGTGGTCGGCGTCATCGTAAGATCAAAGACACAGCTCACAAAGAGCAACAAGATGATGGCGCGCCTGACCGTTGAGGATCGCTTCGGCTCGATAGAGGTCGTGGTGTTCCCGAACATTTACGAGCGCTTCGGAAGGTTTTTGGGCGAAACGTCGGCGGTGGTCATACGCGGCACGCTCAACTTCCGCGAAAACGAGGAGCCAAAGCTGATCTGTGAGACCGTCGACACGGCGCGCAGCAACGAGGAATGTAAAAACAGCCTTCCTCCGCAGCGCTCAAAGCCCTCGCAGCCTCAGGCGCTTTATCTGCGCATCGACGACCTCGACACGCCGCTCTATGAACGCGCGCGCCGTGTGCTTGATATTTTTGAGGGCGGAACGCCCGTGATCTTTTACCTCACCGCAAGCCGCCGCAAGGTCATGGCGCCGCAGAAGCTGTGGGTCAGCCTAAACGACGTGATGATAAAGGAGCTCAAATACCAGCTCGGCGACCAAAACGTGGCGGTCAAATGACAAACGAAAACTTATTGATGATAAACGACAGCTAACTATTTGTAACTATGATAATCGATTTTCACACACATACCTTTCCCGACGCGATCGCTGAGAAAACCATAGCATACCTCACCGAAAAGGGCGGCATAAAGCCATACCGCGAGGGCACGCTCTCGTCGCTGATCGAAAATATGCGCCAAAGCGGGGTAGACGTCAGTGTGGCGCTGCCCGTGGTCACGAATCCGCGTCAGGAGCGCACCGTTAACCGCGTTTCGCGCGAAAACAACGGCAAAAACAACGTATATTTCGCGGGCGGCATACATCCCGACAGCGAAAATTTCAATGAGACGCTAGATACCATCAAGTCAAGCGGGCTTTTCGGGATAAAGCTGCACCCCGATTATCAGGGCGTGCATTTTGACGATCCGCGTTATCTGCGCATAATGCGCGGCGCTTTTGAGCGCGGGCTTTATGTAATAACACACGCGGGCTGGGATATAGCTTATCCCGACCATCTCCACTGCTCGCCTGATATGGTTTTAAATGTTTTAAGAGAATTAAAAGGGCTTGCGGACAACAGGCTAATTCTGGCGCATCTCGGCGGCTACGAAATGCCCGACGAAGTGCTGCAAAAGCTCATCGGCGCTCCGGTATATATGGACACCGCCGCCGTGCTGCGGCTCTATCCCGAAAAATGCCGAGAGATAATCCTGCGTCACGGCGCAGACAAAATACTCTTTGCCTCCGATTCCCCGTGGGACAGCCAGAAGGATTATATAGAAATCCTCAAAAGCTTTCGGCTTGGAGAGGAAGCGGAGGAAAAGATTTTTCACCTCAACGCCGAGAGGATATTGTTTCAGACATAGGCGTTTCCGCTTCACGTCAATATAATTTGTTAATTTTTGTTTAATAATTCGTATTTCTGTAGGGCACGGTCTTGACCGTGCCGTGGATAATGAATCAAAGGTTAGGCGTTCAACCTGCGGTCAGGTCAAGACCTGACCCTACAGTACCTTGGGATTATTACTTTCTGTTATAATTATTCTGAATTGATGACTGAATTGGATTCACGTGTTTCCGCTTCAACGGTACTTGTTTTTTGCCGATAATTGTGTTATAATATACGGAAATGTAAAAATTTTTTATTTGGAGGACATAGAAAGTGAAAAAGCTGATGTTAGGCAATGAGGCTATCGCCAGAGGACTTTATGAGGCGGGCGTAAAGCTTGTTTCCAGCTATCCCGGCACGCCCTCTACCGAGATCACCGAATTTGCCGCAAAATACGATGAGATATACTGCGAATGGGCGCCGAATGAGAAGGTCGCCGCCGAGGTCGCTTTCGGCGCTTCGCTTCGCGGCGTGCGTTCCGCCTGCGCTATGAAGCACGTCGGACTCAACGTCGCCGCCGACCCGCTGTTCACGCTTTCCTACACCGGCGTCAACGGCGGAATGGTGATCTTTGTCGCCGATGACCCCGCGATGCACTCCTCTCAGAATGAGCAGGATTCCCGCCACTACGCGATCGCCGCCAAGGTGCCTATGCTGGAGCCGGCGGATTCTGCGGAGGCAAAGGACTTTGTGAAGGCGGCTTACGCCATTTCCGAGGAATTTGACACCCCCGTAATCATCAGAATGTGTACAAGGATCGCCCACTCTCAGGGTACCGTGGAGCTTTGCGACCGCGAGGAGATCGCGCTGCCCGCATATGAAAAGAATCCTCAAAAATATATCATGGCGCCCGCGAACGCCATCCGCCGCCACCCATTTGTTGAGGAGCGCACCGAAAAGCTCAGAGCTTACGGCGAGACCTCTGCGCTCAACCGCGTTGAGTACGGCGGCACCGAAAAGGGCATTATCTGCTCCGGCACCTGCTATCAGTATGTCAAGGAGGTGTTCGGCGACAGCGTTTCCGTGCTCAAGCTCGGACTCGTCAATCCGCTGCCCGAAAAAATAATCAGGGATTTCGCCGCCAAGGTCGATAAGCTCTATGTCATCGAGGAGCTTGACGGCATCATCGAGGGTCACCTCAACGCGCTGAAGATCCCCTGCACAGGCAAGGAGATGTTCACGCCCATCGGCGAATACAACCAGACCACAATCCGCGAGGCTTTCGGACTTCCTCAGCCCGAGAGCGTTTGTGCCGACACGCCCGTTCCCGTGCGTCCTCCGGTGATGTGCGCAGGCTGTCCGCACCGCGGCCTGTTCTACACCCTCGCAAAGCATAAGATCACCTGCCTCGGCGACATCGGCTGCTACACCCTCGGCTCGGCGGCTCCCTTGTTCGCGCTCGACTCCACAAAGAGACCGAGAACAAAACCGTCTGCGTCATCGGCGACTCCACCTTTATGCACTCCGGCATGACCGGCTTGGTGAATATCGCCTACAACGGCTCCAACTCCACCGTCATCATTCTCGACAACTCCATCACCGGCATGACCGGTCATCAGCAGAACCCCACAACGGGCTACAATATCAAGGGCGACCCGGCTTTGGCGGTGAACCTTGAGGCGCTGTGCAGATCTATCGGCATTGAGAGAGTCAGAGTCGTCGATCCATATAATCTTAAGGAATGTGAGGAAGCTATCCTCGAGGAGCTCAGCGTCGACGCTCCGAGTGTCATCATTTCACGCAGACCCTGTATGCTGCTCAAATATGTAAAGGCGAAGCCGCCGGTGAAGGTCAACGAGGACAAGTGCGTGGGCTGCAAGCAGTGCATGAAGCTCGGCTGCCCCGCGATCAGCATGAAGAACAAAAAGGCGCATATCGACTTTACACAGTGCGTAGGCTGCGACGTCTGCACCCAGCTTTGCAGGCTCGGCGCGATCGAGAAAGGGGAGAGATAAGATGGAAACAAAGAATGT
>ONHJ01000088.1:3903-10702 GCA_900317595.1 uncultured Eubacteriales bacterium | reverse complement strand
CCGTTATAAAAGGCGGGTCAAATGCCGTGCGGCTTTTCACGCTCTATATCACGCATATCAAAATACAAAGACAGTAGTGACGCTTATGCCGCTGTTTCCGCGCTTATGAGGGAACAGCGGCATTTTTGCCGAATGCTTGATAAAAGCTTTGCTTTTCGGGATCGCCTATTGATTTTTGAGCGGCGCAATGTTATATTATTAGTATACTTCAATATCAGGGATGATGGATATGCCGCTTGGCGTAAAACGCGGAACGGTCAGGCTGACCGGCAACGAAATCGAATATTTCAGCTTCGGCAGCGGAGACAGGGCCTTTGTGATGCTGCCCGGGCTCAGTGTGAAAAGCGTGACGGCTTCCGCCGAGAGCATAGCGTCGATGTACAGGCGGTTTTCGAGGGATTTTACGGTCTGGTGCTTTGAACGCCCGAAATTTCTTTTTGAGAATATTACCATCGACGATCTGGCGGAGTACACCGCGCAGGCTATGCTTGCGCTGGGGCTCAAAAACGCCTGCGTGTTCGGCGCTTCTATGGGCGGCATGACGGCTCAGCTTATCGCGATCCGTCACCCGGAGCTGGTGGACAGGCTGCTGCTCGCGTCCACCTGCGCGCGGCTCAACGACACCGCGAGAGCGGTTATGGGGCGCTGGGTTGAGTGCGCCGAAGCGGGCGACGTCGACGCGTTTTGCGACAGCTTTATCGATGTGCTCTACGGCAAAGAATTCGCGCAGAAGTTCGGCGACTTCATCAGAGCCGCGCACAAGAATATTTCCAAAGAAGAATTTAAGCGTTTCGTGCTGCTCGGCAAAGCCTGCGCTTCGCTGAACGCCTACGACTTTCTTGACAGGCTACGCTGCCGCACGCTCGTGATCGGCGCGCAGAACGACAGGGTGCTCACGGCGCAGGCGTCGGTGGAGATCGCCGAAAAGCTCGGCTGCGGATTGTATCTCTACGGCTCTGAATACGGGCATTGCGTGTTTGACGAAGCACCCGATTACAAGGACAGGATATATCGGTTTTTTTCCGAACAAGAATAATATGCGGAACAGAATGGAGGCATTAACATGGATTTCAGCTTGCTCTATCCTCAAGGCAGAGAGTTTACGGTCAACAAGCTGACCGACGAAGCGGTCAACGACCTATCGATCGACTTTTTGCTCGACAACCTCACCGAAAAAAGAAACGAGCGCGAGCATATCCGCAATCTGATGACTCAGGTGACGGATGACCCGGTCGTCATAAAATATCGCTGCGACGTATTTGAGGATTTTCTGCGCTTTCCGAAGCTGCGCTCGGATATGGAGGAGCTGGTCAAACGCCTTGCCGATCTCAAGGATCTGGAGCGCTTCCAGAAGGAGCAGGAAGGACCCTCGCTTTGGTCTCTGTTCAACCGCCTGCGTGAGATCGACGAATATGTCAACTGCATCACCACCATCAAGAAAACGCTGGAGCAGCTTGATGTGCAGTCCGAGGGTATGCTGACCCTGAGGCAGATCGTCACCGATATCGACCGCGAGTCGGGCTTTCCGCAGCTAAAGGCGGATATCGACGAAACGCTTGTGAAGGTGCGCAGGCTCAGAAGCGTCACGATCGGCGTAAATCTCGACGATATGCTGCGCCCGATCTCAGCGGGCGTGCTGTCGCTCAACGACGACTATTTCTCCGAAGCGGGTCTTATGAAGCGCTTTATGAACTTCACCAACAAGGAGGACGGGCTTCACAAGGGCACCGACGTTTCGGGGATCCGCCGTTTTCATCCCTCAAACCCGAGCAGCAGCTCGGTCGGCTTTGTCAGCTATCAGGGCACCGGCGTGAATAACGATATCACCGTAACCTCAAGCCCTGCCGGCACCGACACGCTCTCGAACGCGATCACCAAGCCCGTGACGAACATAATGAAAAAGACCTGCGACGAAATCAAGTCCACGATCCGCCGCTATGTCAACATCAGCGGCTATATGCTGATAAACCTGATGCCGGAGATCATGTTTTATGTGCGCTGGGCGGAGCTGATCGACAAGATCATCGCAAAGGGCATGCCCGTCTGCAAGGCGCATATACTGCCCGCGGACGACAGGAATTGTTCCTTTAAGGAAATATATAATATCAAGCTGGCGATCAACAATGTCAACGGCGACAATATCAACATCATCACAAACGACGTCGACTTTGACGACGAACGCCGCATTTACATCCTGACCGGACCCAACCGAGGCGGCAAGACCATATTCACGCAGGCGGTCGGTCTGGCTATGATGCTGGCGCAGTGGGGCATTTATGTGCCTGCCGCGAGCGCCGAGATCAGCCCATGCGACAATATGTTCACGCATTTTCCCGCCGATGAAAACGACACGGTCGATCTCGGCCGTCTGGGTGAGGAAAGCAAGCGTCTTTCGGAGATTTTCGGCGTCGCAACTCCGCGCAGCTTCATGCTGCTCAACGAGAGCCTTGCGACCACGAGCGTAGCAGAGGGCTTGTTCATCGCCAAGGATGTGGTCAAGGCTATGCGCTATCTCGGCGTGCGCTGCGTGTTCAACACCCATATGCACGAGCTGGCGCGCAGCCTTGACGAGCTGAACAACGGCGTTGAGGGCAAAAGCCGCGTGGAAAGCCTTGTCACCGGCGTGCAGCGCGGAGAACGCAGCTTCAAGGTCGCGATAGCGCCGCCGCAGGGCGTCAGCTACGCAAGAGATATAGCCGAAAAATACGGCGTGACCTTCGATCAGATCAAGACAGAGCTGGATGGGAGAGAAGGCTTTTTAAGCTGAGAATCAGTTTGCAGACTCCCTTGGAAGGGGGACTTTACTTCGGAGCGGCGCTTGGTCCATCGCCGAGGGGGATTCCTCGACTAAACCGCTTCGCGGTTTTGCCTTCGGCACCGCTCGGAATGACAGCATAAGGAGCGACGCCCTTTTCCCGGCACGCGGCATTATAAATCCGGAGCGAAGCGACCCTTAACTGACAACTGACAACTGACTGCTGAAAACTACCTTGTCAAAGGATGATATATATGATAAACAAAAACGTGGGTCTTGTCCTTGAGGGCGGGGCTATGCGCGGCATATTCACCGCCGGCGTGATGGATGTCCTGATGGAGAACGGGATCGATTTCCCGTTTTGCGTCGGGGTCTCCGCCGGCGCGGCTTTCGGCTGCAACTACAAATCGCGCCAGCCGCGCAGGGTGCTGCGCTACAATCTCACATATTGCCGCGAGCCGAGGTTTTGCTCGTTCCGCTCGCTCTTGAAAACCGGCGACATTTACGGCGCTGATTTTTGCTACCGTCAGATCCCGGAGGTGCTTGACCCCTTCAACAAAAAGGTATTTGAGGAAAATCCAATGGAGTTTTACGTCGTCTGCTCCGATATCGAAACGGGTGAGCCGCATTATCAAAGGCTCGACCGCGTCGATGACGCCTGCTATGAGTGGATACGCGCCTCAGCCTCGATGCCGCTGGTGTCAAGAATAGTGGAGCTTGACGGCAGAAAATTCCTCGACGGCGGAGTGACCGACTCCATCCCGCTAAAGTTCGCGCAGCGGCACTGTACGCGCAATGTGGTTGTGCTGACTCAGCCGCGCGATTACGTCAAAAAGCCGGTGTCGATGCTGTTTGCCTATCGGCGCAGCCTGAAAAAATACCCCAATATGCTGCGCGCGGTGCAAAACCGCCATCAGATGTATAACGCGCAGCGCGACTTTGTGTTCGGGCAGGAGCAGGCGGGCGCGGCGCTGGTGATCTGTCCCGAATCCGCGCTGGAGATCGGCAGGGTTGAGCACAAGAGCGCCGTCATCAAAAAGACCTATGAGCTCGGCAGGCAAGCCGCCGAGAAAAAGCTTGATGAAATAAGAAGGTTTCTTGAAAATGATAATTGACTCTCACGCGCACATCGGCAGGATCGCGGTGCTGAACCTCAGCGTGCGAAAAATGCTGTACTCCATGGAAAAATACGGCGTCGATTTTTCGCTGGTCAGCAACATCGAGTGTACTGAGTATTACGCGCGCGACAAAAGGCTGCCCTGGTTTTTGCGGAAGTCGCAGACGCGGGTGCTGAAGCGCACGCTGCGCGCCGTGCGCAGGCACTCAGACAAGCTGGGCGTTTTGGTGTGGCTGAGGATCGGCAGCGAGATGCCCGACGAAAAGCTTATCAGGCTTATTGAGAAAAACCGCGCGCTTATCTACGGCATTAAGCTGCACCCTTACCGCTCCTTTGTCGCGCCCGACGACCCGAAGCTGGAGCCGGTCTACGAGCTGGCGCGTCGCTTCGGGCTGCCTGTCGTGTCGCATACGGGCGACTGCGAGGAAGGCGATTCGCTTCATCTTTACAACGCCGCGAAGGCGCACCCCGACATCGATTTCGTAGCCGTACATATGGATCTCGACACCGACAATCTTAAGGCGATCGAGCTAATCAGCCGCCTGCCCAACCTCTACGGCGACACCACCTGGGTCTCCACCAAAAGCGCGATAAAGGCGATCGAGGTCTGCGGCAGCGAGAAGATACTTTTCGGCACCGACAACACCATCGACGGCAAGGATCACCTCTTTGTCAACCGCGCCGGTCAGCGTGCGCTGAGTCAGGACTATTTCCACGTCCTGCCGGAAAAGATCAGCCGCGTGGATTATGAGAACATAATGTATAAAAATGCCGAAAAACTGTTTAAAATCAAACTACCCGACAAGTTGTGACGAATGCTTGAAAAATTGTTTTCGGTCGTGTATAATAGATGAGTGAGAAAAAACGAGGTGTTTATCATGGTGATAGGATATACGGCAGGCGTTTTGACCTTTTCCACATCGGTCACTGACGCTGCTTAAAAACGCGAAGGGCTTGCGCGACAAGCTGATAGTCGGGGTGACGGTCGACGAGCTGGTCACCTACAAGGGCAAGCGCGCGGTCATCCCGTTCTCCGACAGGATCGAGATCGTCAGAAGCATAAAGTACGTCGACGCTGCGGTGCCGCAGTACGACATGGACAAGCTGAGTATGTGCAAAAAGCCGGGGCGCGTCAATGCTTTTTGTCGGCGACGATTGGTATGAAACGGAAAAATGGCGTGAAAACGAAAACGGTTTTCGCGAAGCGGACATAAAGATCATCTATTTCCCGTACACAAAGGGCGTTTCGTCAACGCAGATCACAAAGGCGTTAAATACATTGAGGGGTTGAGCGGATGGTCGACAAGGCTTATTGCATGAGTTCGTTTTTGATGTATCGCACGGTATATGACAGGAGCCGTTCCTTCGGCGAGGCTTTTCTGCCGATAAGACACTACGACACCCCGGATGACCGGACGATCATCAGCGACAGCGGCGCGCTTCTCAGCGCGCTTAAGAAAAAGACAGAAAAAGCCGCCTCGGACGGCAGGGCTGCCCTTGCTCTTTCGGGCGGCATAGATTACGCGCGCGTCCGCAGCGGCGAGAACAAATACCTTGTCCGCGAGGTGTTCAACCGCCTTTACGAGGGCTTTGAGGTGCCGCCGAAGCTTCCGATGCCGCGGGCGACAAACGAATGGCTCAGGGATTGGCAGGGTCCGCGACGGCAGGAGTTTTACCCGCACTGCACTGACGGCATGACCGGCGATCAGAAATGGCTTGTCTGGGCGCCGGAGCGGTTTTTGAATATTTACGGTGGATAGTTGTTATGAAATATCACAAATTGATAGAAAACGCAGCGAAGCCTGAGGGCTTCTGGGGCAAGCTGATGCTCCGCTCCATGAACAAGGGTCATCACGCGCTTACCGACTGGGCGCTGGCGTATGTTGACCCCAAAAACGGCTGCCGCGCGCTGGATATTGGCTGCGGCGGCGGACGCACCGTCAGCAAGCTGTGTGATCTTGTCGGAAGCGGCAAGGTCACGGGCGTGGATTACTCGGCGCTGTGTGTAAAAAAATCCGAAAAACTCAACAGCAAAAACGTACTTTGCGGCAGAGCGGAATTTCGGCAGGCTTCCGTTTCCGAGCTTCCGTTCGCCGAGGACAGCTTTGATCTGGTGACGGGGATCGAGACCTATTATTTCTGGCCGGACAAGCTCAACGACCTCAAGGAGGTCAGGAGGGTCATGCGCCGAAACGGCACTCTGCTGCTGGTTTTTGAAATGATGAAGGACGACAGCGACCCCGACAAATGGAAAGCGGTGGAGAAAAGGCTGGGCGTCAGCGCGGTAGGCAGAAGCGAGATCGCCGAAATGCTGCTGCGCGCGGGCTTTCAGAACATCCGCACCCATGTAAAAAGCGACAACGGGTGGCTGTGCGCCACCGCCGAAAAGGAGTGAAGGCTATGAAAGCGTTGATCACGGGCGCAAGCTCGGGAATCGGCAGGGAGATGGCGCGATATCTGGCGGAGCAAGGCTGGGATCTGATAGTCGCAGCCCGCAGCACCGGCAAGCTTGAAGCCCTCAGGCAGGAGCTCAGCGGCGTGAACGTGCGCGTCATCACCATCGATCTGTCACGCGAGCAGGACGCCTATGACCTCTTCGAGCACCTTCAGGAGGAGCAGATCGATTTTCTCATCAACAACGCCGGCTTCGGCGCCTACGGCTTGTTTGAGGACGTGCCGCTCGAGACCGAAATGGATCTTATCCACACCAACGTCTGCTCGGTGCATATCCTCACAAAGCTTTTCCTCGGCGATATGCTCAGTCGAGGCGGCGGCATGATCCTCAATGTGGGCTCCATGGCGGGCTTCTGCGCGGGACCGCGTATGTCGTCCTACTATGCCTCAAAGAATTACGTGGTCAGGCTGACTCAGGCTGTCCATGAGGAGCTGCGCCGCAAGGGCGGCAACGTCAAGATCTCCGTACTCTG
>ONHJ01000088.1:0-3859 GCA_900317595.1 uncultured Eubacteriales bacterium | reverse complement strand
CAACGTCAGCTTTCCCATGAAAGGGCTTGACCCGAAGTTTGTCGCGCGGTACGCGATCGACAAAACCATGAAGGGAAAGATGCTGATCGTGCCGGGCTTTACGATGAAGGCGGCAAAATTCTTTTCGCATTTTCTCAGCGAAAAGGCGCTGACCCGCCTTTCCTACGGCACTCAATCGAAAAAAAGCGGTAATTAAAAATGATTAAAAAGGTAAAACCATTGATCCTGCGGCTTTGGAACAGGTTCTCTCCGTTTTACGGCAAGCTTGTCGAAGACAATGTGTTTGCCATCGCGGGACAGTCGGCGTTCTTTCTGGTGCTTTCCTCGGTGCCGCTTTTTATGTTCGCGGTTTCGGTATTTCAAAGCCTGAATATCCCGATAGACGTTATCGAAAGCTACATCGGCTTGGTGATGCGCGAGGAAGCGGCGGAAAAGCTTGCGGAATATCTCAACAATATGTATGAAAACGCGGTCGGCATTTCCGTAATCACGATGATAATCACGCTTTGGTCGGCGGCGCAGGGCATACACGCCATCACAAACGGGCTTAACCGTGTACATAAAACATACGAAAACCGAAACTGGTTCGTGCTGCGCTTTCGCGCTATGATCTATACCGTGGTGTTTTTTGTCATCATACTCGCCACCATCGTGCTTGTGGTGTTCGGCACCGCCGTAAACAACCTGATGAAGACGTATATGGAATATCTCGCGGACATCGTTTCGCATTTGTTCGGCGCTCGGTTCATCATCGTGTTTTTCTTTCTGGTCATACTTTTCGCGCTCGCCTACCGCAACCTGCCTAACCTCACCCGCGAGCAGCGCAAAAAATACGGCTTCCGCTGTCAGCTTCCGGGCGCGGTATTCACTGCGGCGTCATGGATCATTTTGGCTTGGGCGATAGGCATCTATGTCGGCGATTTCAACGGCTACTCGATCTACGGCAGCCTTACCCGTGTGGCGGTCGTTATGATATGGCTGTATTTCTGCATGCTCTGCCTGATGTTCGGCGCGGAGTTCAATTATATGTACCACGACAGGATAGACAGCGTGACCGGGAAGCTGCTGCACGGAAAAAAACGGAAGTGACCTGCGGCGCGACCGAGACTTTGGTCAAACACTATTGACAATCGCCGCAAAAGGTGTAAAATATTATTGGAAATTTTTTGAAACAAGGGGCGAACAAAATGGACAACTGCGTTTTTTGCGCTATCGTCAAGGGAGAGATCCCTTCCAGAAAGGTTTATGAGGACGAGCAGATGCTCGCGTTTTACGATCTGGAGCCGCAGGCTCCCGTGCACGTTTTGGCTATCCCGAAGCAGCACATAGCCTGCGCGGACGAGATCGATGAAAGCAACTGCGCCGTATTCGCGCATATTTTCGGCAAGGTGCCGGAGATCACCAAGTCGCTCGGCTTGGAGAACGGCTACCGCATCGTCACCAACTGCGGCAAGGAAGGCTGCCAGAGCGTCAGGCATCTGCACTTCCACATTCTCGGCGGCAGACAGCTTAGCGGACAAATGGGCTGACAGGAGGACTTTGCAATGGATACTTACAAGATCAACATCGCGGGCGTTGAACGCGACCTGATAAAATACCCGGTCAGCGACAAGCTCGATATCGCGGCGTTCATTCTTTTCGGCGATGTTGAGGTCACCGAGAAGGCGGCTGAGGCACTGCTTAAGATCTGCCCGGAGCACGACGTTGTTGTTTCTGCGGAGGCAAAGGGAATCCCGCTCTGCTATGAAATGGCGCGCCAGGGCTGCCGCGAATATGTGATAGCCCGCAAGAGCATCAAGGTTTATATGCGCAACTGCGTAGGCGTGAACGTCAAGTCTATCACCACCGCCAACGAGCAGAAGCTCTATCTCGGCGACAGCGACGTTGAGTTCCTCAGGGGCAAGCGCGTGCTTATCGTCGACGATGTGATCTCTACCGGGGAAAGCCTTGCGGCGCTCGAGGCGCTTATGGAGAAGATAAACGCCAACGTGGTCGGCAAGGCGTGCGTGCTTGCCGAGGGCGACGCCAAGGACAGAGAAGACATCATCTATCTTGAGCCCTTGCCGCTGTTTTTCAAAGATTAATTATTCTCGGGGTCAGGTCAAATTCCTGACCCTGTGTTTTTCAGGACGGGATCAAAATGCCTCTCATTACCGAAACAGAATTGAGAAAACAGATAAAAAGCCGCAGCTTCGCGCCTGTTTATGTGCTTTACGGCAGCGAACAGATGTATGTCAGGGAATACACCAAAAAGCTGACGGCGGCTGTGGTGGGGAAGACCCCTTCCGAATTCAGCTTCCACACCTTCAGCGGCGAGGTCGATATCGATACGCTCGCGGCGGCTGCCGAAACGGTGCCGTTTATGAGCGAATACAACTGCGTGCTGGTGACCGACCTTTTCTTCGACGAGCTTTCAAAGGACGACGCCGACAAGCTGAAGGCGGTTTTCAAGCGCGTTATCGAAGGCACGGTGCTTATTTTGTCGATGCCCTCATATGTGCCGAAGCGCAACGCCGCTGTGTTTGAGTCCATTCAAAAGCGCGCGCAAAAGGACGGCGCGGTCGTGAAATTTGAAAAGCCCGATCAGCGCACGCTCGAAAAGCACATCGCAAAATGGGCTAACGAGCGCGGCAAGTTCATCACTCAGAACACAGCCTCGCAGCTTATCCGAGTCTGCGGCGACGACCTCAACCGCCTGAAAAACGAGATGGACAAGCTTTGCGCCTACACCAAGGGTGAGGATATCCCATATGAGGCGGTAGAGCTGCTGGTCGCCCAGAATACGGAGGCGCGTATCTTTTCGCTTGCTGACGCCGTGCTCACGGGCAGGGGCGACGAGGCGTTCCGGCTGCTCGATATGCTGTTCAGCCAGCGCGAGGCGCCGCAGATGATGCTTTATGTGCTTTGCAACGCCTTCACGGACGCTTACCGCATACGCGTCGCCGACGAGAGCGGAGTTGACCTCAAGACCGTTGCCGGGGATTTCGATTACAAAAAGCGCAGCTTCGCGCTCGAAAAGGCGCGCCGCGCCACACGGCAGCTCAGCACTGAATCGCTGCGCAAATGCCTTACGCTGCTCACCGAGACCGACACCAAAATGAAAAGCGTAAGCGTCAACGAGCGGCTGCTGCTCGAGCAGCTCACCGCTCAGCTTCTTCTGACCGCGCAGGAGGGCAAAAAGTGATGCTCACAGTTAAGGAAGCGATCATCGTCGAGGGCAGATACGACCGCATAAAGCTAAGCGGCATCGTAAACGCGCCGATCATCGAAACGGGCGGCTTCCGCGTGTTTTCCGACCCCGAAAAGCAGGCGCTTATCCGCCAAATCGCCGCAAAGCGCGGGATATTGGTGTTTACCGACAGCGACGGCGCGGGCTTTGTGATACGCAATTTTCTGAACGGCGCCGTGCCGGCGTCGCAGATCAAGCACTGCTACATTCCGCAGATCGAGGGCAAGGAGCGCCGCAAGCCGAAAAAGAGCAAGGAGGGCTTGCTGGGCGTTGAGGGCGTGACTGACGAGGTGATAATCAACGCCATCCGCCGCAGCGGAGCCACGATCATCGGCGAGGAGGACAACAAGCGCGGCAATATCACCAAAGCCGATCTTTTCTCGTTCGGACTGACGGGCGGCGAAAACTCGGCAAAAAAGCGTCAGGCGCTTTTGAAAATGCTTGATCTTCCGACTTACCTTTCAACCAACGCCATGCTCACAGCGCTGAATTGTCTATTTTCTTTGGAAGAATTATCTGAAATGATGAATGAAGAAGAAATCTCTCAAGATGAGAGTTGATTGAAGGTTGAATTACGACCAAGCGGAGCGCGTGGATGAATCTCCTGCGGCGGAATTATCGTCGACTTAA
>ONHJ01000048.1 GCA_900317595.1 uncultured Eubacteriales bacterium | reverse complement strand
GGATTTATTGAGTACTCCTCAGATCATAATCCGATTGATGTGCAGCTCACAGAAGCGAAAAAGGAGCTCGACGAGGCGAGGGCAGAGATAACAGCCATGAGATCCGGATGGGCGGAGGTTGCGGGCTATGCGGCTTCATTTGCAGGAAGTGACAGTATATCGCCTGCCGGATCCGCGATGAATCCCATGCCGATAGTGCCTGCACTCAGCATTGCAAATCATCCCGCGGGCTGTATGTGCGATAAATGCCGTGCGGTAAATAAGGCAAAGGCGGAGTTTGCGGCAAGCAGGGTAGGAAGAACAGTGACAGGCGGAATGGGAGCAGCCGGTGCAGAGAGTATGCATGTTACAGGTGCTCAAACCGGCAGCTCAAAGAGAATAGAAGGCGGCATTGCTCACAAATCAGAATATGGCAATACCAACAGCGCCGAAAACAATGCTTAAACAGGCCTGGAAGGTCCGCTGGGCGCGGGAATTCTAGCTGTTATTTTCCTGCTGTTCACCCTGCCGCGCGTCGGATTTGAGGGCTTGTCCGAGAATCTGCAGTATATGCTTCAGGATCCCGAGCACCCGTCGGTACCCTTTGACCAGAAATTCGGCAAATACTTCGAGTCGATCTTCAAGATGAACGCGTCGTTCAAGTACGCGATCTACAGCTACTGCGCGATGGCTGCGGTGATGCTTATCGACCGCAAGCGCAGGCTGCACCGCTCGGTGTATCTGATCGTCACCGTCGGTATCGTGATCTACAGCTATATCCTGCTTGTCCCCGATTTCCCGGGCAAAACCTACAACTCGATCATGCTGCCGCCCGTTTTCGCCGGCATCACCTCATACGCGCTCTGCAAAAACAAGCCTCGGGAGCTGTTCGCGGGAGTGTTCCTCACGGGCATTTTCTACTCCTTATGCGTGTTCCTGCCGTCCAACCAGTATATGTACGTTATCTCGATGGGATTCGCGGCGGTGAACGTGGCAAGCTTCATCTTTGTCGGTCAGCTTATCCGCGAGATGCAGGAAACTCCCGACAACGTGACCTACGCGGTGTGGGTCAAGCGCCTCAGCTTCGCGATGGTGGCGTTCATGCTGCTGTTCCAGGGCAATCTCGAGTGCTATTCCAAGAGCCACCACTGCTTCTGGAACGGCGACCCCAAGGATCTGACTTTCGAGATCGCCGAGGGTCCTGCGGCGGGTCTGCGAACCGACAAAACAAAGGCGGACGAATACAACTCGATATACAACGATCTGTCGCGCTATTGGGATAAGGAGGACGACAATCTGCTCATACTCACCGAGCGCACATGGACGTATCTCGCCGCCGACAAGCCCTACGGCACGTTCTCGGCATGGCTGTCGGGCGAAAAGCCGAACAGCATCAAACGCCTGAAATCGTTCTACGACATCAATCCCGACAAAAAGCCGCGCTATATCTATGTTCCCAAAAAATCCAAATGGAATATGACGTGGCTGCTCAACGAGCTGCAGCTCATGGGCTACTCCTATACGGAAACGTCCGCGGGCTACGCGCTTGAAAAGTACCGATGAAAAAGTCGTGCAGGCGTGAAGCGCAGGGGCTTGCCTCGCAGGTAGTTTTCTCCGCTCACAACGCGGCGCAGGCGCAAACTATTCGCCGAAAAGCCTTGTAATTTTGTTCCTTTTGTGGTATATTATAAGAGGAAAGATAGGTTCGCTATCACTATATTATTGAAAACGGAGGCTTATTTATGGATCACAATCAACTCTATTCCCTGTGGTGTGAAAACGCCGTGGACGATAAGGATCTGACCGAGGAGCTGAAAAGCATCAAGGGCAATGACGACGCTGTTTATGACCGCTTCTACACCTCGCTTAAATTCGGCACCGCCGGCTTGAGAGGCGTTATCGGTGCCGGCACCAACAGAATGAACATCTATGTGGTGCGTCAGGCGACCCAAGGCCTCGCCAACTATGTGCTCAACAAATTCGGCAAAGGCGCTGTGGCGATCTCTCACGACAGCCGCATCAAGGCGGATCTGTTTATGAAAGAGGCGGCGCGCGTTTTAGCGGCAAACGGCATCAAGGTATATATCACCACCGAGCTGCAGCCCACGCCCGTGCTCTCTTATCTGGTGCGTTATTTCGGCTGTCAGGCGGGCATTATGGTCACCGCAAGCCACAACCCAGCAAAATATAACGGCTATAAGGCATACGGCGAGGACGGCTGTCAGATGACCGACGCCGCCGCGACCGCTGTTTATGACGAGATCCAAAAGCTGGATATCTTCGCCGACGTGAAGCTCGCCGATTTTGACGAAGCGGTTGCAAGCGGCATCATCGAATATGTCGACGACAGCGTATATGACAGCTATCTTGAAAAGGTGCTGGAGCAGCAGGTCAACCCCGGGATCTGCGAGGGCGCCGACCTCAAGGTCGTCTATACCCCGCTCAACGGCTGCGGCAACAAGCTTGTAAGACGCGTGCTCGACAAAATCGGCGTCAAGGACGTCGTAATCGTCAAGGAGCAGGAGCTGCCCGACGGCAACTTTACCACCTGCCCGTATCCCAACCCCGAGATTCTAGAGGCGCTGCAGAAGGGTCTTGACCTCTGCGAAAAGGAGCAGCCCGATCTGCTGCTCGCCACCGACCCCGACGCCGACCGTGTAGGTATCGCTGTGCGCGACTATGACGGCAGCTACCGCCTTATCACCGGCAACGAGGACGGCGTTATGCTGACCGACTACATCCTCTCCTGCAAGAAGGCAGCCGGCACTCTTCCCGAGAATCCCGTGGTGGTCAAAACCATCGTCACCACAAAGCTTATCAACAAGCTCTGCGAAAAGTACGGCTGCGAGCTGAAAAACGTGCTCACCGGCTTCAAATATATCGGCGAGGTCATTCTCAACCTTGAAAAGAAGGGCGAGGAAAACCGCTATCTCTTCGGCTTTGAGGAAAGCTACGGCTATCTTTCCGGCACCTATGTACGCGACAAGGACGCGGTGGTAGCCTCGATGCTGGTCGCGGAAATGGCGGCTTACTACAAAAAGCAGGGCAAGTCATTGGCGGAAGTCATCGACGGCCTGTATAAGGAGTTCGGCTATTACCTCAACAGGACCTTCGCCTTTGAGTTCGAGGGCGCAGCGGGCATGCAGAAGATGGCGGATATGATGTCCGGCGTCAGAGAGGCTCTGCCCAAGGAGATCGCGGGTTACAAGGTCGTCAAGGTCAGCGACTATCAGCTTAAGGTCGAGACCGACCTGCTGACCGGCGAAAAGACCGACATCACTCTGCCCACCTCCAACGTGATCGCGCTGAATCTGGAGGGCGACAACGCCGTCATCATCCGTCCCAGCGGCACCGAGCCGAAGATCAAGCTCTATGTTACCGCCGTCGGCAAGGACAAGGGCGACGCGCTTGATGTATGCGAAAAACTGGTAGGATCAACAAAAGAGATCATGGGAATCTGATAAATACAAGCGACAGACCGGTTCATTGTGAGCCGGTCTGTTTTTTTCAGCCGGCCGAACGATAATCTTAATCATTGACATATCCCGAAAGTCATGCTATACTGATAACGCAAAAAATCATTTAGCCGAATCATAAATATAACAAGGAGAATGATACGCATGAAAAAAATTATCGCATCCGCCTGTGCCGCCCTTGCTGTCATCGGCGCAATACCGATGTCGGCGGCAGCCGCCAACACGGACAAGCTGCCATTTGAGCTGACCGCGCCCGAGAATGTGGCGATCGAATATCTCAACGGCAACGACGCGCTCAACAGCTGTCAGGTCGCTTGGAGCAAAAACGACAGCATGAGCGAATGGATGAACAAAATGTCCGATCCCGAGACCCACGACGCCGCCGTTGCGGAGCTCAACAAGCTGGGCTGGGACGACATGTGGGCTACCCCGCAGATGGACTGGAGCATCGACACTCAGGACGACTGGCACTACAACGAGTACTGGGACACCGAGGGCTATGACAAGGACAACAAACAGCACCTCGGCGAATGGGCTTACACTGATTTTTTGGAGTCTCCCGATAAAACGGTCACAGCGTGGGTATTCCGCGATATGGGCAACGCCGCCGACCCCAACGACACATGGTGGTTCGGCGTTCACAACGAGGATGATGATATCCCCGGCTGGAAGGACGTACTCAAAGAGGATCAGTACACGCTGATCGAGTCTGACGGCGAAAAGCACGCAAAGATCGATTTTACTCAGCACACCATTTATGTTAGGATGCGCTATCTTGTCACCTGCCGCCCGGCTGAAGGCGATGATGTGAAGATCGCTTCGGAGTGGTCGGAGATCGCCGCGGTCGGAAAAGACGCTCCCGAGAAAACAGTTCTCAAAGAGGGCGAGGTCGCTGCGCCGCTTATCAAGGATCTGAGAATGACCGACGAGGAGTTCAACACCTACCCCGTCATCGCGTTCAAGATCGACATTCCCGCAGAGCTTATCAAGGCTCAGACGGATATGCAGTCGGATTATGACAAAGGCGCTTACATCAGCCTCGAGGTCGAGGCGCGTGTTCAGGGCAAGGAAAACTGGGTCGGACTTCAGGGCGACTGGACGCTGAAATCCGGCGAGCTGAAATATGGCCTGCAAAATCTTGCGGAAGCCGAGAAAAGCGTAAGCAAGGACACCCCGATCGAGCTGCGCGCGCGTTATAACATAAACAACGGCGAAACAGAGTTCTATTCTCCGTATTCCGAGATCCTCACCTTCGGCTCCAAGGAAATGAACGCCACGCCCGATTCCGTTGTTGACTCAACGGAAAACGTGACCGAAGCGGCGTCTGCCGCTCCGAAGGAAGAAAAGAAAAGCGAAAACAAGTGCTCACTCTGCGGCTTCTGCCCTCACCCGCTCGGCATCTGCATTTTCATCTGGATAGCGATCATAGTCGCCGTCGCCGCTGTCGTTGTGATAACGATAATCGTGATGAAGAAAAAGAAGCAGCAGCCTCAGGACACAAAAGCAAAAGAAGACAATAAAGAATAACGCAGACAGTAAATAATTCCGCTGATACGGGGTTGGCTCAAAACTCATTGTAACGAGTACGAGCCAACCCCTTTTTATTATGTTTTATTGTACTGTAGGGTCAGTTCTTTACCTGACCGTGGGATTAACGTCCGGTGTTTCTGCCTTTTTCTGCGGCACGGTCAAGACCGTGCCCTAATTTTTTGTTTTCAGCCGATCACTACGGTTGTGGCAACAGCGCGCCGCAGCTACGAAAACAGCCGAGGCGTGCGCATCGCCTCGGCTGATTAAGTTACTTTGAATTTAAACTGTTCTTAGGACTCAACGCGAAATAATTTGCCTAATCTAAAGTGTCCTCACCGTGTACATGGGAAAAACCTCCCTCTGCGAAATGATGAACCGTTTAAAAAATAAGTATTACATTGGACCTTCTCCGGTTTCTTTAGGATATCGGTTTAAAAGCTGAACCTCTCATTGGACTGATCTCCTGTTCTGTAGGATTAGGAAAGATCCCTTATATTCAAAGTGTAGAAATATTAAATTGTAAGTCATCCGGTTTCCCAAATACCTTGGCACTCCGTGAGCATCTTCTCACTAAGGCTTGGAATATCATATGTAAAAATGAAAGTGTACATGTCCCGAGATATTCCGCTGCAATGAAGCCGGTCTGAATCCTCTACTCAAAATGTGTTTTATTAACACTCAACTGGTTCGCCGCTTCAGCTTAACGAGTTTCCGCTTTTGTCATCCCAAAGCTTTGGGATTCGACATTGGGTGGCAAGCTCCGAATGAAGTCTTTGATATGTCTGATCGAAATAATTTTCACTTTCATATTTAAGACCTCCTTGTCTTTTCTTTGTCTATATTATACCATAGATTCTAACAATGTCAATAGTTTTTATAAAAATATTTTAAATTTTATTTTATTAAAAGCCCTTGAATCTAAAAAACATATGTGATATAATATTAGATGTGAGAGTGTTCTTTTTTCGCAAAAGCGTATCAAGTCAGCCGAATATCAGGCATAAAAGTATAAGCGTTGAGGTTTTCCCCAACGCTTTTTGATTTACATATCAAGCTGTGCAAAAAGGCGGCACGGATGAAACGGCAGGTTTCATTTTTCGCGGCCGAGGAGATAATCCACCGACACCTCCAGAATATCAGCAAGAGCGACCAGCTCTACATCGGTGACGAAACGGATCTGACCCTCAAGCTTGGACAAGCCCGAAGCGTTCATGTCCACGCCGTTGACCTGAAGCTGCGCCAGCAATTCCTTTTGCTTCATACCCTTTTGCTTTCTGACCAGCTCCACACGGTTGCCAACCAGGTTTCTGTCTCCCAATTCCTGTTTGCGTAATCTCATTGTCTCTCTCTCCATATCATCTTTTTTGGAATCCACTGAAAAAATTCCATAAAAAAATTCCTCAGAAAAATTCTTTATCAAAATTCTTCAAGAACATTATGCTGTTATTATAATACTATTTAAGAAAAAAAGCAAGTGTTTTTGTAAATAAATTTAAAAAAATGAAATATTTTGAAGAATTTAATTACAAATTAGAATTATGTTGTAAGATTTATATATATTATATTTCAATGCAGAAATTTGATTGGTTATTATAAATAGAATTTATGCGCTCGTTAATGCCTGTTGAAGGTGTTGAAACGCGCCGAAAAATTGTTAAAAGATGTTGATTATGTTGAAAACGCGGTAAAAAAGCTACAAAAAGTTACATAATTATTACAGCAAAAGAGATAAAAGGAGGTTGGCTCAAAACTCATTGCAATGAGTACGAGCCAACCCCTTTTATTGTATTTTCATTGTACTGTAGGGTCAGGTCTTGCTTCTGCCTTTATCCGCTAAACGGTCAAGACCGTGTCCTGCTTTTTGCTTTAAGCCGGTCCTTTTTCGCGTATCAAAACCTGCTTACGGCTCAAATTCGCCGTTTTCGATGGCGGTTATCATAGCCACGCGATTGTCGTGGCGGCCGCCCTCTTCGGGCGTGTTGAGGAAAATGTCGGTGAATTTCACCGCCTGCTCCTCGGTAATTACTCTGCCGCCCATGCAAAGAATATTGGCGTGGTTGTGGCGGCGGGTCATCTCAGCCCCGAATTCGTTGTTGACGACAGCGGCGCGGATGCCCTTGACCTTATTCGCCGCCATTGAGATGCCTATGCCGGTGCCGCAGCAGAGGATGCCCAGCTCACAGCCGCCGCCCGCGACCTCGGTGGCGACCTTGTAGGCGTAAACGGGATAATCCACGCTTGCCTCGCTGTCGGTGCCGAAATCCTTATAGGCGATGTTTTTTTCGTCGAGATACTTTTTGATGGCGACCATCAGGTTGTAGCCGCCGTGATCGCAGCCGAGTGCTATCATTGCTTTGCCCCCAATCGTAAATTCAGCTCTCTTTGCGCCTGAGGCAGCCTGAGATAAACAGGCATAAGCTCGGCGGCTGTGAGCGTTTTATGTTCTTTAAGCCGCTCAAACGCCGCCAGAGCGACGGATGAGGCAGTTTGCGTTCTTTTGTTCATCGGCGCCAAAGTCACGCCTGAAAGCGAATTTTGCAGAAAATCGAAGCTGATCTGCGCGCCGTCGCCCACAAGCTGTATATTTTCCGAGTATTTTCCAAGCTCGGGCGCTAAATCCGTCAGCGCCAAAGCGCGGTCCTCGCAGAGCCGCTCTACCCTGTCGCCCGTTACGCGGAACAGCGCGTTATAGACCTGCGAACAGCGCGCGTCCATTACCGCGCAGACAAGGCAGTCGCTGCCGAGCAGGTTATACGCCATGCTCTCGAGCGTCGACACGGCGACGCAGGGCAGCTTGCGCGGAAACGCCAAGCCCTTTGCGGCCGCCACGCCGATGCGCACGCCCGTAAAGGAGCCGGGCCCCACATTGACGGCGACCGCGTCGAGCTCGTCAAAGGAAATTCCGGCATTGCGGCAGAGCTGCTCGGTCATGGGCGCAAGCGTCTGGCTGTGCGTCAGCGATACGTTGATAAAAAACTCACCGATGATCTTTTCCTCACTCGCAAGGCAGACGGAAGCCGCCTTTGCGGAGGTGTCAAGCGCCAGTATTGTCAAAATGCGTCCGCTCCTTCTGTTTCAATGATCCGCTGTTGATCGTTCCCGCCCCTGCGTATGGTGACGCGCAGAGCGTTTTCGGGCAGGGCGCCCTCGATATTCTCGCTCCACTCGATCACGAGCACGCCGTTGCCGAGGAAGTCGAAAAAGCCGGTGGAATAGAGGTCGTCCCAGCTCTGCACGCGGTACATATCAAAATGATAGACCGGGAATCTGCCGCGATACTCGTTGACAAGCGCGAAGGTCGGGCTTGAAACCCCGTCGGCAACGCCCAAGCCGCGCGCCAGTCCGCGCGTAAAGGCGGTCTTGCCCATTCCCAAGCCGCCGAACAGCGCGATGACCTCATCGCCGCGCAGCTTTGCGGCAAGCCGCTCTCCGAGCGCCTCTGTTTCCTCGGCGCTGTCAGTGATCCATTGCCGCATATCAGAACAGTCCCGTGATCTTGCCGTCGCTGTCGACGTCGATGTTGTGCGCGGCAGGCGCCTTGGGCAGGCCGGGCATTGTCATAATGTCGCCGGTGTAGACGACCGTGAAGCCCGCGCCGTTTGACAGCGAGACATTGCGCACGGTGATCTCAAAATCCACGGGAGCGCCGAGCAGCGTGGGATCATCGGAAAGCGAATACTGAGTTTTTGCTATGCAGACGGGCAGCTTGTCGGCGCCGAGCTTGCGGACCTCGGCGATCGCTTTCTCGGCGGCGGGAGTATAGTTGACCTTTGCTGCGCGGTAGATATGCTTCGCGACGGCTTCGATCTTCTCCTTGACAGTTGCCTCGATATCATAGATGGGCATGAAGCTGGCGGGCTTTTCGCACGCCTCGACCACCTTGCGGGCAAGCTCGATACCGCCTTCGCCGCCCTTCGAGAACACCTCGGAAAGCGCGAAATCGGCGCCTTTTTTCCTGCAGTAGCTCTCGATGAAGCCGAGCTCCTCGTCGGTGTCGGTACCGAAGCGGTTGATTGCGACCACCACCGGCACATTGTACTTGCGCATATTCTCGATGTGGACGCCGAGGTTTGAGATGCCGCTTTCCAGCGCGTCGAGATTCGGCTTAGAGACCTCCGCCTTAGGCACGCCGCCGTTATATTTCAGGGCGCGGCAGGTGGCGACCAGCACGATAGCCGAGGGCTTGAGCCCTGCGTAGCGGCACTTGATGTCGAGGAATTTTTCAGCGCCGAGGTCGGAGCCGAAGCCCGCCTCGGTTATGCAGTAGTCGGCAAGCTTGAGCGCGAGCTTGGTGGCGCGCACGCTGTTGCAGCCGTGGGCAATATTCGCGAAGGGACCGCCGTGCATAACGGCAGGGGTTCCCTCTAAGGTCTGGACAAGATTCGGCTTGATGGCGTCCTTAAGCAGTGCCGCCATGGCGCCGTCAGCCTGAAGATCCCTTGCAAAAACCGGCTCGCCGGAGTAGTTGTAGGCGACGAGGATATTGCCGAGGCGGCGCTTGAGGTCGTCGATATCAGCCGCGAGGCAGAGGATAGCCATGACCTCGGACGCGACGGTGATGATGAAGTGGTCTTCTCTGGGAACGCCGTTGACCTTGCCGCCCAAGCCGATGACGACGTTGCGCAGCGCGCGGTCGTTCATGTCAAGGCAGCGCTTGATAAGGATGCGTCTGGG
>ONHJ01000187.1 GCA_900317595.1 uncultured Eubacteriales bacterium | reverse complement strand
ATAGAACTCATAGAAGGGGTTCTCGTTGCCCGTCATCATCATCCACGCAAACAGCAGAGAGCCGCCGCGCGAAACGATGTTCATTTTGCGCTTGTCGCGCATAAACGCCTCGACCGCTCTGCGGTTGATTCCGGCGTGGATAGTCATAAAGTCCACGCCCTCCTCGGCGTGAGCGCGCACTACTCTTAGAAAGTCCTGAGCGGTGATGTCAAGCAGATCCTTTTCAAGATAGCCGATCGCGTCGTACATCGGAACGGTTCCGATCATCGCGGGAGATTTTTCGATCAGCTCGCGGCGGAAGGTGTTTGTTTTGCCGTAGTTGCTCAGATCCATTATCGCTTCAGCGCCGAATTTGATCGCCATATCGACCTTTTGCATTTCGACCGAATAGTCCTTGCAGTCGCCCGAAATGCCAAGGTTAACGTTGATTTTGGTGCGGAGTCCCATACCGATTCCCTCGGGAGAAATCGAGGTGTGCCTTACATTGCAGGGAATGGCGACTACGCCCTGAGCCACAAGCTCTCTGAGCTTTTCGGGCTCCATATACTCCTTCTCGGCAACTGCTTTCATTTCGGGTGTGATTATGCCTTTTTTTGCGGCTTCCATCTGTGTTGAATATTCTCTCATTTTTATTGTCCTTTCAGTCAGATATTTTGATTATTCTTCGGTTTGAGTTAAACAAAACGCGTGGTTCATCGGGCCGCTTCCGCGTCCGAGATCGAGCATCGCTCCCAGAGCGCCCGAGATGTAGTCCTTTGCCTTTTGAACGGCAGCTTCAAGCTCCTCGCCCTTTGCGAGATTCGCGGCTATCGCGCTCGACAGAGTGCAGCCAGTGCCGTGGGTGTTGGGATTGTCGATCCGCTTTCCCTTGAACCACCGGGCTTCGCCGTTTTTCACGAGAAGGTCGTTTGAGTCGTTTACGCTGTGTCCGCCCTTGAGCAGAACCGCACAGCCGAATTTTTCATTGATTATTCTTGCCGCGTTCTCCATATCGCCTTCGCTTTTTATCTCTGTCTGCGACAGGACCTCAGCCTCCGGAATGTTCGGAGTGACAAGGGTTGCGAGCGGCAAAAGCTCTTTTTCCAGCGTTTCAACGGCGTCGGTTTTCATCAGCCTTGCCTCGCTGGTTGAAACCATTACGGGATCGACCACGATGTTTTTCGCCAGATAGTATCTCAGCCTGTCGGCTATTGCGCCGATAAGCTCCGAGCTTGAAACCATTCCTATTTTGACCGCGTCGGGAAAAATATCCTCGAACACCGCGTCAAGCTGCTGCTTCAGGAAGTCGGGCGTCGACTCCTGAATTCCGAATACGCCGGTTGTGTTCTGCGCCGTCAGCGCCGTAATGGCGGTCATGGCGTAAACACCGTTCATGGTCATCGTTTTTATATCTGCCTGAATACCGGCGCCTCCGCAGGAATCGCTTCCCGCGATTGATAATGCAGTTCTCATCTGATTCTCCTTTGCGCATTATTTTTGTATAGCGACGCAAGGTGGTGCCCCCGATCCGCCGCTTTTTTGTTATTATTCTGCGAGCCTGTCCGCCTTTTTCCTGAGAAGCGCGGAGGCTTTTTTTATGTCTTTTGCCGAGAAAACCGCCGAGACAACCGCTATGCCGCTGAGCCCGCGGCAGTTGATCTCATCGGCGTTTTCGAGCGTTATTCCGCCGCTTGCAACTGCGGAATCGATAATGCGGCCGGAAAATATCTGATGTTTTGCGACAGCGACGATTTTGCAGAACAGAATTGGATCGAAACGCTGTACCGTTATGCGGAGCAGTATCCCGATCGGTTCGTGCTCAGCGCGTTTTTCAAGGATGAAATTAATCACTCACAGACAGTTAGACTAAAAGATGCCTCACCCAATAAGCAGTTCTCATCTGATGAATACTACTATCTGTACAAAAACGGAGTTTCCGCCTACCGCTGGAACCGGATCTATCGGCGGGATGCGGTGATCGGGAATCATATCCGATTTGATGACAGCATCAGCATCGGAGAGGACGTCATATTCAACATCGAGTATCTGAAGTGTTGTACCGGCTTTTTATATATTGACAAGCCGCTGTACCACTGGGTTAATAACGGCAACGACAGCCTGTCGAGAGCTTACCATGTAAAATACTATGACGATATCAAAGCGCTGTATTATCCGAGAATAA
>ONHJ01000049.1 GCA_900317595.1 uncultured Eubacteriales bacterium | reverse complement strand
GAGCGCCTTTTGCTTGTTTATGCCGCGCATCTCGCCGACCGCGAGAGTTGAGCCGGAGCGAGAAAGACCGGGCAGCAGCGCCGCCGCCACCTGTGCCAGACCGACGCAGACAGCGTCGATCACGGTAAAGCTTTCTCTGCCCTTGCTGTCCGAGGAGCTGCCCTTCATATGCTTAAAGCTTTTCGCGCTGTTTTTTCGGTTGAAATGCGCGCCGACCGCGAGCAGCACGGAGGTCAGCATCAGCGACAGCGCCGTTACCAGCAATATCTGCGCGCCTGAGAAAATGTCGGCGAGATCCTTGACCTTCATATCCGAGCCGGGTATCGGGATAAACATTATGAACAGCGGCAAAAGCGCGATAAACAGCATCACGATAAGGTTGCGCTCATAGCTCATATCCTTCAATTTGAATTTACCTGTGAAAATGTCGCCGATCATCCTGAAAAACTCTTTTATCAGACTCCAGATCAGCTTGTGGTAGAACACAGCCACGGCAGCAAGCGTGCCGACGTGCAGCATGACGTTGAAGAAAAGGTTGCCCTCTCCCGCCACACCGGTGATATGCTGGGTGATGGCAAGGTGACCGCTGCTGGAAACAGGCAGAAATTCGGTGAGTCCCTGCACTATGCCTTGAATGATAGCGTCTAAAATACTCATATGTACCTCTCTTTTAGTGTTTTAGTTGTCAGCAGTCAGTTGTCGGTTTTAAGTTGTGAGTTTATAGCCGTTACCGCGGGCGCACACAAGGGTGCGCCCTAAATAAAAAACTCACAACTGCCAACTGACTGCCGACTGATTACCGACTGCTGTTTTCGATCATCTCATACAGCGCGTCTATCGCTTCCGACACGGTGCCTACCGCGTCTATAAGCCCTTCCCTGACGGCGCGCTCTCCGTCTAAAATGGTGCCGACGTCCATCACGAGCTCGCCCGTATTCAGCACGAGCTGCGCGTAGCGTTCGCGGGAAACGGCGGAGTTCTCAACCACGAAATTGGTGATCCTGTCCTGCATCCGCCTGAAATACTCAAAGGTCTGCGGCACGCCGAGGGTCAGCCCCGTAGTGCGCACCGGATGCACCGTCATGGACGCGCTTTTGGCGATGAAGCTCTTTTTCGCGGACACAGCCAGCGGGATACCGATAGAGTGTCCTCCGCCGAGAACGATCGAGACAGTCGGCTTTTTCATGCCCGAGATCACCTCTGCGATCGCAAGCCCCGCCTCAACATCGCCGCCGACGGTGTTCAAAAGGATCAGCAGACCGTCGATGCGGTCGTCCTCCTCGATCGACACCAGGAGCGGGATGATGTGCTCGTATTTGGTGGTTTTATTGCTCTGCGGCAAAAGATAATGCCCTTCGATCTGCCCGATTATGGTTAGGCAGTGGATGATTTTGTCCTTGTGACAGGCGATTATCGAGCCCGCCTCATTGATCTGCTCCTGCTTTTCTTCTCGGCTGTCCTCGGTTTCCTTCGGCTCGTCGCAGGGATTGGGAACATAGTCGCCGCGCTCGCCGGCTGCTTTTTTTCTCGTCAATGTGACACACCTCCGAGAAAAGAGTTCCCGAAAAACCGCTGAAAATGTATGCGCGAAGGGCAAAAAAGATTCCAAGCCCGCAAACGGACAAAGTCATACGGTATTATTATAACAGAAAAATAAAGATTTTCAAGATTTAATCAAATATAATTCTAAAAAACAATAATTATTTTATTCAATTATAGTATGATTACTTTAAACTGTGAAATCTTGGAGTGATAAAAAACTTGGACGCTAACATAACCATGGGTGTTGTCATATTTTTGCTCATCCTGCTCTCGGCGTTTTTCTCCGCTATGGAAACGGCGTTTTCGTTCGTAAACAAGATCCGCATCCAGCAGAGCGCCGAGGACGGAAACAGACGCGCCAAAAACGCGCAGTATGTTATTGAGCGGTTTGACAATGCCCTCACCGCGATTCTTATATGCAACAACATCGTCAATCTGGGCTGCTCGTCAATCGCCACCGTGCTTTGTCTTAACATTTTCGGCGACATAGGCTCGGCTGTCGCCACGGGCGTGACCACTCTGCTGGTGCTCACCTTCGGTGAGGTCATACCGAAATGTCTGGCTAAGGAGCACTGCGACGCCTTTTCGCTGAGTACGGCGGGAACGCTAAAGGTGCTGATGATCGTTCTGACACCGCTTGTATTCGTTTTTGTCAAGCTTAAGGCTCTGGCGCTCAAAATAGCGGGCGGTCACGAAAACGCTCCTTCCGTCACCGACGCCGAGGAGATATTGACGCCGCGTGTGGACGTCGTGTTCATCAATGTCGAGGACAGCCCCGAAAAGATCAAGGAGATCATCATCGAGAACCGCTATTCCCGCATCCCCGTTTATGAGAACACCACCGACAACGTGATCGGCATACTCCACACCCGCGACTGGCTCGAGGCGCTTGCCGACGGCAATGTTCCGGCTCTGCGCGACCTGCTGCAGGCGCCCTATTTCGTATTCAAAACGCAGCAGCTTTCCAAAATACTCAGCCATTTCAAGCGCACAAAGGTGCATATGGCTATCGTTACCGACGAATACGGCGGCACGCTGGGTATCGTCACGATGGAGGATCTGCTTGAGGAGATCGTAGGCGAGATCTGGGACGAGGACGAGGAGATCGAGCGCACACATTATAAGATCGGCAACAACGAATACCTTGTCAACGGCGACTTTGAGCTTGATGAAATGCTGGAGCTGTATGACATGGACGAGGACGCGCTTGATAGCGACGCGGTCACCGTAGGCGGATTTATTCTGGAGCACGCGGGCAATATCCCCAAAAAACGCGAGAGCATCGAGGCGGACGGCTTCCGCTTCACGGTGATGGAGGTCGAAAACCAGCGCATAATGCGCGTTGTCGTTAAAAAGCTCGATGACGCGGAAGGCGAAAAAGAAAAGGAAGACGAATAATATAAAGAGGCGCAAAACTCCGCCTTTAACCCACAAATAAACAACTACGGCGTGCCGGACAGCATTGACAGTCCGGCACGCCGTTTTATTTTATAAAAGCAGTATATTTCGAGATCATTTCAACAGGTTTTTGATGCGCCCGACCGCCTCAAGCGTTTTTTCGCGCGAATTGAAGGAGGTAAGGCGGAAAAATCCTTTGCCGCTTTTGCCGAAGCCCTCACCGGGAGTGCCAACGACGGCGGCGTTTTGCAGAAGATAATCAAAAAATTCCCAACTGCCCATTCCGCCGGGACATTCCATCCAGATATACGGCGAATTTTTGCCGCCGGTATAATAGATGCCCAGCTCGTCGAGCGCGTCTGAAATGATTTTCGCGTTTTGCTTGTAGTATTCAAGGTTTTCGCGGATCTGCTGCAGACCCTCTCTGCCGAAAACCTCGGCGGCGGCGCACTGTACAGGCCATGAAACGCCGTTGAATTTGGTCGCCTGACGGCGGTACCACAGCTCATGCAGGCTGTGACCGTCGCGCTTGAGCTCCTTCGGGATCACAGTGTAGCCGCAGCGCGTTCCGGTGAAGCCGGCGGTCTTTGACAGCGAGCAAAGCTCGATGGCGCACTGACGCGCACCGTCGACAGCGAAGATCGAGCGAGGGCTGCCGTCCTCGATAAACGCCTCATAAGCCGCGTCATAGAGCAGGATCGCGTCGTTTTTAAGCGCGTAGTCGACCCATACCGCAAGCTGATCGGCGCTGTAGGCGGCGCCTGTGGGGTTATTCGGAGAGCAGAGATAAATGATGTCCGCCTTCACGTTCTCGTCAGGCATGGCAAGGAAGTTGTTTTCCTTGCAGGACGGAGCGTAGATGATATTTCTGCCCGCCATCAGATTAGCGTCGACATAAACGGGATAGACAGGGTCGGTGACGAGCACAGTGTTGTCCTGCGCGAAAATATCGGGAAGGTTTCCGCAGTCGGATTTAGCGCCGTCCGAAACGAATATCTCGTCGGCATGGACAGTTACGCCGAAGCTGCCGTAATAGCCCGCGATCGCCTCGCGGACAAAGTCGTAGCCCTCATATTCGGGGTAGCCCTTGAAGGTCTCTTTATGAAGCAAGTCCTCGCAGCCCTTTTTCATCGCTGCGACGACTATCGGCGCAAGCGGAAGGGTGACATCGCCGATGCCGAGTCGGATGATCTCCTTTTCGGGGTGTGCCGCCGCAAATTCATTTGTCTTGCGCGCGACGTCGGCAAAGAGATAGTTTGGCACTAAGTTGTCGAAATTACGGTTTATCTTCATCGGTTACTCCTTTCAGCGACGCCCTGATGAACGCCGAAAACAGCGGATGCGGCTTGTTTGGTCTTGATTTGAACTCGGGATGGTACTGCACGCCGACATAAAAATCGCGGTCGCTAAGCTCAACGGTCTCGACAAGCCTGCCGTCGGGAGAAAGCCCCGAAAGCGTCAGCCCGGCGTTTTTCAGCGTGTCGCGGTACTCGTTGTTGAATTCATAGCGGTGGCGGTGGCGCTCGCTGATCTCAGCCGTTCCGTAGGCGGCTCTGATCCTTGTATTTTCCTGCAAAACGCAGGGATAAGCGCCCAGACGCAGCGTGCCGCCCTTGTCGGTGTCGTCGTTCTGGTCGGGCAGGAAATCGATGACCTTCGGCACATCCTGCGCGAATTCTCCGGAATGGGCGTTACCGATACCGGCTACATTGCGCGCGAATTCTATGACCGCGACCTGCATTCCGAGACAGATGCCGAAATATGGCACATGGTTCTCACGCGCGTATTCAGCCGCGGCGACCATGCCCTCGATACCGCGCTTTCCGAAGCCGCCCGGAACAATAACCCCGTCAACAGCCCCGAGGATATCGCCCGCGTTTTCCGCCGTGACAGTCTCGGAATCGATCCATTCTATCCTGACCTCGGCGTCCAGATAATAGCCGGCGTGGCGCAAAGCCTCGGCGACCGAAAGATAAGCGTCGTGAAGCTCCACGTATTTGCCGACCAAGCCGATTGTGACGGTCTTTTTCGGCGTCTTGATGCGCTGTACCATCTGCTCCCAGTCGCTGAGGTCGGGAGCGTTCGGCTCAAGGCGCAGCCTGCGGCAGACTGTGTCGGAAAAGCCCGCCTTTTCGAGCATCAGCGGCGCCTCATACAAAACGGGCAGGGTCAGGTTCTCAATGACACAGTCGGGCTGCACGTTGCAGAAGTGGGCTATCTTTTCAAATATCCCGCTGTCGGTGATCGGCTCATCGACACGAAGGATTATTACGTCTGGCGAGATGCCGAAGCTCTGCATCTCCTTGACCGAGTGCTGGGTGGGCTTGCTTTTGTGCTCACCCGAAGCCTTAAGATACGGCACGAGCGTAACATGGATATACAGGCGGTTGTCCTGACCTACCTCCTGCCCCACCTGACGGATGGCTTCCAAAAACGGCTGGCTCTCGATGTCGCCGATTGTGCCGCCGATCTCGGTGATGACAACGTCGGCGTCGGTCTTTTTGCCGACGGAGTAGATGAACCGCTTGATCTCGTCGGTCACGTGCGGTATGACCTGCACTGTCTTGCCGAGGTACTCTCCTCTGCGCTCCTTCTGGAGGACGTTGGAATAGACCTTGCCCGTGGTAAGATTTGAGAACCTGTTAAGATCCTCGTCTATAAAGCGCTCATAATGTCCGAGGTCGAGATCGGTTTCGGCGCCGTCCTCGGTGACATATACCTCGCCGTGCTGATAGGGGCTCATTGTCCCGGGGTCGACGTTGATATACGGGTCGAGCTTCTGGGCGGCTACCTTTAAGCCGCGCGCCTTGAGCAGGCGTCCGAGCGACGCGGCGGTGATGCCCTTGCCCAATCCCGACACAACGCCTCCGGTTACGAATATATACTTAGTCATGGCAATAACTCCCGTTGATTATTTTCCGCTGCCGCGAAGCCGGAACAGCTCACAGATTGCTGTATCCCATCAGATCCGCGTCGACTTCCCTTGCGCAGTCGACGCCCTCGCGGATAGCCCTCACGACAAGCGACTGACCTATGTGCATATCGCCCGCCGTGAATACACGGTCGACATTGGTGCGGTGGGCGCCCTTTTCCGTCGCGACATTAGTTCGGGCATCGGTCTTTACGCCGAAGGCGTCCGTAACATAGCTTTCGCTGCCGAGGAAGCCCGCGGCGATAAGCACAAGCTGCGCCGCGACCTCGGTCTCGCTGCCCTCTACCGGCACCATCCTGCCGCCCTCTCCGCGCTCCAGCCTGACCAGAACAGCGCCGCGAAGATCGCCGTTTTCATCTGTCAAAAACTCCTTGACGGTCGTCTGATAGATGCGGGGATCGCTGCCGTATACCTCTGCCGCCTCCTCCTGACCGTAATCGGTCTTGCTGACGCGCGGCCACTCCGGCCACGGATTCTCCGGCGTTCTTTTATCGGGCAGCTTGGGCATCATTTCAAGCTGAATGACGCTTTTCGCGCCGTGGCGGACACAGGTTCCGACGCAGTCGTTGCCTGTGTCGCCTCCGCCGATGACGATGACATCCCGATCCGCCGCGGATATAAAGGTTCCTTCTTTTAACCCGTTATCCAGCAAAGCCTTCGTTGTGGATCTCAGAAAATCCACCGCGAAATATACCCCGTTTGCCGTTCTTCCGTTCACATTTATATCACGCGGCCGGGATGCTCCGCAGGCAAGGATCACGCGGTCATAATTTGACAGCAGCTCCTGCGCGGAAACACCTGCGCCGACATCGGCGGTCGTAATAAACTCAACGCCCTCTGCCCTCATCATATCGATCTTGCGGTCGACGATGTGCTTTTCGAGCTTCATGTTAGGAATGCCGTACATCAGCAGGCCGCCGACGCGGTCGCTTCTCTCATAAACGGTCACGCTGTGACCTCTGCGGTTTAGCAGATCGGCTGCCGCAAGACCCGAAGGTCCGGAGCCGACGATCGCCACACGCTTGCCTGTGCGCGTCTGCGGCGGCTGAGGCTTGGCATAGCCCATCAAATAGGCGTTTTCGATTATGCTGTATTCGTTTGCCCTGACGGTCACCGCGTCGCCGTCAGCGCCGCAGGTACACGCCTTTTCACACAGCGCGGGACACACCCGTGAGGTGAATTCGGGGAAAGGATTGGTAAGACTCAGCCTTTGATACGCCTGCTTCCATGCGCCGAGGCTGACGAGATGATTCCATTCCGGGATAAGATTATTGAGCGGACAGCCGGACAGCATGCCGTTGATCGGCAAACCGGACTGGCAGAACGGCACGCCGCAGTTCATGCAGCGCTCAGCCTGCTGCTTTTGCTCCCGCTCCGTGAGCGGCGTGTGGAATTCATCGTAATTCCCGATGCGCCGCAGAACCTCGAACGCCGGAGCGTCCTTGCGCGCGAATTCCATAAATCCAAAGGGATTTCCCATATCAGGTTCCTCCTAATTCTCTTTCGTTAAAGCGGGAACTGCCGTTATCTCGAATGAATGAGCTGATAGAACGCTTCTATGCGCGACTGCTCGGGATCCATTCCTGCGTTTTCGTTTTGTTCGATCGCTTCGGTGATGATTTTGTAGTCGTGCGGGATGACCTTTTTGAAAAGCGGCAGATAATCCGCAAAGCTTTCCAGCACACGCCTGCCCTTTTCGCTGCCTGTCGCTTCGACGTGCTCGGCGATCAGGGCTTTAAGCTCCTTGATATCGCGCTGATCGGTGACCTCGCCGCACTCCACCAGCTCCTTGTTAAGGCGCTTGTAGAGGTGGTGGTGCTCGTCGAGCACATAGGCAACGCCGCCGGACATTCCCGCAGCGAAGTTTTTGCCGGTCCTGCCGAGGATGACGACCTTGCCGCCGGTCATGTATTCGCAGCCATGCTCGCCGACGCCCTCAACGACCGCCGTCGCGCCCGAATTTCTGACGCAGAAGCGCTCGCCCGCGACGCCGTTGATGAACGCCTTGCCGCTTGTCGCGCCGTAAAGCGCTACGTTACCGATGATGATATTTTCCTCAGCCTTGAAGCGGCTGCCCTTGGGCGGATATACGATCAGCTTGCCGCCGGAAAGCCCCTTGCCGAAGTAATCGTTGCTGTCGCCGCGAAGCTCGAGCGTCAGACCGTTCGGGATGAACGCGCCGAAGCTCTGACCGCCGGAGCCGTTGCAGACGATCCTGAATGTATCGTCAGCCAAGCTGTCGCCGAATTTTTTGGTGATCTCGGAACCGAAGGCGGTGCCGAGCGAACGGTCGGTGTTTTTGACGTCGATCTCGATGGTTTTCGGCTCACCCGCGTTGAGCGCCTTCTTCATCCGCTTTTCTATGACCTTTTCGTCGAGGGTGTCCGCCAGGCGGAAACCGAACTTGTTTTTGCGGTCATAGGCTATCTTTTCGCCGGCAAAGGCGGGATTAAGAAGCAGTGAAAGATCTATCCTGCGCTCGCGCTCACTCAGACCTTCCTTTTGACGCAGGAGGTCTGTCCTGCCGACCAGCTCGTCAACGGTGCGCACGCCGAGCTTTGACATATACTCACGCAGCTCCTGCGCGATAAAGAGCATGAAATTCATAACATATTCCGGCTTGCCGGCAAAGCGCCTGCGCAGCTCGGGATTCTGGGTGGCTACGCCGAACGGGCAGCTGTCGAGGTTGCAGACGCGCATCATAGCGCATCCGAGCGTCACCAGCGGCGCGGTAGCGAAGCCGAATTCCTCGGCGCCGAGTATGGCGGCGATGGCGACGTCGCGGCCTGTCATCAGCTTGCCGTCGGTCTCGATGATGACCCTGTCGCGCAGGTCGTTGAGGATAAGCGTCTGGTGAGCCTCAGCGAGTCCCAGCTCCCACGGCAGACCCGCGTTGTAGATGGAGCTTCGCGGCGCAGCGCCTGTGCCGCCATCGTAGCCGGAGATCAGTATGACCTCGGCGCCCGCCTTTGCGACGCCCGCCGCAACTGTTCCGACGCCCGCCTCGCTGACGAGCTTGACGGAAACGCGCGCCCTTTTGTTTGCGTTTTTAAGGTCGTAAATAAGCTGAGCCAAGTCCTCGATCGAGTAGATATCATGGTGAGGCGGCGGTGAGATCAGCGACACGCCGGGAGTTGAGTGGCGGGTCTTGGCGATCCACGGATAGACCTTGTTGCCGGGCAGGTGACCGCCCTCGCCTGGCTTTGCGCCCTGAGCCATCTTGATCTGCAGCTCGTCGGCTGAGTTGAGATACGCCGAAGTCACTCCGAAGCGGCCGGACGCGACCTGCTTGATCGAGGAACAGCGGTTTTCGGCGCTGTTTTTAGTGGCGATGCGCTCCGGGCTTTCGCCGCCCTCGCCTGAATTTGACTTGCCGCCGAGCTTGTTCATGGCGACAGCCAGCGCCTCATGCGCCTCCTGAGAGATGGAGCCGTAGGACATCGCGCCGGTCTTGAAGCGGCGAACGATGCTGTCAACGCTCTCGACCTCGTCAAGCGGAACAGGGGTCTCGGCGTAATTGAAATCGAGCAGACCGCGAAGGCTGACGGGATCCATTTCCTCGGTCAGCAGGCGGCTGTATTCCTTGAATCGCTCATAATTATTGTATTTTGTCGCCGTTTGCAGGGCGTGTATGGTCTGCGGATTGTAAAGGTGCTCTTCCCTGCCGCTGCGGAGCTTGTGTCCTCCGCGTGAGGGCAGCTCGGCTTTGACGGAAAGCCCCAGCGGATCGAAGGCGGCGGTGTGCAGACGGTCGTTGTTGCGCTCGACGTCCTCGAGTGTTATTCCGCCGACCCGGCTGACGGTGCCGGTGAAGTATTCGTCGACCAGCTCTTTGCCGAGTCCGATAGCCTCGAATATCTTGGAGCCCTGATAGGATTGCAGTGTGGAAATGCCCATTTTGGAGGCGATCTTCACGATGCCGTGCAGCACTGCGTCGTTGTAGTCGTTGACAGCGGCGTAATAGTCCTTGTCGAGCAGATCGTCATGGATAAGCTCGTGGATCGTTTCGTGAACGAGATAGGGATTTACAGCGCTCGCGCCGTAGCCCAGCAGTGCCGCGAAGTGATGCACCTCTCGCGGCTCGCCGCTCTCGAGGACGATCGACAGTGCGGTGCGCTTTTTCGTCGCGACAAGGTGCTGGTGAAGCGCCGAAACAGCCAGCAGCGACGGGATAGCCAGACGGTTTTCGTCAACTCCCCTGTCAGAGAGGATAAGGATATTCGCGCCGTCGGCGCAAGCCTTGTCAGCCTCGATAAAGAGGCGGCGGATCGCCTTTGAAAGGCGGGTGTTTTTATAATAAAGGATCGGGATGACCGCGACCTTGAAGCCGGAAAGCTTCATTTTTTTAAGCTTCAAAAGTCCGGTTGAGGTCAGGATCGGGTTGACTACCTTGATGACCCGGCAGTTTTCGGGTTTTTCCTCAAGCAGGTTGCCGTCCTTGCCGATATATATGGTGGTGGAGGTGACGATCTCCTCGCGGATAGCGTCGATCGGCGGGTTGGTGACCTGGGCAAAGCTCTGCTTGAAATAGTCAAACAGCGGCTGAGGCTGCTTTGAAAGCACCGCCAACGGCTTGTCGGTACCCATGGCGGCGATCGGCTCGGAGCCGTTCTGCGCCATCGGAAGGATAGTCGTCATCACGTCCTCATAGGTATAGCCGAACGCCTTTTGAAGGCGGCGCTTTTGCTCGCGCGGATGCTCCTCGACCTTTGCGTTCGGCACCTTCAGGTACTTAAGACGGGTGAGATTCGCGTCGAGCCACTCGCCGTAGGGCCGGCGCGAGGCGTAGCGCATTTTGATCTCCTCATCATCGATGAGCCTGCCCTGAACGGTATCCACAAGCAGCATTTTGCCCGGGTGCAGGCGCTCTTTTTTGAGTATCCTTTCCGCGGGAACGGGCAGCGCGCCGACCTCTGACGACAGGATAAGGGTGTCGTCGTCGGTGATATAGTAACGCGAAGGACGCAGACCGTTGCGGTCGAGCACCGCGCCCATGACGTCGCCGTCGGAAAACAGGATCGACGCCGGACCGTCCCAAGGCTCCATCATCGTGGCGTAATATTGATAAAAATCGCGTTCCTTCTGCGGCATCGCGTGGTTGTTGTCCCACGGCTCGGGAATGGTGATCATGACCGCAAGCGGCAGATCCATACCGCTCATGACAAGGAACTCGAGGGTATTGTCGAGCCTCGCGGAGTCGCTTCCCTCGGGATTGACGACGGGGATGACCTTGTCGAGGTCGCCCATCAGGTGTTCGCTCGCCATGGTTTCCTCACGCGCGAGCATCTTATCGGCGTTACCGCGGATGGTGTTGATCTCGCCGTTGTGAACCATCATGCGGTTCGGATGCGCCTTCTGCCAGCTCGGGAAGGTGTTGGTAGAAAAACGTGAATGCACCAGTGCAATTGCGGATTCATAGTCCTCATCCTGCAAATCAAGGAAGAAGCGGCGCAGGTCGCCGACGAGGAACATGCCTTTATAGACGATCGTCCTGCTTGACAGTGAAACGACATAGGTGTCCTCGTTGCTCTGCTCAAAGAAACGGCGCGCGACGTAGAGCTTGCGGTCGAAGTCGATGCCGCGCTTTACGCCCTCGGGACGATTGATGAAGCACTGCTGAATATTCGGCATGCATTCGAGCGCTTTTGCACCCAGTACGCCGGGATTTGACGGCACCGCACGCCAGCAGAGAACCCCCAGCCCCTCTTTTTCCGCGATGATCTCAAACATCTTTTTCGCCTGATTGCGGCGCAGTTCGTTCTGCGGGAAGAAAAACATGCCGACCGCGTAGTCACGCGCGGAACGAATGGGAATATTCAGTGATTTTGCAACTTTGGAAAAGAAGAAAAGAATTTATGCGAAATCTGCAAAAGAATACCAACGCCGTCTCCTGTTTTACCTTCCGCGTCCTTGCCCGCGCGGTGTTCGAGCGTTTCTACAATCGTCAAAGCGTTCGCAACCGTAGCATGAGAGCGGATTCCTTTAATGTTTACCACCGCTCCGATACCGCAGTTGTCGTGCTCAAATTGCCCGGAATACAGAGAGTTATTCATCAGTTCCTCTCGTTGGCCGTTGCCTTGTGACATTTCTATCCTTCCTTTCGCTGATATGACATTTGCAAGTTTGGCGGTTGAATCCTGCAAAACTTTCAACGAACGTATTATAGTACGATTACACAAGAGTTGTCAAGGCTTAATTTGCAATTTATTTTATTGATTGTTTCAAATCGATGGCGAAAAATTGTTGTATCTCGCGGATTTAATTGTGAAAACTGCAAGAACGATAAAAAATCCTGCAAAACTACTTGACAAATTTTTAACACGGCGTTATAATAGCGGCAATGACACAGCAAGGGTGCTGGGGCCGTGAGGTTCCCCGCACCCTTTTGCTTTGCCTGAAAAAATGCAATCAAAGAAGGAATGGAGAGATTCATATGACAATGGTTCCCGAACTGTTCGGCAGTATGGTGTTCAATGACAAGGTTATGCAGGAAAGGCTTCCGAAGTCGACCTACAAGGCGCTGAGAAAGACGATGGAAAACGGAGAGCCCCTTGACATCACTGTCGCGAATGTAGTAGCCAACGCGATGAAGGACTGGGCAGTCGAGCTTGGCTGTACCCACTTTACCCACTGGTTCCAGCCCATGACAGGCGTGACCGCCGAGAAGCACGACAGCTTCATCACCCCCACGGGTGACGGAGTGATCATGGAGTTTTCGGGCAAGGAGCTGATCAAGGGTGAGCCTGACGCGTCGTCGTTCCCCTCGGGCGGCATCCGCGCGACCTTTGAGGCGAGAGGCTACACCACATGGGACCCCACTTCTCCCGCCTTTGTCCGTGATACGACCTTATATATCCCCACCGCGTTCTGTTCCTACACAGGCGAGGTGCTCGACAAAAAGACGCCGCTGCTCCGTTCGATGGAGCGTCTGAGCGCGGAAGCGGTCAAGATCCTGCATCTTCTCGGCAAGACCGACGTCACGAGAGTCGCGACCACCGTCGGACCCGAGCAGGAATACTTCCTGATCGACAAGGACCTCTACGATCAGCGTGAGGATCTCAAGCT
>ONHJ01000015.1 GCA_900317595.1 uncultured Eubacteriales bacterium | reverse complement strand
ATATTTGCCGGTACAGCGGTTTTTTAGAGTTTTTGTCAATTATAATAAAATCGTAAAGCATTTTCTCACCGCCTTTATTGTATCACTCAGTCGGGAATATTGCAATAACGGTTGAAATTTTCTCTGATTATTAGTATAATAAAAAGGTATGATATTTTTACGAGAGAGGGATTTTTGTGAATACTTCGGTCAATCGTTTTTTTGAGGAAATCAAAGGTAAGACAGTCGCCTTTATCGGTATCGGCACGAGCAACCTGCCTTTGATAAAACTTTTTGCAGACAAGGGCGCCAAGGTCAAGGCGCTCGACAGAAAGGATTTTGAAGCTCTCGGCGAAAACGGCGTTCTCGCAAAGGAGTACGGCGCAGAGCTGATTCTCGGCGACAGCTATCTTGACAACATCGATGCGGACGTTGTTTTCCGCAGTCCGGGAACTCCGTTTTTCAAGCCTGAGCTTGTAGCGGTTCGCGAAAGCGGCAGAGTGTTGACCTCTGAGATGGAGGTTTTCTTTGAGCTTTGTCCTTGTAAGACGATCGCGGTCACCGGTTCCGACGGCAAGACCACGACCACAACCATCATTTCCGAATTCTTAAAGGCAGCCGGCAAGACCGTCCACCTCGGCGGCAACATCGGCAAGCCCTTGCTGCCCGAGATCGAGAGCATCAGCGCTGATGATTATGCAGTTGTAGAGCTTTCGAGCTTTCAGCTTATCTCCATGCGCCAAAGCCCCGACGTAGCGGTTGTCACCAACCTTGCGCCCAATCACCTCGATATCCACAAGGATATGCAGGAGTACGTCGACGCCAAGCGCAATATCGTGCTCCATCAGAACGCCTTTTCAAAGGCGGTGCTCAACCGCGACAATGAGATAGCCGACGGATTCTCGGCGGACGTGCGCGGCAGACTGGCTCATTTTTCTGTTAAGGAAAAATTATACAACGGCGCCTATCTCGACGGAACCAAGATCGTCTACAGCGACTACGGCAAGGTCACCGAGATCATGGACTTCCGCGACATAAAGATCCCCGGCATGCACAATGTTGAGAATTACCTCGCCGCTGTTTCGGCGGTTTGGGGTCTGGTCGGGGTCGACGACATCGTTCATGTGGCTAAGACCTTCGGCGGCGTGGCGCACCGCGCTGAATTTGTCCGCGAGGTCAAGGGCGTAAAATACTACAACGACTCTATCGCCTCCAGCCCCACAAGAACCGCGCTCGGCACGCTGTCGCTCTATGACGAGAAGATCATCATCATCGCCGGCGGCTATGACAAGCATATCCCTTACGAGCCGCTCGGCCCCGTTATCAACAGCAAGGTCAAGACGCTGATCCTGCTGGGCGCCACCGCGCCGAAGATCGAGGCGGCGGTCAAGGGCGCTGACAACTACGACCCCGCCGCAATCAACATCATCAACGTGACGAATATGGAGGAAGCCGTTGCGGCTGCCGCGCGTGAGGCGCGTGAGGGCGATATCGTTTCGCTTTCGCCCGCGAGCGCCAGCTTCGGGCTTTATAAAAACTTTGAGGAAAGAGGCAATCACTTCAAGGCGATTGTCAACGGTTTGGAGAGCTGAAAATGGAGCTGTTATCCCTGATTTTTGACTTGTGCTCCGCTCACGGCGTTTCGGGCAGCGAGACCGCCGCGAAGGAGATCCTGGAAAAATACTGCGCAGCGCCGCTGCACAAAACGCCCTGCGGCAGCTATTACGCCGTCTTGGGCGACCCCGACGCGGAAAAGACCGTTTTGCTTGACGCGCACCTTGACCGCATCGGCTTTATGATAACCGACATCGACGACATGGGCTTTGTCAAGGTCGACAGAGTCGGCGGCGTCGACACGCGCGTGCTGCAAAACACGGTGCTCGTCGCCGAAAACGGGCTGAAGGGCGCGGTTTGCTGCCTGCCGCCTCACCTTTCCGACGGCAAGGAGGACAAGGCGACGCCGATCTCCAAAACGTGGGTCGACTTCGGTCTGCCTGCCGAGGAGGTAAAGCGCAGTCTGCGCTTGGGCGACGTGCTTACCTTTGCCGCGCCGCCGAAAAAGCTTCTCGGCGATAAGATCACCTCACCGGCGCTCGACGACCGCTGCGGAGTGGCGGCTCTGCTGCGTGCGGCGGAGCTTATCGACACCGACGCCTGCAGGGTGGTGCTGCTGTTCAGCTCGCAGGAGGAGACCTTCGGAACAGGCGCGAAAACCGGCGCCTTCGCTCTCGACGCCGACGAGGCTGTCGCCGTCGACGTCAGCTTCGCGTCGCAGCCCGAAGTCTCGGGGCTCTACGGCAAAATAGGGCTCGGAAAGGGACCGATGATCTGCATATCCTCGGTGACCGACAGGCAGATGTCGCGCACTCTGACCGAGCTTGCCCGTCGTGAGGGCATACCCTATCAGCTCGAGCCGATAGCGGGCAGCACCGGCACCAACGCCGACGGCATCGCCGTGACCAAGGGCGGCGTAAGGACGGCGGTTGTCTCTGTTCCGCAGCGCTATATGCACACGCCCGTTGAGGTCATTTCTCTCGCGGACGTCGAAAACACAGCGCGGCTGCTTGCCGCCTACGTAAACTGCGGAGGTGTCACGAATGTTTGATTTTTCACTGCTGCAAAGGCTGTGCGAGGCGCGCGGAATCTCGGGCGACGAGGGCGCTGTGCGCGATTTGATCATAGACGAAATAAAGGATCACGCCGAGTATCGCGTCGATAATCTCGGCAATCTTTTGGTACATAAAAAAGGAAAAGCCCCGGCAAAGGCGCGGCTCATGCTGTCCGCTCACATGGACGAGGTAGGGCTTATGGTGACTGATATTACCTCCGAGGGCTTCCTGAAATTCCACGAGGTCGGCGGCATCGACCGCCGGGTGCTACCCGGCAAGCAGGTCGCGGTCGGCAAAAACGGCGTCGCGGGCGTGATCGGCGTAAAGCCAATCCACCTGACCAAGGGCGACGAGAGCGAGAGCGTTCCCGAGCCGTCTGAAATGACGATCGATATCGGCGCCGACAGCCAAGAGGAGGCGCTTGCCGCCGTAAGCTACGGCGACAGCGTGACCTTTGCCGCCGATTTCACCAAAAACGGCTCCACAGTGCGCTCAAAGGCGATCGACGACCGCTTTGGCTGCTGCGTGCTCATTCAGCTCATCAAGAGCGACCTGCCGTACGACGCCGACTTTGTGTTTGTCGTTCAGGAGGAGGTCGGGCTGCGCGGCGCAAAAACGGCGGCTTACACCGTCGACCCGCAGTTTGCGATAGTCATCGAGGCGACGACCTCTGCCGAGATACCCGAGATCGACAAGCAGAAGCAGGTGTGCAATCTCGGAGAGGGCGCGGTCATCTCGCTGATGGACCGCCGCACGATCTACGATAAGGAGATGGTCGCGCTGGCGCTCTCCACCGCCGAAAAGCTCGGCGTTAAGGCGCAGCTCAAGCGTGCGGTCGCGGGCGGCAACGACGCCGGCTCCATCCACCAAAGCCGGGGCGGAGTACGAACTCTGGCTGTCTCGCTCGCCTGCCGCTATCTGCACGCGCCCGACACCGTGGCGTCGGTTCGGGACTGCGACAGCATGCTTGAACTGGCAAAGGCGCTTTGCGCCGAGATCGCGGGAGGAGCGTTGCCGGTATGATTCTGTCCGCTCACAAAACGCCCGACTATGTCAGGGCGCTCAACCGCTATTCAAAGCACGACCCCTTTGCGTGCCGCATCCTTTCGCTCTATCACAGCTACCGCCCCGACCTTCCGTTCGTCGATTACTGGATGCTGACTGATGACGACGGCGTTTTCACGGGCGCCGCAGCCCGCAACGGCTCCTGCTTCATTCTGTTCCTCACCGACCGCAGCGACCTCAGCGAGGTATCGGCGTTCATGCGCGTCGCGGGAGCGTCGCAGGTGCTGCTCAACGGCAGATACCGGCTCGACGTCGAGGGCAGCGAGACCGAGGGCGTGGTGATGAAGCTTTGCCGCAAGCCGGAGGAAGCCACGGGCGCGGGAAATCTTGTGCAGCCCGCGATCAAGGCGGCGTATGAGGTGATCGTCAAGAGCGCCGGAAAGGGCATGACTCCGCCGCCGTTTGAGGATTTTTACGTTGATGTCAACCACCGACTTCGCCACGGCACCATGCGCCTTATCGGCGTGACCGACGGCGGCAAACCCGCGGCTGTGGCGATGACCGTCGCCGAGGGCGGCGGAGGCGCGGTGCTCGGAGCGGTCGCCTGCGACCCGAGATACCGCCGCAAGGGCTACGGCACGCTCATGGTGACCGAGCTCTGCGCCCGCCTTTCGGCTGAAAACAAAACCGTCTACCTTCACCGCGTAAAAGACCGCAACGCCGCCTTCTACGAAAGGCTGGGCTTCGAGGACTGCGGAACATGGAGGGAGATCAGGTTCAGTCGTTAGTTTTCGGCAGTCGGTTAAGGGTCGCTTCGCTCCGGATTTGCAATGCCGAGTGCTTGATTTTTAAGCACGGCGTTATTAACTGTGCAGGGGCGTTTCCTCTAGCTGTCATTCCGACCAAGCGAAGCACGTGGAGGAATCTCCTGCGGCAATGCACCAAGCGACGCTCCAAAGCAAAGTCCCCCTTTCCCAAGGGGGAAAGCGCGTCAGCGCAGGGGGTTCCTGCGCCGTGCTGTCCTATTCAACCGCGCCATGTCAGAAAACCCGGCGCAGGAACCCCCCGACGCCTTCGGCGTCGACCCCCTTGGGAAAGGGGGGCTGCAAGCTGCGGGTACAAAAGCGGCGTTTTATTCACCGCCGAAGGGGATTCCCCGACTAAACCGCTTTGCGGTTTTGCCTTCGGCACCGCTCGGGATGACAGCATAAGGAGCGACGCTTTACTGCAACCCCCAACAATCCCTCTATTGAAAGGAAAAATAAATTGACATTTTTTGACATAGACAAGCGCGTTGTTTCCGCCGCCGAAAAGGCTTTGGCGTTGTGCGCGGACAAGCTGCGCGAGATCGATGAGATACAGGAATACAACCAGATCAAAATGATAAAGGCGTTCCAGAACGCCGGCGTGCGCGAAAGCTGCTTCAGCGGCTCCACGGGCTACGGCTACGATGATTTCGGCCGTGACGCGCTCGACCGCGTTTATGCCTTCGCGTTTGACGCCGAGGACGCGCTGGTGCGCCACAATTTTGTGAGCGGCACCCACGCCCTGACCGTCGCGCTTTTCGGCGTGCTGCGTCCGGGCGACACTATGCTCTGCGTCACCGGCATGCCCTACGACACCATACGCTCGGCTATCGGCATCGAGGGCGATTATCCCGGCTCGCTTAAGGACTTCGGCGTCCGCTTTGAGATGACAGATCTGCTGCCCGACGGCACGCCAGACTACGCGCAAATGGAGACCGATATCGCCCGAAAACAGCCGAAAATGGTGTATATCCAGCGTTCGCGCGGCTACAGCACGCGCCCGACGCTGACTTGGCGCGAGATCAAAAAAATCTGCGGCATCGCAAAAAAAGCCTCGCCGGGCTCCGTCGTCATGCTCGACAACTGCTACGGCGAGTTCGTTGAAAAGGTGGAGCCGCTGACCGTCGGCGTCGACCTGATGGCGGGCTCCCTGATTAAAAACGCGGGCGGCGGCGTTGCTCCGACCGGCGGCTACATCGCCGGAAAGCGCAGCCTTGTTGAGATGTGCGCCTACAGGCTCACCACGCCCGGCACAGGCAAGGAGCTCGGCGCCACTCTCGGCAACAACCGCGAGCTTTTCATGGGCGCATACCACGCGCCGCACGTTACCGGCGAGGCGCTCAAGACCGCGGTGTTCGCGTCCGCGCTCTTTGAGATACTCGGCTTTGAGACATCTCCCAAGTACTCCGACGACAGGGGAGACATAATCCAGCTCATAATGCTTGGAAATGAGGAACGCCTTTGCAGGTTCTGCGAGGGAATCCAAGCCGGCTCGGCGGTCGACAGCTTCGTTGTGCCGGTGCCGTCCGATATGCCCGGCTATGAGAGCAAGGTAAACCCACGGTCAGGTTAAGACCTGACCCTACAGTACAATACAATTACAATAAAAGGGCTGACTCTTACTCATAACAATGAGTTTTGAGCCAGCCCCTTTCGCTTTTACTTAAGTAAATCGCGGGGCGATTTGCAGGAGCGATGAGGGCGTCGCTCCCTACAATCAAAAAGAAAAGTTTGATTAAAGACTGTAGGGAGCGGCGCCCTCGCCGTTCCGTCCCCGCAATTAATTGCCGGGAAAGGGCTGATACATTTATCAAGAATTGACGAAATCCGCCCCTACCTGTAATACTCCTCAAGCTTTGATATCGTGTTGATATTCTCCTCGACCTGAATGCCCTCGTTGTTTTTTATCAGGAAATCGCAGTAGCGGAACAGCCTTTGGCAGTAATTCGCTGTGGTATCCCAATGCTGCTTCTGCTCCGAGGTCAGCTCGCGGCCGCGCACGCCGTATTTTTCCGTCAGCAGCCTTCCGAGGTGATCGGTCACCTTCCTCGCGCCGTAGACGTTGAGGTGGTCGAAATTGTAAAAATCCGAGTTTATGTCGATATCCGCCTGCGTCATGCCGCGCTCCAGATTGACCAGCTCATAGCCGTATTCTTTGCCGATCTCGGCGGCGCGGTTGCAGCGCCGAGCGCGGTTGTGCGTGTTTTTGTACACGATATGCGGCATGCGCAGCAGCAGCACGTTCAGCTTTTTATCGCGGCAGAACGACAGAAAAGCGCGGTATTTTTTCTCGAGCACGGGGTTGAGCTTCATCGTTTCGGCGTCGTCCTTGACGTCGATCGGCTTCTCGTCCGGCTCAAAGATCTGCGTGGTGGTGCGAAAGCCCTTTAAGATCGAACGGCCGCGCAGATCCTGCTGCAGCTTTGACGCCGCGTGCATCATGGAGTTTGGCAGGTCGATCCAGGTGTCGTGGTATTTTATCAGCGGCAGATAATACTCCGGCTGCAGCTCCGGTGATACCTTGTCGCTGATGTAGTCGATCTTGTTTTTCGTCAGCGGAACATTGTCCACCAGCTTGCGGATATATGCGTCATTCGACTCATTTTCGTCGCTTCCGTAGAGGAAGGAGTTGATCTCGACGACGATAAGCTGCGGCTTCTGGGTACGCAGTATCTCCTTGAGCCCGAGCAGCATGCCGTCGGCGGTGATGGACTGCGAGGCGTAGGGATAGCTGGTAAAGCCGAATTTCTCATACGCCAGCCCCGACGAAAATCCGCTGTAGACCTCGCTGGCGCCGAGAAAAACCACGTCCAGCGAGTCCTTGTCCTCCATATAAAAGCCCTGCAGGCGCAGTCCGTTCTGATCCAGACGGCGCAGCAGAAAGTCCTGCAAAACGCCCAGCGTCAGAACGAGCGCAAGCATAAAGCAGCTCAGCTTTGCCGCCCGCGTGGCATAAAGTTTTCTTTTATTCATAGGCGGTCACCGTCAGAACTGCATATAGACAAAGTCGGCGGCGTTGTAGCCCGAGCCGTAAATGCCGAAGATCACCACAGCCATCACGCCCAGATAGAGCAGTAAAAAGCGCAGGATAAACGGCTTTTGGTCGAGCAGGGTGCGTATGTCGGTGTCCGCGTGCTTTTCCTGGATCATCGAGACCGTCCACAGCAGCACTATGCCCAGCGCGATAACGATGTAATCGTGTACCTCCAAGCCGAGAGAGAGGATCTCGTTCCGGCCCTCGCCAAAGCTCTGCGCGGTGAAGAATTTGCCAATGGTGGCGAACGCCTGACCCATGTCGGGCGCGACGTCAAAGACATAGCCGATAAGCACAACGATAAAGGTGCGGATCATCTGAAACAGCCGGAAGCCGAAGCTCTGTCTGCGGATATGAAGCCCGTCGGTGAGCTTGTCGAACAGCGGCTGCATCAGGATTCCGAGCATGATGATGACGCCGTTCCACAGACCGAACATCACGTATTTCCAGTTCGCCCCGTGCCAGACGCCGACGATGAAGAACACCACCAGCGAGGCGACCGCGGTGGGCAGCACCTTTGAAACGTGCGCGCCTGCGGCGGTCTTGCCGAAGCGTGAATTTTTCATCTTTTTGCCCGCGTTAAGGAACACGCCTGACATCGCGATGGGGTAGAAGACGTAGTTTTTCATCCATGCGCCCAGCGAAATGTGCCAGCGGCGCCAGTATTCGCTGATGGATTTGGAGAAGTAGGGGCGCTTGAAGTTCTCCATCATATCGACGCCGAATATCTGCGCTACGCCGCGTGAGATGTCGATGCCGCCGGAGAAGTCGGCGTAAAGCTGCACCGCGTAGAGCAGCACGATGAAGGTCAGCGTGGTGCCGTTGTAGGAGCTGTAGGTCGCGACCGCCTCGCTCAGCGACAGATTGCTGCCCGCGAGCGGAGCGGCGGTGTAGATAGCCACAGCGGCTCTGTCGGCGATGATAAGCTTTTTCATAAAGCCCCACAAAATCAGCTCGGCGCCGTGCTTGAAGCGGGTAAAATCAAAGCTGTGCGGCTCAAAAAGCTGCTCGGCAAGCTGATCGTATATGCTGATGGGACCCTGAACGATCTGCGGGAAGAAGGACACGAACAGCAAAAGCTTCGCGGGATTCTTCTGCGCGGGAGTTTTTTCGCGGTACACGTCCACGATGTAGCCCATCGACTGGAAGGTGTAGAACGAAATGCCCAGCGGCAGAAACAGCTCCAGAGTGGGCGCGGAAAAGCCGATGCCGAAGCCGCCCAGCAGGTCGTTGAGGCTGCCCGCGAAGAAGTTGTAATACTTCAAAAACGCGAGGATGCCGAAGTTGAGAACAAGCGCGAGCGTCATAATCAGGCGCTTGCGCACCTTGATCTTGTTTTTATATGCCTTTTTTTGATCCTTGTCCCACTCGGTTTTTTTGGTTTTAAGCAGCGCCTTTGATGAGGTCGAGGTTTTTTCGATCCACAGCGCTATAAAATATGTGCAAAGCGAGGTGAACAGGATGAAGGCGGCGTACAGATAGCCTGCAACGGCGTAGAAAAACACGCTTGCCGCCAGCAGCACCGTCCACCGGTATTTTTTCACCGGAAAGAGAAAATAAACCAGAGTGGTCGCCAGCACGAAAAAGATGAAATTAAGCGAAGTGTAACCAATATTGAATATCAAAATAACATCTCCGTTTTTAGTTGAGAGTTGAAAGCTGAGAGCTGAGAGTTAGTTGAAAATTACAAATTGCAAGCTGCGTCGGTATTTTGCAGGGGCGGACCCGCTGTCCGCCCGCTGTCATTCCGACCAAGCGAAGCGCGTGGAGGAATCCCCTGCTGAAATGCGCAAAGCGTCGCTCCTGCAAATCGCCTTGCGATTTGCTTAAGTTGACTGTTCACTAAACCATCGGTGTATTGAACACGTCCGAATACAGCATTTCCCTGATCTTCGTGACGCCTTCCTTTTCGGAATAGTAATACACCGCAGGCATTTCGCGGCTGAGGAACACCGCCATGCCTTCGGTCACGGAATAGGCGCCCGTTCTGCAAAACACCAGAGTGTCGCCGATCGCAAGGCTGTCAAATTCCGCGCCGCGCGCCAAAACGTCGGCGGTGGTGCAAAGGCTGCCGCAGAGCGTCCACGCCTTAACGCCGTCCTCTCTGTCCTGCTCCTTTATGTGGACGATCCTCGGGATCTGCATTCCCTGAAGCTGGCCGTCATACTTTAGCTGGTTCAAGCCGCCGTCCACGATCACATAATTAACATCGTAATTGGTTTTCGCGTCGATGACCTTGGTCAGATAATAACCGCAGGGCGCGGCAAAAAATCTGCCCATTTCCACGGTCAGCTCCGCCTTTTCGGCAAGCGCGCGTATCGGCTCCGAGATCGAGGCAAGGCGCGCCTCCTCCAAAGCGTCGGCGTCGCCGTCAAAATAGTCCACAGCCAGACCCGTGCCGTATTCGACGCGCCCGACCGTGAAACCGTGCTCAGCCTTGATGCGGTCGATCAGACCGCTGAGATATTCAAGCTCGCGCTCGATGGGCTTTGCCTTCTTCTTCTGAGTGCCGGTGAAATAGTGTATGCCCACTATCTCGATGCCCGGATACTCGGCGCGATGGTCGATGATGTCAAGCACCTCGCGCTCCTCCATGCCGAACTGGCTGCCGCCCTTGACGTCGGTGACGCGCAGCAGAACAGGCAGCGCCTTTCCGCGCGAAGCACCCTCGCGGTCGATAAGCTCAACGTGCAGCCTGCTCTCGGCGGTAAAGGTTCCGACCTCGTCGTCGGCGGCACGGCGCACGTCCTTTTCGGTCTTGTTTACGCCCGAAAAGATGATCTTGCTCTTGTCAACGCCGGTCTTCTCGCAGACGGTCAGCTCGCCCGGACTGCAAACCTCGATCTTGTCAAAGACCTCGGGCAGCCTGCCCAGAAGAAACGGATTTGCCTTGATCGAAAAGCAAAGCCCCGTTTTTTCGCCGAAATAACGGCGCACTAACTCTGCCCGCCGCTCAAACTCGTCCAGATCGAAGATATACGAAGGGGTGCCGAGCTGAGGAGCAAGCGCTTTCAGCAATTCCGCGTTCATGGCTTATTCGTCCTGAAGCTGCTCAATCATCGCCCACATCGCCTTGGCGGAGTTGAAGTTGGCGGGGATGAGGTTGTTGGGCTTGATCTCAATGTCAAAGGCGTCGTTGAGTTCGCCGACCAGAGCCACGATGTCAAAGGAATCGAGCACGTTGTCGTCGATCAGCGCGGTTTCCGCCGCAAAGTCAACGTCGGGTCTGAGTTCTTCCAAAATTTCCATTAATTCGTCCATGATTATTCTCCTTTAGAATTATATAGTTTTTTATATTATACGCTGTTATTTGAAATAGGTTTTCAGCGTCTGCATATCGGTTTTGCCGTTCGGCAGGGTGGGAAGCGCCTCGAGATTGACCGTTTTGCGCGGAACCATGAAGGCGGGCATATTCTGACGGAAATAGAGCACGATATCCTTAGAGGTGGCTTCGCCCGTGTAGAACAGATAGAGCGTCGCCTTCTCCTTGTAATAGAGCGCGCAGCAGTCTGAAACGCCGGCGATCTTCTTTGCGGTCTCCTCGATCTCGCCCAGCTCTACGCGGTGGCCGAGGTGCTTGATCTGGCGGTCTTTTCTGCCGTGGAACAGCAGCACGCCGTTCTCGTCAAAGCTGCCGAGGTCGCCGGTTTTGTAGATAAGCTCGCGGTAGTTGGGGTTGAGAGGGTTCTGCATGAAGGATTTTGCGGTCTGCTCGGCATTGCCGTAGTAGCCCAGCGCCAAAATCGGGCCCGTAACGCAGATCTCGCCGGTCTCGCCCGCCGGCGTCGGTGTGTTGTCCTCATTGAGCAGCAGCACGCGGTAGTTTTCGTAGGGCTTGCCGATGGGCAGCACCGTGTCGTCGCCGACCTTTTCGTCAACAACGAAATAGGTGCAGGAGGCGGTCGCCTCGGTGGGGCCGTACTGGTTGACATAGAGCACGTCGGGCAGGTTCTCCTGCCAGATCTTCAGGTATTTGCAGGGCATAACCGAGCCGGAGAAGCAGAGCTTTTTAAGGTATTCGGGCTTGCCGACGTCAAAGGCGCCCAGCTTTGCAGGCAGCTCCACGCCCGCGACACTCCAGCACAGAGCGGTGATTTTTTCGCGGTTGAGCGTCTCAAAAAGGGTGGTGGGAACGGCGAACTCGTTCTTCGGGATGATGTAGGTCGAGGCGCCGAAGCTCAGCGGCAGATAGATGTCGCGGATAGCGGCTATGTAGTCGAGCGGGCTTTGGTTGCCGAAAACGTCGCTGTCGTCGACCTTAAGCACCTTTGCGACCGCGTCGATGTAGCACATCAGCGATTGGTGCGAGGTGATAACGCCCTTCGGCACGCCGGTGGAGCCTGAGGTGAAGATGACGTAAAGGGGAGTGGTGCAGGTGAAGGACGCGGCTCTCTGTGCGAGCAGCGCCTCGTCGACCTGAGAATCGAGGATATCCTCCGCCACGATCAGCTCGCCCTTGAAGTCGAGCTTTTGCGCGGTCTCAAGGTGCGCCCTGTCCACGAGCATAAAGTCCGCCTTGATAACGCCGAGTATGCAGTTAAGGCGCGCCGTGGGCATATCGCCGTCCATCGGGGCATAGAAGCCGCCGGCGCGGACAACGCCCAAAAAGCAGGCGGGAGTAAGCGTGTGTCTGCCCGACATCACCGCGACGGGAGCGCCGAAGGGGATTTTTGCGGCAAGAAAGCTGCCGATCGCCCTAGTCGCGCGGTCGAACCCGCCGAAGGTGAGCATGCCGTGCTCGTCCTTGAACAGCACCTTGTCGGCGTACTTGGCGCAGGTGCGGTCAACACGGTTCAAAACTGAATTTTCCATTTAAATAGTCCTCTTGTCTGCTGATATAAAATTACATTTTTCCACAATTAATTATACTTAAATTCGCGTCAAAGTCAAGAATCCTCCCTTAAATTCCACATTATTCTCACTATTTCGGGGATTGTGTTTCTTTTGTAGTGCATAGTGTATAGCAGGAGCCGAAAGCCGGGAGTTGAAAGTTGAAAGTTGAAAGTTAAAATCGTTTTCTGCGCCGTGACGCTGTATTCGAATGTGGGAGGAATGACAGAAAAAGGGGCCGGCTCAAAACTCATTGTTATGAGTAAGAGTCAGCCCTTTTGTTGTAATTGTATTGTACTGTAGGGTCAGGCAGCGCCCGCCCTTTACTTATTAAAGCTCTCCGATTTAATCATTCTTTGAATTTTACGGAATCGGTGTATTTCAGGTTTTGAGATTCGCTGAATTGGCTTGCGTAGCCGCCGGTTTCAACGATCCAAAAGGCGTTTTTGCTTTCGTAAAACGCCACCACGGATTTAGCGTCCTTGTCGTTGGTCATTTTGCCGTTTGCGATAATGTAGCGGTAATTATTGCGGGAGATTATTTGAGCGTTCTCGTTGCCTACATATGACGCTCTTTTGTATTCGGCAAATTCGTCAAGATTGGCGTAGCTGCTTTCCGATTTGTCGTAACGATAGATATACACAGTATTGTCGGAATTAAGCAGCGTGTAATTAGGCTGGGACTTGCCGATGTTGGCTTTGAAAAGCTCGAAGTTTTTCTTGCCGCTCGGCTCGCTGTAGCCTCCGTTGAGTGTGATGTGAAGCTCTTTATAGGAAAATTCCTTGTCGGCGCTTCCTCTTATCATAATAATTATGACCGGTATCAATATCGCTGCAGCGACAATGCCTAAAATGATCCATTTTTTCCTGCTTTTTCCCGTAACGGCAGTTTCCATATTCTGTTACCTCCTCAGCTTTTATCTTAAAGCTGACAAAAAACGTGCAATTTGTAATTTGTAACTCTCAACTCTCAACTCTCAACTCTCAAGGTATTCCTCGACGATGAACCTCGGGCGGCGCTTGGTTTCCATATAGATCTTGCCTATGTATTCGCCGATGATGCCTATCGCGAGAAGCTGCAGGCCGCCCAGCGCCCAGATCGAGCAGAGCGTGCTTGCCCAGCCGCTTACGGCGGCGCCGACGAAGAAGCTGATAAGCGAATAGATTATCATCACAAGGCTGATGAGGAAGATGAAAAGCCCCAGCCATGTTATCATGCGTATGGGCTGGATGCTCAGCGAGGTTATGCCTTCCCAAGCCAGCGCCAGCATCTTTTTCAGCGGATATTTGCTCTCGCCCGCAAGGCGCTCCGAGCGCTCGTATTTCACGATCGCCGACTTGTAGCCGATCAGCGGAACCATGCCGCGCAGGAAAATGTTGGTCTCCTTGTAGAGCGAGAACGCCTCAAGCGCGCGCCGGCTCATAAGGCGGAAGTCGGCGTGGTTGAAGATGACCTTCGCGCCCATTTTGTTGAGGATCTTGTAGAACGACTCGGCGGTGAAGCGCTTGAAAAAGGTGTCGGTGGCGCGCTTGGAGCGCACGCCGTAAACCACGTCGCAGCCGCTCTCATAGTGGCGCACCATCTCGTCGAACACGTTTATGTCGTCCTGAAGGTCGGCGTCGATCGAGATCACCGCGTCCGCCTTGTCCTTAAGCGTCATCAAGCCGGCAAGCAGGGCGTTCTGGTGACCGCGGTTGCGGCTCAGCTTAATGCCCTGAAAGATCGGGTTCTGACCGTGAAGATCCTGAATGATCTCCCAGGTTTTGTCCTTGGAGCCGTCGTCGATGAACACGATCCTGCTGTCGGGGCTGATCTTGTTTTCGCCCATCATGTCGTAGTATTTGTTAAGCAGTTTTTCGGCGGAATCCCACAGCACGTCCTCTTCGTTGTAGCAGGGGATAGCCAGATATAATTTAGTCATTTAGCCACCTGATTTTTGAAAAAGTATATCTCTGAGAAAATTATAATACCGCCGTAGAAAAATGTCAAGGAATATGTGATAACAATCGGGAATAAAAGGCTGAAAATTTTGTAATATTTTTTGTGAATTTTAAAAAATCACTTGTAAAGCCGGCACGTTTGTATTATAATAAAATGGTAAATATAATTGAATCCTACGGAGGTATTGATATGGCACAAAAAACAATTGCGGTACTGACCAGCGGCGGCGACGCGCCGGGCATGAACGCTGCCGTGCGCGCGGTGGTACGCGCCGGCATCAACAGAGGAATGCGCGTTTTCGGCATCTATCGCGGCTATAACGGCCTGCTCAACGGCGACATAGAGGAGATGAACCTGCGCTCGGTTTCCGATATCATCGGCAACGGCGGCACCATGCTCTACACCGCCAGAAGCGAGGAATTCAAAAAGAAAGAGGCTCAGGAGCGCGCGGCTGCCTTCTGCCGTGAAAAGGGCATCGAGGGCGTGGTAGTTATCGGCGGCGACGGCTCGTTCCGCGGCGCAAGAGCGCTGACCGCGTGCGGCATCAACTGCGTCGGCGTTCCCGGCACCATCGACAACGATATCGCCTGCTCCGAATATACCGTCGGCTTTGACACCGCGATGAACACAGCGCTGGAAATGGTCGACCGCATCCGCGACACCGCGCAGTCTCACGACCGCTGCTCCATCGTGGAGGTCATGGGCAGACGCTGCGGCGACATCGCCCTGCAGACCGGCATAGCAACAGGCGCCACCGCGATCCTCGTTCCCGAGGTCGAGTACAACATCGAGCGCGACGTCATCACAAGGATCATCAACACCCAAAAGACCGGCAAAAAGCACTTTATCATCGTGGTCGCCGAGGGTGTGGGCGGCGTTCACGACCTCGCGAAGTACATCGAGCAGCGCCTCGGCATCGAGGCGAGAGCCACAGTGCTCGGCCATGTGCAGCGCGGCGGTTCGCCCACCGTGCGCGACAGAGTCGTAGCCAGCCAGATGGGCTACGAGGCGGTCTCGCTGCTCGACAAGGGCTTGGGCAACCGCGTGGTGGTCATGCGCGACGGCAAGATCACCCATCTCGACATCAACGAGGCGCTTGACATGGAGCGCGTTTTCGACACGAAGCTCTACAAGGTCGCGATGTCGGTTTCTATCTAGAATTTGCTTTCAAAATGCGGGCGGACGGGGTTCGCCCGCGTTTTAAACACAAGGATTTGGGAAAATGATGCTTTCAAAATTGCGAAAAATATCCAAGGATCTTATCATATATTCCGTTTTGGCGGCGGAGTTTGAGCGGCTCGATTTCAAAAACGACGCTCTCGCGGGCGTGCGCGCGAACTATTTCAACGCGAAATGCTCGCCTCAGGCTGAAAAAACCGACCTCGACATCGACGGCAAGGCGCATAACCTCGCTTATTCGATGAAAAAGGGCGAGCCGCTTTCGTGGAAGATCACGACCGGCAGCCGACCTGTCCAGACCGTCAGGCGCGCCTCCGACAACAGCTACTGCGTGCTCAGCTACGGCGACAACGGCGTGGTTTTCAAGCGGCAGTATTTCGACGCGGGTCACCTTTGGCTGCGCACCGAATACTACAGCCGCACGCTCGAAAACGCCGTGGCGGCGGTCATCTATCCGCGAATGGCTGACGGCTTGACGGTGCTGCGCATGCAGCGGTTTTTGCAGACCGGCATAGAATCCTGCGACCTCTATCCCTCCGCCGAAAAGCCCAAAAAGCGCTGTGCCGCGCTGATCTATTCCAATTCCGGCATGATCTGGTATGACGCGCGCTTCAAGCCCGCGCAGCTCGGCGAGACCGGGCAGGAAGCGCCTGAGAAAGGCTTCCGCTTCACCCGCGAGGCGTTTATGGCGGAGAGCGGCGACGACCCGCTGTCGCTGCGCAGCGCGCCCTATCTCAGCGAAGCCGACGCAGCCGTTCCCGAGGAAGCGGCTCCGCCGGAGAGCGCCGAGCCGGAGCCGGGCGAGTATTCCGCCTACGACCGCATAGAAAGCATACTTTTCGAAGCGCACAAAACCAATAAAAACATCTTCGGCGAGCTTGCCAGCCACTCAATGGAGGAGGAAAAGCCCGAGGAGCCCGAGATACCCGAAGAACCCGAGGAGCCGGAAGAGCCCGAAGAGCCGAAAGAGCCCGAGGAGCCCGATGAAGAGCCCGACGAGCCCGACGAAGAGCCCGACGAGCCCGACGACGAGCCCGATGAAGAGCCCGACGACGAGTCTGCGGCGCGTGCCGAAACGGAGCCGGAGCCCGATACGCTCATCGGCACCAAAAACGGCGACTACGCCTACTACGGCGCGCTCGACTCTGACGGCAGGCGCACCGGCAGGGGCAGGACGGTCACTCCGGACGGTCTGACCGCCTATGACGGCGATTATTCCGCCGACAAGCGCCACGGCTTCGGCGTCTGCTATTACAAAGAGGGCAGCCCCAACTACGCCGGCGACTGGGAGAACGGCGACCGCAGCGGCAGAGGCGTCGGATTCCGCCGCAGCGACGGCATCATGCACGCGGGCAAATGGGCAGGCAACAAGCCCGACGGCTTCGGCGCGCGCTTTGACCGCGACGGCAATTTCCTCGACGTCTGCACCTATGTCGACGGCGTGCGCAACGGCAAAAGCCTGTCCTTTGACGAGGAAGGCAACGCTGTCGTCCGCTTCTGGAAGGACGGCGAGCTGATAAGCGAAAAAATCATTTCCGATTAGGAGCCATACGCATATGGACAACGTACAAAACGAACTGTTAAGCTTTGCAAAGGGCATGGCGCGGTTCGCGCTGGTGCTTGTCATCGGCGTGATAATCGTGCGGCTTTTGCTGATCCCGATAAAAAAGGCGCTGTCGCGCTCAAAGGGCGAGCACACCGCCAAAACCTTTCTGTTTTCGATTTTGCGTGTGATGCTTTACGGCGTGGTGGCGGTCACCGCTCTGGGGACCGCAGGCGTCGACATCACCTCGATCATCGCGGCGCTCGGCGCTGCGGCACTGGCGGCAGGTCTTGCGTTTCAGGACACGCTCAAAAACTTTGTCAGCGGCATGATAATCCTCTTCAACAAGCCGTTTGCGGCGGGCGATCTGGTGCAGATCGGGACCTATGAGGGCTATGTGGACAGCATACGCATTTTCTACACGCAGATCCACACCTTCGACAACCGCACGGTGCAGATACCGAACTCAAAGCTGACCTCCGACGCGCTGGTCAACTGCTCGGAGCTGGGAACGCGCAGGGTCGATCTGGTGTTTTCGGTCAGCTATGACGACAACCTCACCAAGGTAAAGAGCGTCGTCTACGGCGTCATCGCGCAAATACCCGAGATCATGGACGACCCCGAGCCCAAGGTGCTGATCTCAAAGCACCTCGACAGCGGCGTTGAGATCAAGGCGCTCGTCTGGACAAAGCAGGAGGATTACTACACCGTGTTCTTCCGCATGCAGGAGGACGTCAAAAACGCCTTCGACGAAAACGGCATAACGATCCCCTATCCGCACGTTAAAGTGGTCAGCGATTAGCTTATGCCGAGCATTCAGCCCCCTTTACCAAGGGGGTCGGTGGGTTTTTGCGCCGATTTTCCCGGCAATTTTCATTTTCAATTTTCAACTCAAAAAAGAATAATTTGTTTTTTTCAGGCAAAAATATAAGCGTCGTGTTTTCACGGCGCTATTTTTGACTTTAAAAAGGGTGAAATAAAATGAAAAAAGTACTTTGCATTATAGCGGCTGCGCTGACGGTCTGCGCGTTTTCGGGCTGCGACTCGTCCTCGTCCTCAAAAGCGGCGTCGGAAGCGTCGGCGTTCTCGTCACGCGCGGAAAGCGCCGGCGATAACATCGCCGAGGGCATGTCGGACGCCGCTTCATTCATCACAAGCCGCACCGAGAGCATGATCGAGGACGGTCAGATCTCCGACGGCGACGGCTTCATCGGCAACGAGGAAGAATCCGAAAATAATTAATGACAAATGGCGGCAGTCGCCGGGTTTTCTGACAAGGCGCGAGTTTCCTTGACTGTTGACTGTGCAGGGGCGGACCCGCGTGTCCGCCCCTGTGCCGCAATGCCGACAACTTAAGCAAATCGCACGGCGCTCCGTCCCCGCAATTCATTGCGGGGATAAGGCTTATACAATCCTTAAGTTGACGACATTGCCTTGAAAGGGGAATCACCTCAGTCGCCTGCGGCGCCGGCTTCCCTTACGCAGGGGAGCCTTGGTGCGCAGCCAAATCTTTCTGCGCTTCGGCACGCACAACCTTCCGCCATCAGCTCGCCTGCTTCTTTTCGAGCTCGGCTCTCAGCCTGCGGATTATCTTTTTTTCCAGCCTTGAGATATACGACTGCGAAATGCCCAGCAGATCGGCTACCTGCTTCTGCGTGTGCTCGCGGCAGCCGTTCAGACCGAACCGCAGCTCCATTATGCGGCGTTCGCGCGGGCTGAGCCGCCTTATCTCGCGCAGCAGCTCGTGACGCTCCGCCTCCGCCTCCAAGCCGAGGTTTATCTCCTCGGCGTCGCTGCCCAAGATATCGCACAGCAGCAGCTCGTTGCCGTCCCAGTCGGTGTTCAGCGGCTCGTCGATCGAGATCTCGTTCTTAAGCTGCGAGGATTTGCGCAGGAACATCAATATCTCGTTTTCGATGCAGCGCGAGGCGTAGGTCGCCAGCTTTATGTTTTTCTCGGGCGAGAAGGTGTTGACCGCCTTTATCAGCCCGATGGTGCCTATCGAGATCAGATCCTCAGCGCCTGCGCCCGGGGACTCGAATTTTTTGGCGATATACACCACCAGCCGCAGATTATGCACTATCAGCGGCTCTCCGGCGCGCGGCACGCCCGCCTTCATCCGCTCCAGCACCGCTGCCTCCTCAGCCTTGCTCAGCGGCGGCGGAAGAGTGTCGCTGCCGTGGATGTAAAATACCTCGTTGTCGTAAAACCACAGCTTGAGCCGCAGCAAAAATCCTATCATTTTCATTACCTCACTTCAATAGTAAATATGGCACGATCGCCTTTACATCGCCCTTCAGCAGCCCGTCGCAAAGCCCGATATACACTCCTTTCCCGACCTCTCTGCCGTCGATCTGCACGCTCTCGGCGGGTATTCCGCGCAAAACGCCCTCGCCGCCCAGACTGTTGAAGGGTATCATCCTGATCCGCCCGGGATCGACAGCCTGCTCGGGGATAAGCGAGCGCTCCGCGATGATTACCGCCTTGCCCGAAAACGGCTCCCTGACGTCGCAGCCCGTGTCCGCCAGCGCGCGAAATTCCGGTGCCGCGCCCGACAGCGTGACCTTTACGACGCAGACCCGGTTCCCGGCTTTGCCGTTTGTCAGCAGCCGCAGCAGCCGCATAAGATAATAGCAGAGCAGCGTCAGCAGTATCAGCACGACCGGCGAGATGTTGAAATAGACCACGTCGTTGCTGACCACAGCGCCCTTGGGCTTGAAAACGGTGATGACAAACATCATTATTCCGCAGAAGAAAAATGAAACGCAAAACATCAGCGCCGTGCGCCGCAAAAACTGCCTTGGCTCGGCTTTTCCGAAGGCGATAAGCACCAGCAGCGCCGCTATGCCCGCGTCGAGCAGCAGATTGAGTGCCGCGGGAACGGTCGGCAGCAGCGCGGCAAGGCTGCAAACTCCGCCTGCAATGCCCGCCGCGATAAGCCGCCGCAGCCTGACGCGCAGCCGCAAAAGCTGAGCGGCAGCGTAAAGCAGCATCACGTCGATGAAAAAATTTACCGTCATCAGCACGTCTACATACACCGTTCGCATTATCATCACCGTCATCATTATGACACAGCGGGCGGGTAAACAATGTCATATTATGGATAGGAGGTAAATTTTTATGATCGCGGGACTTATCATAGGCGCCTTCATCGGCGGCTTTATCGGCGTGAGCATGATGTGTATTCTGTTCTACAGCCGCAATTAGTGCCGGATTTCGCGGCAAAAGACAAAGGAATCAATTGAATTTGCTCATGAATCGTGGTATAATGACCTTGTAAAAATATTTTCAAATGAGGGTTTATCATGGAGCAAAAACGAAACACGTTTTCCGGCTCCGTCGGCTTTGTGCTTGCCGCGGCAGGCTCGGCGGTCGGACTCGGAAATATCTGGAGGTTTCCCTATCTGGCGGCGAAAAACGGCGGAGGTCTGTTTCTCGCTGTCTACATAATTCTGGCGCTGACCTTCGGCTTCACGCTGCTGGTAAGCGAGGTGGCGATCGGCAGAAAGACAAAGCAGAGCTGCCTGACCGCCTACGGCAGGGTCAAAAAGGGCTGGGGCTGGCTTGGCGGCTTCGCGAGCGCTGTGCCGTTCCTGATTTTTCCGTATTACTGCGTCATCGGCGGCTGGGTGCTCAAATACGCCTTTGTTTTCGTCACGGGCGTCGGGCTCGACGCCGCCAACAGCGACAGCGGCGGCTTTTTCACGGGTTTTATCTCGCATCAATACGAGCCCGTGATATTCTTCGCAGTATTTCTCGCCGCGACCTGCTTTGTGGTTTACCGCGGCGTCAACAAGGGCATCGAGGCGATCTCAAAGGTGCTCATGCCTGCGCTGCTGGTGCTCATAATCGGCATCGCGGTATTTTCGCTGACCGTTCGCGGCGGCGAGAGCGAGGGCGGGCGCACGGGCATAGACGGCTTTTTGATCTATGTGGTGCCGAGCTTTGAGGGAATGACGGTCTCGGGCTTCATACACGTGGTGATGGACGCCATGGGTCAGCTTTTCTACAGCATAAGCGTCGCGATGGGCATAATGGTCGCCTACGGCTCCTATTGCAAGGACAAGAGCGATCTGATGAGATCCGTGAATCAAATCGAGATATTCGACACGATCGTCGCGTTCCTCGCGGGCGTGATGGTGATCCCGGCTGTGTATGTGTTCATCGGCAATGAAGGTCTGGAGCAGGCGGGTCCCGGGCTGATGTTTGTGGCGCTGCCGCAGGTCTTCGCCAAAATGGGCGTTGCCGGCCGCGTATTCGGCGCGGTATTCTTTGTGATGGTGCTGTTCGCGGCGCTGACCAGCTCGGTCTCGATACTCGAGGCGGTCGCCTCGGGCTTTATGGACAAAACCAAGATCAGCAGAAAGAAGGCTACGCTGCTCGAGACAGCCGTCGGTCTGCTTTTGGGCGTGATCGTCTGCTTCGGCTACAATATCTGGTATTTCGAGGCGGTGCTGCCCAACACGCCGCCGGGCAAAAACGCGCAGATTCTCGACATTTTCGACTACGCGAGCAACAACATCCTCATGCCGATAGTGGCGATAGGTACCTGCATACTGATCGGCTGGGTGGTCAAGCCGAAGTATGTCATCGACGAGGTGACGAAAAACGGAGAACGCTTCCGCCGCAGAGCGCTCTACGTCGGCATGGTAAAGACAGTAGCGCCGCTGCTGCTGTTCATCCTCTTCCTCAGCTCCCTTGGCTTGGACAAGTATTTGGTGAGCTGAGAGGGGGATTAGTATTCAGTTGTTAGTAGTCAGAGGTTTAGTGGTCAGTAGTCAGTAGTCAGAGGTTTAGTGGTCAGTAGTCAGTTGTTAGTAGTCAGTTAAGGGTCGCTTCGCTCCGGATTTGTAA
>ONHJ01000050.1 GCA_900317595.1 uncultured Eubacteriales bacterium | reverse complement strand
ATTTTGCTTTATGAAAGCGAGAATATCAAAATAAATACTTCGCGCATGCTGCTTTCCATTCACGGACGCGGGCTGAGGCTGCGCTGTATTTCGCAGTCATGCGTGGAGATCGACGGTTTTATTTCCAATTTAGAATTTTTATGCTGAGGTGATGGGATGTTAGTCGGCATTATCCGCCGCTGCAAGGGCTTTGTGACGGTGCTGGTGAAGGGAAAATCGCCCGAAAGGTTTATAAATCTCTGCGCCGGGAACGGTATCCCGCTGTGGAGCACGCGCCCAACGGAAAACGGCTTGCGCGCGCGGATGTTCCGCAGGGATTATCTGGAAATCCGACCCGTGGCGCGAAAAGCGCGGGTCAGGGTACGCATAGTGTCAAAGCACGGCGCGCCGTTTTTCGCCGCGCGCTATCGGGGCAGGATAGGCTTGCCCATAGGCGCGGCTTTGGGTATAGCGCTGCTTATCTTCCTCTCACAATTCGTTTGGACGATAAAGATAACCGGGGCGCAGACCGTAAGTGAGCATCGCCTTAAAGCCCTTCTTGCGCAGAGCGGCGTAAGAGAGGGCGTCCGCGCAAAAGATGTGGACGTCAGGCAGGTGAAGCGCGATATCCTGCTTCAGGTGGAGGAGCTTGGCTGGCTGAGCGTGAACCTGATAGGCAGTCACGCCGAAGTCGAGGTAAAGGAGAAGGTCAAAAAGCCCGAGATGGAAGACAACAGCGTGCCTCGCAACATCAAGGCTTCGGCAGACGGCGTTATAACGGATATCATAACCGAGCGCGGCACCGCGAGGGTGAAAAAGCACAGCGGCGTGGCAAAGGGCGACCTGCTCGTCAGCGGCTTCAATTCCGACAAGCACGGCAACATCAGCTATGTGCGCGCCGAGGCGGTCGTTCGGGCGGATGTGCCGGTCGCAAAGAAGCTGACACTGCCGAAAAGCTTTTGCTATGATTCTTTGACAGAAAATAAAAGCGACCGCCGCCGGCTGCGCTTTTTGCTTTGGGAGCTGCCGTGCTCCTTTTCGTTCAAAGCCTTTGACAGCGTCGCCTACACTCAAAGCACCTCGCTGCTGACCGTAAACGGAACAGAGCTGCCCTTGGGCTTCGTCACCGAAACCGCTCACGCCCTGAACGAAACCACCGTTTCACCCGACAGAAAGCAGGCTGAGGACGCTTTTCAAAACGCCCTTTTGCTCTATGAGTTTTTTGAAAAAGGGGAGGGAAGGCGAGCGCAGAAAAATGTGACGGTGACTGACGACGGTGATCGCTACACCTGCAACGTATCGTATATTTTTAACGAGAATATTGCCGAAGGTGTTGATTTCATCGCGGAGGAATAGTATAATAAAAGAAAAAGCAGGGGCAGACCTGCATATTCTTCGGTCGGGGAGGCTTTAAATGCTCATTCTTTGTATCGGCGACGTGGTCGGCAGCGTCGGATGCCGCTTTTTGCGAAAAACACTGCCGTCCTTAAAAAAGGTCAAGGGGATAGATCTGGTGATCTGCAACGGCGAAAACAGCGCCGACGGCAACGGAATCACGCCCGTATCGGGTGAATACCTCTTCAACAGCGGAGTGGACGTCATCACGCTCGGCAATCACGCCTTTCGCCGCAGAGAGGCGTATGAATACATCGACTCATCTCCGTTTATCGCCCGACCCGCCAACTTTCCAGACGGAACTACCCCAGGGCGCGGGATCGTCAATCTCGACATGGGCAGGCGCATTGTCACCGTCATCAACCTGATGGGCAATATGTTTCTTGAAAGCGGGCTCGACTGCGCCTTTGACACGGCCGACAAAATGCTTGGTCATGCCGAGGGCAGGATAGTTATCGTCGATTTCCACGCCGAGGCGACCAGCGAAAAGCGCGCACTGGGTTATTACCTCGACGGCAGGGCAAGCGCGGTGTTCGGCACCCATACCCATGTCCAGACCTCAGACGCGCAGGTGCTGCCGCTCGGCACGGGCTATATCACCGACGTCGGCATGACCGGAGTTACCGATTCGGTGCTCGGCGTCAGGACGGATATCATCATCAACAAGTTCAAAACCAAGATGCCCGCGCGCTTTGATCTCGCGGACGGCGACTGCCGCATGGAAGCGGTGTTGTTTGATATCGATGATTCGACGGGGAAGTGCAAAAGTGCTGAAAGTCTGCGCATAGAATAATCATTTTTTTACCAATAACCTATTGAAAAAATCGTTAAAAACCTGTATAATAATGAATGGCAATGTCATAGTTAGATAAAGGATGTGCTTTTATGATCAACGGAGAGATTTTAAAGAACGCAATTATTTCTGGCGCACACAATATCAGCGTCCAAAAAAATCACATTAATGACCTGAACATTTTCCCTGTTCCCGACGGCGACACCGGCACAAATATGTCAATGACGATCATGGCGGCGGCAAAGGCGTTGGAGGACTATGACGGCGAAACCGCAGGCGAGGTAGCCGACATTGCCGCAAAGGCGATGCTGCGCGGCGCCAGAGGAAACTCGGGCGTTATCACCTCTATCCTGTTCCGCGGCTTCGCGCAGGGACTCAAGGATATGGAAGAGGTCAACGGCAAAAATATCGCCGCGGCTCTTGGCATCGGCGTTGACGCCGCATACAAGGCGGTCGCCAAGCCCACCGAAGGCACAATTCTGACTGTGGCAAGAATGGCTTATGAAGCCGGCGTTGAGGCGTCTGCCGAAAACAGCGATCCCGTTTTTGTCTGGCAGGCGATCGTCGACAAGGCTAACGACGCTCTGGCGCTCACTCCCGAGCTGCTGCCCGTTCTGAAAAAGGCGGGCGTGGTAGACGCGGGCGGCAAAGGTCTTTGCTCAATCTTTGAGGGCATGCTCTGCTACATCAAGGACGGCGAGATCGTTGAATATGAGGAGACCCAGGCTCTGACCATGGAATCCTTTGACAGCGCCGCCGCGGAATTTGACGACGACATCGAATTTACCTACTGCACCGAGATCATCGTCGGCAGAGATCCCGAGTGTACTCTCGAGCCCGACGATCTGCGCAGCTTTTTGCAGACTATCGGCGACTGCGTTGTAATGGTGAACGACGAGGAAATCATCAAGATCCACGTCCACACCGAGCAGCCCAATGTCGTGCTTGAAAAGGGTCTTACCTACGGCCAGCTCCTTGCCGTTAAGGTCGAGAATATGAAGGAGCAGCATAAAAACGCAAAAAAGAATAATAAAAGCACCAAAAAAAGCAAGAAGAAAAAGGAATCCTTCGCTTTTGCCGAGCCTACAGAGGACTTCGGATTTGTAGCTGTCGCCGCGGGCGACGGCATGAAGACTCTGTTCACCGACCTCGGCTGCAGCAATGTCGTTTCCGGCGGTCAGAGCATGAACCCCAGCACCGACGATATCCTCGAGGCTATCCTCGGCACGCCCGCGCAGACGGTTTTCGTTCTTCCCAACAACAAGAACATCATTCTCGCTGCCGAGCAGACCGTACCCATGGTCACCGACAGAAAGGTCGTTATCGTTCCCACACGCACCATCCCTCAGGGCATGACCGCGCTGCTGAATTTTGATCCCGAGATCTCTCCCGAAAGCAACGCTCAGCTTATGATGGACGCGGCTCACGGCGTCGGCACAGGTCTGGTCACCTTCGCGGCGCGCAACAGCGAGTTCGGCGGCAAGAAGATCAAAGAGGGCGACATCATCGCGCTCGAGAACGGCAAGCTGACCATCACCGAAAAGAGCGCTGTCAAGGCGGTGCTCAAGCTCGCGAAAGAAATGGTAAAGCGCGATACTGCGTTCCTCACCCTGATCTACGGCGAGGATATCAGCGAGGAGGACGCCAACAAGGCGTATGAGGAGCTCAAGGACAAGTACGGCTCACGCGCCGACATCTCGCTTGTCAAGGGCGACCAGCCGGTTTACTACTTCATTTTAAGCGTAGAATAATCAACTGCTTAAAGGGCAGATGCTGTCAAGGCAGGGGCGACCCTGCCTTCGTTTATATAGTGGATAATTAATAGTGAATAGTGAATGGTGAATGGTGAATAGTGAAGGGCGGGCTCTGCCCGCACCCGATTTGTATTGCTGCGTGCTTATGTGAAAACAAAGCGCATTGCCGATAACTTATAATTTTCAACTTGAAACTATTAACTTTCCTTTTCAATTTTCCATTTTCAATTTCAACTTTCAACTCTCTTAACTCTCAACTCTCAACTTTAAAAATGCCTTCTTTATATAAAATGCCCCTTACCGATTTACGCGGCATCGGGGCAAAAAGGGCGGAGCTCTTTGCGAAGCTGGGGATACATTCCGTGGGCGAGCTGCTCACCTTTTATCCGCGCGCTTATGAGGACTGGACTTCCGTCACAAAAATCGAATCGATGGAGGACGGCGGCACCTACTGTGTCCGCGCCCGAATGGGAACCTCTGTCTCCACACGCGTTTTGTGGGGCGGAAGCTGCGTCGCGCGCGCAAAGGTCTATGACGACAGCGGCAAGCTCGACCTGGTGTGGTTCAATAATCCGTATATCCAGCAGATGCTTGAATACGGTAACGATTATTTCTTTTTCGGAAAATTAACCTATGACAGCAAGTACGGCTCACAGATGATTTCGCCGTCCTTTGCGCCGGTTTCAAAGGGCGCCGTCATACATCCGGTATACCGCACCACCGCAGGCCTGCCCGCCAAGAGCATTTCGTCGGCGATGGAGCAGGCGCTGGAACGGCTTCCTTTGAACATCAACGACCCTATCCCGGAGCCGATCTTGAAAAAATACGGGCTTTGCGGACTCAGGCAGGCGCTGTGCGACGTGCATTTTCCCAAGACCCGCGAGGCGCTCGACAACGCCCGCAAGCGGCTCATAACCGAGGAGCTGCTGGTGCTGAATCTCGGGATGCGTCAGCTCAAAGGCCGCAGCAGGGGCGTCAGCGGCGTAAAAATCGAAAAAGATTATTCCGGGGAGTTCGAGTCGCTGCTGCCGTTTACGATGACAAACGCCCAAAAGCGCGCTGTCGCCGACTGCGTGCGCGACATCTCCGCACACGGAGCGCCGATGAACCGTCTGGTGCAGGGCGACGTCGGCTCCGGCAAAACCGCCGTGGCCGCCTCCGTCTGCTACACCGCTGCGAAAAACGGCTTTCAGGCGGCGTTTATGGCGCCAACCGAGATCTTGGCGCGCCAGCATTTCGATAATCTTTCCAAGCTGCTCGAAAACACCGATCTCAGGATAGCGCTCCTGACCGGCTCCGTCAAGGAGAGTGAAAAAAAGCGCGTGCGTGAATCTCTCGCGAACGGCGAGATCGACCTTGTTATCGGCACTCACGCACTGATAAACGACAAAACCGAGTTCCGCAATCTGGGGCTTGCCGTCACCGACGAGCAGCACCGCTTCGGCGTCGCCCAGCGCGCAAAGCTGCTCGGCAAGGGCGAAAACCCTCATTTGATGGTCATGTCCGCCACGCCGATACCGCGAACCTTGGGACTTATAATCTTCGGCGACCTCGACATTTCGGTAATCGACGAGCTGCCGCCCTCGCGCAAGCCGGTTAAAACCGTTCTTCGCGGCACGGCTGACCGCAAAAAGATCTACCGGTTCATAAAAAGCGAGATCGCGCAGGGCAGACAGGCTTTTATCGTTTGCCCTCTGATCGAGGAGGGCGTGCTCGACAATGTCGCCTCCGCCGAGGAATACGCCGCCGACCTTATGCTGCATGATTTTTCCGATATCCCGGTGGCGGTCGTTCACGGAAAGACAAAGCCCGATGAAAAGGAGCGGCTGATGGCGGATTTCGCCGCCAACAAATATTCTCTGCTGGTTTCGACCACCGTGATCGAGGTCGGCGTCGACGTGCCGAACGCCTCGGTGATGATGATCGAAAATGCCGAGCGGTTTGGTCTTTCACAGCTTCATCAGCTTCGCGGCCGTGTGGGCAGAGGCAAGTTCCAATCCTACTGCGTGCTGATAAGCGACAGCCAAAGCCCGGTGACCGCCGAGCGTCTGCGCGTGATGTGCAGCACCAACGACGGCTTTAAGATCGCCGACGAGGACTTGAAGCTTCGCGGTCCCGGCGACTTCTTCGGCGAGCGGCAGCACGGTCTGCCGCAGATGTCGATCGCCGATTTTGCCGACACAAAAAGCCTTGAGCTGTCGCAAAAAATCGCCGACGAGATAATGTTTATATACAAAGACCTGCGCAATGACGAGCTTCGGCTTTTGCGAGCCGAGGTTGAAAGGCTGTTTGCGCGCGGTGGAGAAAATATAATGAATTGAGGAGCAAAAACATGAAAAGAATTTCCGCAAAGATCCTTTCCGTATTGCTTGCGCTGACGACGATCCTGAGCGTTTCTGTCTGCGGCGCCGGCGCAATCTCCTATTCCAACGACGTCGACACCAAATCCAAGGCGATCCTGTTGGTGAGTATGGATACGGGTCAGACGGTACTGGAGCAGAACGCCGACGAAAAAATGTATCCTGCCTCAACCACGAAGATCATGTCCTACATCATCGCGTACGAGAACATCAACGACATAATGAACGCCCGCATCGAGATCAAGCAAAGCGTCATCGATCTGCTGCTCAACACCGGCAGCTCCATGGCGTATCTTTCCGACCATATCGGTCAGAAGGTCTCCGGCAAGGATCTGCTCTACAGCATGATGGTGCCTTCCGGCAACGACGCCGCTTTGGTGCTGGCGGATTATGTGGGCAACGGCGATATCCAGGTGTTTGTCGATAAAATGAACGCAAAAGCGGCGGAGCTGGGCTGCAAAAACACCCATTTTGCAAATCCCGACGGTCTGCATGACCCCAATCACTACACGACCGCGCGTGATTTGAAGCTGATAACCGACTACGCACTCGACCTGCCGTATTTTAAGGAGATCACCAACACCGTGCGCTACACGTGTGAGGGCGACGATACACCGCTTGTGACCACCAACGGTCTGCTTGACGGAAACACCAAATACTATTATGTATACGCTCAGGGCATAAAGACCGGCACCACCGACGAAGCCGGCAGATGCCTTGTGACCACAGCGTCCGCGGACGGTCAGACCTATATGCTCATCCTGCTCGGAGCTCCCTATCAGGAGGGCGTTCAGGAGGAGTACTACACCTTTATCGACGCCAAGGCGCTGTTCCAGTGGTGCCTTGTCGATCTGGAGCTCACGCCGGCAAGAAAAATGTCACTCTCGTTCCCGAGCATAATGTCACCGCCGTGCTGCCCGTTGACCGCAAGCCCGAAAACATCGAATATGAGGTCAACGCTCCCGATACCCTGCAGGCGCCCGTCAAATCCGACGAGGTCGTCGGCACCGTTACCGTATACTACAAGGACGACAAGACCGGCCGTCAGGAGCTTGCCACCGTTAACCTGCTGCCCGCTGAAAGCATCGACAGCAGTGTGCTTCAAACGGTTTCCGATACCTTCGGCAAGATCCTGAAATCCTATTGGTTTCTTTTCGTCATCGGTATCATCGTTCTGGTCGTCATTATCTACATTATTGCAGCCAAGATCCACCGCTATCGCAAAAAGAAAAAGAGAGAGGTCAAGCGGTACAGGAATTTTTGATATTGTGTGAGCAAGCAGTTTAATAATGTATCAAAGCCGCCCTGCCAAGCGCAGGGCGCTTTTTGCGTAAGACTGCCGAAAAAAATCCGCATTTTTCTCTTTTATGGATTCATTTGACGAAAACTGTGCTATAATTAATATTCACAATGTTTTCAGAGGTAATGGTATGTCAATTAAACTCAATCTCGGCGCTTGGAGGTCGGTTTTTGCCGTGCCCTCAGCCATCGTTGACGAGGGCTTGAAGTTCGCGGACGGCGTAAAGCTCAAGGTGCTTTTGTATGTGCTGCGCAATGCCGAGCGCGATCTCGATCTCAGCGATATCTCCAAGGCGACGGGCGTAAACGTCACCGATATCCCGGAGGCGCTTGAATACTGGGTCAACATGGATGTTTTGAAAAAATCCGACGGCGAATACTCGCCTGTTGATTCCGATAAAGAAATAAAGCAGGAAGATGATTCTATAAAAGAAGCAAAAACCGCTGAGCAGATCGCCGCGACGGTTGAGGAGCAAAAGCAGCGCTTTGTGGTCACCAAGCCGCAGAAGCCCGATTATGTTTTTACCTCGCAGCGCTTGGCGGTAGACGAGGAGCTTAAGATACTCGTCGGCGAGGCGCAGGCGGTGCTTGGCAAGACCCTGTCCAATTCCGATATCGCGACCCTGCTGATGCTTAAGGATACCTGCGGCCTGCGGCTCGACGTGATCCTGATGCTGATACAGTACTGCGTCAGCATCGACAAGGGCAATATGCGCACGGTCGAGAAGATCGGCGTTTCGTGGGCTGATGAGGGCATAAATTCCGTGGAGGCAGCCGACAATAGGATCGCCTCGGCTCACCATGCAAACAAGTGCTTTTCGCTGGTTTCCTCGGTGTTCGGCATGAAAAATGTCGGCTCTCCCACAAAAAAGCAGTTGGAGTTCTGCACCAGATGGGTAGGAGAGTGGAAGTTCTCCGTTCCGATGCTCCGCGAGGCGTATGAGCGCTGCGTCGACAGCAAGGGCGAGATGAAATTCAGCTATATCGACGGCATACTCAAAAAGTGGTATGCGCAGGGTATCAAAAACCCGGAGGAGCTAAAGGCGAGCGAGTCGGCTAAGCAAAAGACGGCGCGGACGCAGCAATCCTCCTACGACATCAACGAGCTTGACAAAATCGACACACTTGATTTTATTGATTGAGGTAGAATATGGGATACAGCAGCAGTGTTTATCAAAGCGCGGCGAACAGACTTGCCGAAAGGCGGCTTTTCGCGGAAAAGCAGGCGGATCGCCGCCGCGCAGAAATCTATCAAAAGCTTCCGCGCGTGAAGGAGCTGGAGCAGCAGATCGCTTCCTGCGGCGTTGAGGCGGCGCGCACGGTGCTTCGCGGCGGCGACGTCGTGGCGGAGATGACAAAGCTTAAGGACAAGAATCTTTCGCTGCAGTCGGAGCTGCGCGTGCTGCTCAATGAGAACGGCTACGGCGAAAACGCGACCGAGCCGCAGTATTCCTGCAAAAAATGCGGCGATACCGGCTATTATGAGTCGCAGGGCAGAACAGTTATGTGCGCCTGCATGAAGCGCGAGCTGGTGGCGTGCGCGTGTGAGGAGGTCAACCGAACCGCGCCCTTAAAGCTTTGCACCTTTGAATCCTTCGATCCGGACAGCTACAGCCTTACGCCCGACCCGTCGACCGGCATAGTGCCGCGCCGTCATATGGAAAAGATATACAAGTACTGCATGGGCTACGCGCAGAGCTTTACTCCGGCATCCGGCAGCATACTGATGAAGGGCGCTACCGGCTTGGGCAAGACGCATCTGTCGCTCGCAATTGCAAACGAGGTCATCCGCCGGGGCTACGGCGTGATCTACGCTTCGGCTCCCGAGCTGCTGCTTAAGCTCGAAAAGGAGCATTTTTCGCGCGAACAGTCGGGAGATACCTTTGACGCGCTGCTCAGCTGCGACCTGCTCATCATCGACGACCTCGGCACCGAGTTCAAGACAGCCTTTTCAGTGTCGCAGATCTACAATCTTTTCAACTCCCGCGTGCTTCAGGGCAAGCCCGTCATAATCAGCACCAACCTCACCATGCCGCAGCTTGAAAAGGAATACTCAAACCGCTTTGTTTCGCGCATCAACGGCGCTGCGCAAAAGCTCGATTTCCTAGGCGACGATTTTCGCGTAAGGAGAAAATAAGGCGGCGGGGCGGCAACCTTGCCGACCTGCCGCGGTTACTCAGGAACAACAAAAGAAAAGGTGATATCTATGATAAAAACGCTTGCTGCTCATATCAGGGGCTACATCAAGGCTTCGGTCGCGACGCCCTTGTATATGATTTTGGAAGTTTTGATGGAAATGCTTATCCCGCTTTTGATGAAGTCGATGATCGACAACGGCATCGAGAATCCAAACGGCGCCGATCTGGGTCATATCGTGCTGATGGGCGGTCTTATGGTGCTGTGCGCGCTTGTTGCGCTGTTCGGCGGCGCTATGGGCGGTATCTTCGGCGCGAAGGCGTCGGCAGGCTTTGCACGCAATCTGCGCTCCGCGATGTTTGATAACATCCAGACCTTTTCGTTCGCCAACATCGACAAATATTCCACCGCGGGTCTTGTTACGCGCATGACTACCGACGTGACCAATCTGCAGAACGCCTACCAGATGATACTGCGCATTTGCTTCCGCGCCCCGATCAGCCTGATAGTCGCCATGACGATCACGATGATGATAAATATGCGCCTTGCCTCGATCTATCTGATCGCGGTAGCGTTTTTATCGGTAGTTCTGTTCTTTTTGATACGCAAGGCGTACAAGACCTTCGCCCAGGTGTTTGAAAAATACGACGAGCTGAACGCCAGCGTGCAGGAAAACGTGTCGTCGATTCGCGTGGTGAAGGCGTTTGTCCGCGAGCACCACGAGATCACCAAATTCGAGCGGGCGACGCTGAATCTCTATATGCTCTTCCTTAAGGCGGAAAAAATGGTCGTTTCGGTGTCGCCGCTGATGATGCTGACCATCAACGCCTCGATCATCGCGATCAGTTGGTTCGGAGCTAATATGATAGTCGGCGGCGAGCTTTCAAAGGGCGACCTCACAAGCATGCTGACCTACTGCATGAATATCCTGATGAATCTGATGATGATAGCGCTGATCTTCGTGATGCTGACCATGAGTATGGCAAGCGGAAAGCGCGTCGCTCAGGTGCTTAACGAGGAAGCCACGATCAAAAACCCCGAAAACCCCGATCATTACGTTCCCGACGGCAGCATAGACTTTGAGAACGTGGTGTTCAGCTACAGCGAAAAAAGCGAAAAGCCGGTGCTAAACAATATCAATCTCCATATCAGCTCGGGCGAGACCGTCGGCATCATCGGCGGAACCGGCAGCTCCAAGACCAGCCTTATCAATCTTATCGGCAGGCTTTACGACGTCAGCGAGGGCGCGGTCAAGGTCGGCGGCAAGGACGTGCGCAGCTATGATCTCGAGGTGCTGCGCGATCAGGTCAGCGTGGTGCTGCAAAAGAACGTGCTGTTCAGCGGCACAATCCTCGACAATCTCCGCTGGGGCAACGAAAACGCCACCGAGGAGGAGTGCATAGCGGCTTGCAGGCTTGCGTGCGCCGACGATTTCATCTGCGAATTTCCCGACGGCTACAACACTAAGATCGAGCAGGGCGGCACAAATGTTTCGGGCGGTCAGAAGCAGCGCCTCTGCATCGCAAGAGCGCTCCTTAAAAAGCCGCGCATCCTGATACTCGACGACTCCACAAGCGCGGTCGACACCGCAACCGACGCCCGCATCCGCAAGGCGTTCGCCGAGGAGATCCCTGATACTACAAAGCTGATAATCTCGCAGCGCGTCGCAAGCGTTGAGAACGCCGACCGCATCGTGGTCATGGAAAACGGCGAGATAAACGCCGTAGGCACTCACGACGAGCTGATGAAGACCTGCAAGATCTACAGCGAGACCTATATCGCCCAGACGGTGGGCAACGGCGATTTTGACAAGAAAGGAGGAAGGTAAAATGGCGGCACACGGTCCCGGAAGAAAGGTCGGCCAGCCACGCGCCAAGGTCGACGACCCCAAAAAAGCCATGAAGACCCTGAAACGCCTGTTGGGGCTTATTTTCAGGCGCTATAAGCTGCACATGATATTTGTGTTTGCCTGCATAATCATCAGCGTTCTGGCAAGCGTTCAGGGTACGCTGTTCATCCAGACCCTCTTTGACGACTATATCTCTCCGATGGTCATTCAAAAGGCAGGCGGCGGATCCCCGGATTTCGCGCCTCTGATGTACGCGATAGCGCGTGTGGCGGCGTTCTATCTGCTCGGTGCCGCGGCGACCTTCGCTCAGGCGCGCATTATGATAGTTGTGACGCAGGGCACCATGCGCGATCTTCGCAACGACATCTTCCGTCATATGGAGAGCCTTCCGATCAAATACTTTGACACTCACGCCCACGGCGACATTATGAGTATCTACACCAACGACGTCGACACCCTGCGCCAGATGGTCAGCCAGAGCATGACTCAGGTGTTCACCAGCGCGATCACCATCGTGACCGTGCTTGCAAGTATGTTTTACCTCAGCGTGCCGCTGACGCTTCTGACGCTTGTGATGGTCGCGGTGATGCTGTTCGTCTCAAAAACTCTCGCCGGAAAAAGCGGCAAGTATTTTATCGCCCAGCAAGCCGACCTCGGCAAGGAAAACGGCTTTATCGAGGAGATGATGAACGGTCAGAAGGTCGTCAAGGTGTTCAACCACGAAAAGAAGAGCGCCGAGGAGTTCACGCGCCTCAACGATCAGCTCTTCGACAGCGCCTATAACGCCAACAAATTTGCCAACATCATCATGCCCGTCAACGGTCAGCTCGGCAACCTCAGCTATGTGCTGTGCGCCATCGTCGGCAGTATCCTCGCCGTTTCCTGCAACGGAGTGCCGGTTTTGGCGCTCACGCTCGGCTCACTCGTCAGCTTTCTGACCTTCAACCGCAGCTTCACTCAGCCTATAAACCAGGTCAGCCAACAGTTCAACAGCATCGTAATGGCGCTTGCGGGCGCCGACAGGATATTCGCGCTGCTCGATGAAAAGAGCGAGGAAGACAACGGCTATGTCACGCTCGTCAACGCCGAATACCGCGACGGCAAGCTCTGCGAAACCGAAAAGCGCACCGGAATGTGGGCGTGGAAGCACACCCATCAGGCGACGGGCGAGGTGGAATACAAGCCCCAGCGCGGCGATCTTGTGATGGATGACGTCGATTTCGGCTATACTGACGACAAGATCGTGCTCCACAACATCGATCTTTACGCAAAGCCCGGTCAAAAGATCGCCTTTGTCGGCTCCACCGGCGCGGGCAAGACCACGATCACCAACCTTATCAACCGTTTCTATGATATCCAGGACGGCAAGATACGCTACGACGGCATCAATATCAACAAGATAAAGAAGGCGGATCTGCGCCGCTCTTTGGGCGTCGTGCTCCAGGAGACCAGCCTGTTCTCCGAAACGATCATGGAGAACATCCGTTACGGCAGGCTTGACGCCACCGACGAGGAGGTCATCGCGGCGGCAAAGCTCGCCAATGCCGACAGCTTCATCCGCCAGCTTCCCGACGGCTACAACACCGTTATAAAGGCTGACGGCGGCAACCTCAGCCAAGGACAGCGCCAGATGCTTGCCATCGCGCGCGCTGCGGTAGCCGATCCTCCGGCGCTTATCCTCGACGAGGCGACCTCCTCGATCGACACCCGCACCGAAAAAATGGTGCAGGAGAGTATGGATAAGCTGATGAAGGGCAGAACTACCTTCGTTATCGCTCACCGCCTGTCGACCGTCAAGAACTCCGACTGCATCATCGTTCTCGACCACGGCAGGATCATCGAGCGCGGAACACACGACCAGCTTCTGGAGCAAAAGGGAACGTATTATCATCTCTACACCGGCAAAGCGGGATAAACTGAGAGTTGACCGGATATGATCCAATCGGAAAAAGGAGTTAAGATGAGGATAAAGCGTTTCGGGATCATTGCCGTATTGATCCTTGTTTCAGTGCTTCTGACCGCATGCACGTTTTGGCGTTCTCTCGGCGAGAAAAAGCATGAGGGAAAGCTTGCTGTCCATTTTCTCGACGTAGGGCAGGGCGACGCGATTTTTTTGGAGCTTCCGAACGGAAAAACCATGCTTGTCGACTCGGGACCCCTCCATCTCGGCGAGAGGCTCGTCGACTACATCCGTCGGGCGGGCTTTGACAGGATCGACTATCTCGTCGCGACTCACCCGCACATGGATCATATCGGCTCCATGGCGTATGTAGTGCGGCACTGCGATATCGGCGAGGTCTGGATGACCGCCGCCGCGTCAAACACCTATTGCTATGAGGATCTGCTTGACGCGATAAAAGCGAAGGGCTTGACCGTCAGCGAGGGAAAGGCGGGCGTCAGATTGTTCGGAGCTGACGGACTGAGCGCAGATATCCTCGCGCCCTCGGCGACAGACGAGAAAAACCTCAACAACTGCTCGATAGTGATCCGGCTGACCTTCGGCAAAAACACCTTTTTGCTTATGGGCGACGCAGAGACCGAGGAGACCTCCGCGATCACCGCCGACCTTTCGGCAGATGTGCTTAAGGTGCCGCATCACGGCAGCCACACCGCAAACAGTCAGGAGCTGATAGAAGCCGTTCGTCCTGAGATCGCCGTGATCTCCTGCGGCGCGGATAATGATTTCGGACATCCCGGCAAAAAGACGCTGCGCTTTCTTGAAAACGCGGGCAGCAAAATATACCGCACCGATCTCGACCGTACCGTTGTGGTTGTGTCCGACGGCAGCAAGCTGACCGTGGAGACCGGCGGCAAAAGAATAGCGAAGGAATAAGCATGAAACGATTTATTGTAGACAGAATAGAAGGGAACAAGGCGGTTTTGTCCTGCGAGAACGGCGATCAAGCCTGCTTCGACAGAAAATCGCTGCCTAAAAACATCAAAGAAGGCGATATCCTCGACTTTGAGGGCGGAAGCTGCTATCTCAACGCCGAGGAGACCCTTGCCCGCAGCCAAAAGCTTAAGGCGCTCATGCGTTCGCTGATGGACGCGGAGGATGATAAATAATAATAGTATAGATACTGTTGCTGTTTTTTTGAAAATCGCAAAGCGGTTTGCAGGAGCGACTCAATTTATTGCGGGGATTAGGCAAGCGCTTTCTTGATTTGATAACAGTGATATTAGAAACCGGGCAGGCTTTTGATTTTAGCCTGCCCGGTTCTTTATCCTATTTTCAGATCCGCTGTGAACGTGGTGCCTGATTCTTCGGAGCTTTCCGCCGTCAGCTTTCCGTTCATGCTCTGCGCTATCCTCTGCGCGATCGAAAGTCCCAGTCCGTAGCCCTTTGTGGTGCGGGATTTTTCGGCGCGGTAAAAGCGGTCAAATATGTGCTCCAGATCTTCCTTTGAGATCACGTTGCCGAAATTATTGACCGACAGCTCCGCGCGGTCGTTTTTTCGGCGCAGCCTGATGGTTACCGTGGTGCCGTTGTCGCCGTATTTCACCGCGTTGTCAATGAGGATATGAACCAACTGATTGAGCTGCGTGGTGTTGGCGCGAAGGATAATTCCGGGAGTGATGTCGGTGTCGATCATCATGTCCTTTTCAAACGCCACGGGTTCAAAGTTCAGCGCCGCGCCCTCGGCTATCTCGCTGAGATCGGCATCGGAAAGCTGCACCTGAGTGTTGCCGGCGTCTGATTTAGCCAGAAACAGCATTTGCTCTATTAGCTGCTTCATGTGGTTGGCTTCCTCCTGAGTGCTCTCGAGCCATTGCTGTTCGTCGCGCACTTGGGCGTCCTTGTGCGACATCATTATGTTGTTGTTCGCTAATATCACCGTCAGCGGTGTCTTGAGCTCGTGAGAGGCGTCCGCTACGAACTGCTTTTGCTGCTCCCACGCTTTTTTGACCGGCTTGACCGCCAGTCCCGACAGCAGCAGGCTAATCAGGAAAATGACCGCTAAACTGCCCAAAAACAGAAGTCCGCTGATAAGCAGTGAACTGCGCAGCGAGGAAAACACCGACGAGTTGCTGGCGAAGATCAACTTTTGCTGCCCCATGAAATCGCTGTATACATACATCAGCGAGTATTCCGGGATCTGTCCGCTTTTTCCGCCGCTTTTCAGCGCTGTCTCCACGCAGGCTTCAAGGTCGTCCTCGTCCATTGTGACGTTGTTCTCCTGAGTGTCGGTGATATTTCCGTCGCTGTCCACGGTGACGATGATGTAAGAGGATATCTGCATCGGAGAATCGTCGTCAAATCCGCGCTTTTCAAACTTTTTTATATCCTCGGGCAAAGCTTCGTCGGTGCTGTCATCGCGGGGAAGCATGCCTTCCGGAGGGGAATCGTGACCGTTTTTGTCCAAGACCTGATTCATGCTGCGCTCGAGCATCCTGATAGAATCGGTATAGTTGTTTATATTCACGGCAGTGATCACGATCAGGATAACGCCGCCAACCAGCAGCATATTTATCAGAATAATGCGCCGTCTGAGTTTATTGATCATGGCTCTGCTCCAATCTGTAGCCCACTTTTTTGAAAAAACGAGATATACGCCTCCACATTGTTAGAGCCAGCGTCTGAGTCATAGCCCCAGACCTTGGTGATTATGTCCTCCTTGGGAAGGATGGTGTCGCGGTTTGAGAGCAGCAGCTTCAATATCTCGGCTTCCTTATAATTGAGATGCACCGACTTTGCGCCCTTGCTCAGCTCGCAGGTGGAGGCGTTGAAGTTGAAGTCACCGAAGTCGGTCTCATCCAGCATCACCTCGCCTCTGCGGCGGGTCAGCGCCTTGACTCGCGCCAGAAGCTCTTCGGGCGCGAACGGCTTGGTCATATAGTCGTCGGCGCCGCTGTTCAGCCCGCTCACCTTGTCCGGCACCGTGTCCTTCGCGGTCAGCATCAATATCGGCGTGCTTATTTTTTGGCGGCGCAGCTCATACGCCACCTGAAAGCCGTCCTTGTAGGGGATCATTATATCGAGGATTATCACGTCGTAAATGCCGCTGAGTCCGTAGTCAAGTCCGTCTCTGCCGTCATAAACGACGTCTACCATATATTTTTGCTCGGTCAAAATCTGTTTCAGCGCCTGCGCCAGGCGCTTTTCGTCCTCAACTACCAAAATCTGCATAAGCTCCTCCTTAAACCTTTGATCACCCGGTCCGTCGCCTTTGCCGGCGGCGTTCCGTTCTCATTATATCAGTTTATAGGATAAAGCACAAGCCTTAAATAATGCTGAAAATCACCGTGAAATCTCAAAACCGGGCAAATACCAGAGCAGCGCTTCCTCGGCGCTCAGCCCTTCGCCGCACAGATACCGCACACCGTTCATGCTCACGCCTGTGCAGTGAGTATTCGCGTCAAATTCAGGGCAGAAGAAATCCCAGGGAGAAGCGACCGCCTGAAAACACGGGTGATCCGCGTCCGTCTCCGTAAAGCCGTTTGAGCAGGCGCAGTACGGCACCGCGACGGTCTTATCGTTACAGCGCAGGATCGCGTCGCTTTCACTGTCGATCGCCGCCACGCGCGAATATAATTCTTCATCGGAATCATTATTGCTCTCTGCTTCGGGCAAATGACCGGCGGCGGCGTTCGTTTTCATTAAAATGACGGCTGCCTTCAGCGTTTCATCGTCAAAATCCTTTCCGCAAAGCGCGGCTGCCGCGGCGACAATAAGGTCGTCACGGTTTTTCGGGCTCTTGACAGTTGTTTTTGTCCGGCTTTTTACGATAAAACCCATCGGAATAGCCGCCATAAGGAGAAAAAACAGCAAAATTATCAAAAATTTATTCTTCATTTCCTACACTCCGTTATGTTTTCTTCTTGACAACAGAGAATTATTGACTTAAAATAGTATATGTACGTAATTTGGACATCATAACCGATAGTATGTATGATTTTACTGAGGATGGAGAATTTTATGAAGGCAAAACACGCGATCATTCCTTTTGTTCCGGCCATACTACTGATGACTTTTTTTAAGCTTATGAGCATCAGCCATGACAACTTTATGGGAATGAACAAAACGAGCATCAAATATGTCGTGATCGGCATTTCGCTGGGATTGTTTGTGATCTGTATTCTGATCAATCTTTTTGACAGAAAAACAGCCCCTGTCTATCCCGTTTCAAAAAACCTGTTTGCGGGCATTTTCGCCATATTAACGGGCTTTACGATGATGGCAAGC
>ONHJ01000148.1 GCA_900317595.1 uncultured Eubacteriales bacterium | reverse complement strand
CCCTCGTTCAGGTTGGTAAGGATCGCGGCAAGATCGCCGGGCTTTTCGATCGCGGGGCCTGAGGTGATACGGATGTTCACGCCCAGCTCGTTGGCGATTATGCCCGCGAGCGTGGTTTTGCCGAGTCCCGGAGGGCCGTAGAGCAGCACATGGTCAAGGGTCTCGCGGCGTATCTTTGCCGCCTCGATGTAGACGCGAAGGTTTTCCTTCGCCTTTTCCTGACCGATATATTCATCTAAATTTTTCGGGCGCAGCGGATTGTCGCCCTCGGCAATATCCTCGGGTATCGCGTTTGCGTCCATTATTCGGTTTTCAAAATCAAACTCGTCTGAGAATTGCATATTTGCCATATCACTGTCTTCCCATCTGCTTCAAAGTCAAGGCGATAAGCTGCTCGACCGGCAGGCTGCTGTCGAGCGTCGCGAGCACCGAGCTGACGTCGGCGGGCGTATAGCCCAGCACGCCGAGCGCCTCGAGCGCCTTCGGGATATTTCCCGAGGCGGCGGTCGCCGCTCCTGCGCTGACATTCGCGAAGCTGTTGTCGCCCGCCATTCCCTTGGCAAGCTTGTCCTTAAGCTCCAGCACGATGCGCTGGGCTATCTTTTTGCCGATGCCCTGAGCGCGCGTGATGGTTTTGATGTCGTCGGTGGCGATAGCCATGGCAACCTGCTCGGGCGAAAGCTCCGAGAGCACCGAAAGCCCCGCCTTTGGACCGACGCCGCTTACGCTTATCAGCGTTTTGAAGGTGTCCAGCTCGGTCTTGGTGGCAAAGCCGAACAGCTCCATGGCGTCCTCGCGGACATTGAGGTATGTATAAAGCAGCGCTTCGCTGCCTAATTTCAGGGTTTTAAGGGTATTGAGCGTGGTCTGGCAGTCAAAGCCGACGCCGCCGCACTCGATAACCGCCGATGACGCGGTAGTATGGATAAGTTTTCCTCTGACGGAATATAGCATAATTACCTCTTTTTAGTTGAAAGTCGAAAACAGTAAAGAAAACCGCGCTATAAAAACCGCACCTCGGCAAAATAATTCGGGTGCCGGCAGCGCCCGCCCTTCACTATTCACTGAATCTCTCAATTTTTAACCTCAAAAGTGAGCCCGCTGCCTGCGCGTGGCAGATGGCTATCGCCAGCGCGTCGGCGGTGTCGTCGGGCTTTGGAACCTCCGGCAGGTGCAGCAGCCTGCGGGTCATCTCCATGACCTGCGGCTTTTTTGCCTTGCCGTAGCCTGTGACGGCGGTCTTGACCTGAAGCGGCGTATATTCGAAAATCGGGATCCTCAGCTTTTGCGCCGCCAAAAGCGTGACGCCCCTTGCCTGAGCCACCTTGATCGCGGTGGTTTTGTTGGTCGTGAAATAGAGCTTTTCGATCGCCAGCGCGTCGGGACGGCAGCGGTCAAGTATGGAATAGATCTCGTCGTAGATCAGCTCCAGCCGCACGTTGAAGTCGGTGTGCGCCTGAGTCTCCACCGCGCCGAAGCCCAGCGGCTTGTAGGCGTTCGCCTGAAAGCTGATTGCGCCCCAGCCGACTATCGCATAGCCGGGGTCGATTCCGAATACGACCAAAACGATCCCTCCGTCAAAATGGCATAAAGATACATTCTAAAACATTATAGCACACTTCGTTCGCTAAAGCAAGTAGCACATTTCGGCTTTTATCGATAAAGTTATATTTTATGCAGCTCAACAGTGCTGCCGTTGTAGCTCAGATCGAGCTTTTCACCTCGCGGGACATAAGAAAACGCGTAATTCTGTGCGACGCTCTCGTCAAAGATCACGAATCGCTCTTCATCGGCGAGCATTTTGCCCTCGATCACGCGCTTTTCGCCGCCGTTTTCAAGCGTAAGCGAGGCGTGATCTCCGTCAAATTCAAGCCGCAGCGTCGCGCCGCCCTCGCGCTCGGCAGCCCAATCGCAGCGCGTCAGCTCATGGATATTGCCCTGATCGCCGCCCCTGCAGCCGCAGAACAGCAGCATCGGAAAAATCAGCAGCACAGCGACAAGCTTCTTCATAATTCTCACCGCCCAAGGAGTATGATTGATACAGTGAATTCTATTCGAGCCTCGGCGGATTTATAACATTTTGTGCGAACGCTCTTGCAAAGCCGCGCGTTTTTTGCTATTATAAAGAGGTATGATGATCGAAAAATGAAACGGAGTGAACCACTTGCAGCGGGAAATTACGGAAAACTGCAATGTTTTTGAGGAAAACGGCGAAGTTTTGCAGGCAGGCTGGGCGCGCAGACCCGTGTTTATCTATAACGAGGAGCAGAGCAAAACGCGCGGCAGGCACAGCGAACGCGACTGCTATTTTATCAACAACGGCGAGGTGTCGCTCTATCTGTCTGTGGAGAATCTGGGCTTGGAGTTCGCCATCAAGATAGCCGTTGCCGACCTTAAGCGCGGCGGCGTTATAAGCGACTGCGTGATAAAAAAGCTGAATCTTATAAAAAACGAGCTGCCCGAGGCAGGCGACAAGGGCGAATTTCTCTACAGCGACAAGCGCGTGCAGCTTCAAATGACCAACACGCCGTCCGGCAGATTTTTGAAATGCGACTTCATCGACTTTGCGGGCATAAAAAACCTGTATTTCAGTCTGGTGCTGAAAAAAATGATGGGCGACAGCCTCAACGAGCTGGCACCATTTGAGCGCAACCGCAAGTATTTTTATTTCAAGCGCTTTGTTCCGCGCTTCACCGCCGAGGGCGTTATCCGCGTCGGAGGGCTTGAATATTCCTTAAACGAAAATATCGGGCGCGCGTATTTTGACTGGACGCGGTTTTCAAAGCCCCGTCCCCACCACTATCAGCGGCTGAGCGCGGATTGCGTGATAGACGGCCGTCGCGTGTCGCTCTGCCTTGCAAGCCGCGTGGGCGACAACCGCTACGGCAACGAAAACTGCTTTTTCGTGGACGGCAGG
>ONHJ01000021.1 GCA_900317595.1 uncultured Eubacteriales bacterium | reverse complement strand
GTAGCGGAAATAGGACTTGAACCTACGACACTTCGGGTATGAACCGAATGCTCTAGCCAGCTGAGCTATTCCGCCATTTATGCTGTCAAAATCAGCAAGATTCATTATACCCGAAAATAAGCCGTTTGTCAAGCCCTTTTCAGTTTTTTATTAAATTATTTTTCTTTATTGCAAGAATGTTTACAGCATCGAAATTCCGTAGCTGTTTACCAGCGCTTCTATCTTCTCGCCGTTGCGGCATTTCGGACAATGGTGGGGCTTGTAGCTCTCATAGTCGCCGAGGTGCTTGGGGTCGAAGCTCGAATGTACGGGATGGCCGTCGCACTCGTTGACTGTGGCAAAAATCGCCGATACGCCGACCACGGTGCCGCCGTAATATTTGATGGCGTCGATCGCCGCGAGGGCGCTCTTGCCGGTGGTGACTGACGCCGCGAGGATAAGCACGTGCTTGCCCGCAAGCATCGGGGTGAGGTTGTCGCGGAACATCATCTGACCGCCGCCGATAAATTCGGGTGAGACCACATAGATAGTCTGGTGAGCGTTCATGTTCATGTAGTTGTCTTTGGTCAGCTCGCTTGCCATGCAGGTGCCGATGACCTCGGTGCCGTCAAGACAGAGGATGGTGTCTATTATGGTGTTGGAGCGGTAGTCGTGAACGAGCTGCTCGGCGACCGCGCGCGCTTCGGACAAACGGGTCTTTTGAGTGGTCACGTCGATATAATAATTGGTGTGGATGTGCATGGTCGCAAAATGTCCTTTTGCTACGCGCAGGAACACGTTTTTGTTTTTGGTGCGGATCTTATACATTTCAGCCATGGATTATTCCTCCATTATTTCTATAGATATTATTATTTTACACTATTTTTTTGCAAATTGCAATGCTGATTTGTTAATTTTATCAATTTTATTATTTTACAATGCGATGTCGTCAACTTAAGGATTGTATAAGCCTTATGGGGCCGGCTCAAAACTCATTGTTATGAGTAAGAGTCAGGCCTTTTATTGTAATTGCATTGTACTGTAGGGTCAGGTCTTGTTTCTGCCCCCTAATAGGGGGGACTGAGGGGGTCTGGGCACAGCCGTACCCTGACCGTGGGTTTAATGTCCGGTGTTTCTGCCTTTATCTGCGGCACGGTCAAGACCGTGCCCTACTTTTTTGTTTTGAGCCAGCCCCAAGAAGCGACGCCCTCGTCGCTCCTGCAAATCGCTGTGCGATTTGCTTAAGTTTACGACACTGCTCTGTTATGAACCAAAACCCTACCAAAAACCAAGGGCTTGACTCTTACTCATAATCAATGAGAGAGCCAAGCCCTGATTTAATATCTGTTGTTTACTTATTGACCGTGATTTTATCCTTGCCGCCCATATAAGGTCTGAGTGCGACCGGGATATTGATGCTGCCGTCGGCGTTGAGATTGTTCTCAAGGAAGGCGATGAGCATTCTCGGAGGAGCAACGACGGTGTTGTTGAGTGTGTGCGCGAAGTATTTGTTTTTGCCGTCCGCGACCCTGATTTTCAGGCGGCGAGCCTGAGCGTCGCCGAGGTTGGAGCAGGAGCCGACCTCAAAATACTTCTTCTGACGCGGAGACCACGCTTCCACGTCGAGCGAACGCACCTTCAAATCCGCGAGGTCGCCGGAGCAGCACTCAAGCGTGCGCACCGGGATATCCATGGAGCGGAACAGGTCGACGGTGTTCTGCCAGAGCTTGTCGAACCACATTTTGCTGTCCTCGGGCTTGCAGACCACGATCATTTCCTGCTTTTCAAACTGGTGGATGCGATAAACGCCGCGCTCCTCGATTCCGTGCGCGCCCTTCTCCTTGCGGAAGCAGGGTGAATAGCTGGTGAGGGTGTAGGGCAGGCTTTCGGCGGGATTGATGGTGTCGATGAATTTGCCGATCATCGAGTGCTCGCTGGTGCCGATAAGATAAAGGTCCTCGCCTTCGATCTTATACATCATCGAATCCATTTCCGCGAAGCTCATTACGCCGGTGACCACATTGCTGCGGATCATAAACGGCGGCACGCAGTAGGTGAAGCCGCGGTCGATCATAAAGTCGCGCGCGTAGGAAATAACCGCGCTGTGAAGGCGCGCGATGTCGCCCATCAGATAATAAAAGCCGTTGCCCGCAACCTTGCGCGCGGAGTCGAGATCGATGCCGTTCAGGCGCTCCATGATGTCGGTGTGATATGGCACCTCAAAATCCGGCACGACCGGCTCACCGAAGCGCTCAATCTCCACATTTTCGCTGTCGTCCTTGCCGATAGGCACTTCCTCGCCGATGATCTGCGGAATCTGCATCATTATCTCGGTGACCTTGGCGCTCAGCTCGGTTTCCTGTGCTTCAAGCGCTTTCAGCTCTTCCGCCTGACGGTTGACCTCTTCCTTTACGGCGTTTGCCTCATCGCGCTTGCCCTGCTTCATCAGATTGCCGATCTCTTTTGAGAGCTTGTTGCGGTTGGAGCGCAGGTTGTCAGCCTGCTGCTTGACTGTGCGGCTCTGCACATCGAGCTCCAGCACATCGTCTACCAGATGCAGCTTGTGCTCCTGATATTTTTTTCTCATATTCTCCTTGACCGCGTCGGGGTTTTCACGTAAAAATTTAATGTCGATCATTTTATTTCTCCTTAACTCAATTTATTGGATAGCTCGGTCAGTTCCTCGTCCGAGTAAAATTCGATCTGCAGCACTCCGCCCTGCTTGCCCTTTGACTTGTTGACGCTGATTTTTCTGCCAAGCGCCGAGGTCAGGGTCAGCTCCACTTCCTTGTAGAAGTTCGGCTTTTTGTCTGCTTCTGTCGTAATAACGGGCTTTTTTTCGCTTGTCAGCTTTTTGCACAGCTTTTCTGTCTGCCGCACCGAAAGATCGTCCTTGATGATCTGTTCGCAGACGGTTTTCATTACGTCCTCATGCGGCAGTGTGAGCAGCGCTCTGGCGTGACCGGCGGAGATTTTTTCCTCACGCAGATATTCAGCCACGCTTTCGGGCAGCTTCAGCAGGCGAAGCGCGTTTGTGACGGCAGGCCGGGATTTTCCGACCGAACGCGCGACCTCGTCCTGAGTAAAGCCGTGTTCGCTTATCAGAGCGTCGTAGCCCTGCGCTTCCTCCAGTGGAGTCAGATCCTCACGCTGCAGATTTTCAATAAGCGCCAGCTCCATGGTCTCCGCTTCACTCAGCTCACGGATGATGACCGGGACCTCTGTCAGTCCCGCCATGCGCGACGCCCGGTAGCGGCGCTCTCCGGCGACGATCTCATAGCCGCCGAGAGTCAGCGGACGGACCAGTATCGGCTGCAGCAATCCGTGCTTTGATATGCTGTCCGCAAGCTCACTCAGCGCTTCCTCGTCAAAGTCCTTTCGCGGCTGAGAGCGGTTGGGCTCTATCTCGGAAATTTTCAGCTTGACCGCGCCGTTGCTTTCCTCGTTGTCGTTTTCAATGAATATGGCGCCAAGGCCTTTGCCCAAGCCGCCGGGTCGTTTTGCCATCAGCGTCGCTCCTTTGCAATGATTTCCTTCGCAAGCTCGGTGTAGGCGGCACTTCCCTTGCAGTTTTTGTCGTAATAGATCACGGGCATTCCGAAGCTCGGAGCTTCCGAAAGGCGGACGCCCCGGTTGATTACCGTGCCGAACACCTTGCCCGGAAAGAACTTTTTGACCTCCTCAACCACCTGCTGTGTGAGGTTGAGTCTGCCGTCATACATCGTCAGCAGCACGCCCTCAAGCTCGATCGAGTAATTGTACTGCCGCTTTATCCTTCTTACGGTGCTCATAAGTTGTGACAGACCCTCGAGCGCGTAGTATTCGCACTGTATTGGCACGATAAAGCTGTCCGCGACTGTCAGGGCGTTCGCGGTGATAAGACCGAGAGACGGCGGACAGTCGATGATGATGTAGTCGTAATACTGCTTTATGGGCAGCACCGCGTTTTTAAGAAGTGATTCGCGTCGCGGCTTTTCCGCGATCTCAAGCTCCGCAGCCGCCAAGTTGATGTGAGAGGGCAGCACGCTGAGATTCTGATAGGGCGTCGTCATCACACATTCCTCAGCCTTTGCGCCGTCGACCAGGATGTTGTAGGTCGAGGTGCGCACCTTGCTTTTGTCGATCGCGACGCCGCTTGTGGCGTTGCCCTGAGGGTCGGCGTCGATCAGAAGAGTCTTTTTGCCGAGTGCTCCCAAGCAAGCCGCAAGATTCACGGCGGTCGTTGTTTTTCCGACGCCGCCTTTTTGATTGGATATCGCAATTATTTTTGCCAAAAAATCACCTTTCAAACTGTTTTTTAAGTAACCGAGACTTATTATAGCACAGTTTGGGTCGATTTTAAAGCGTATTGAGGAAATTTTTTAAAAAAGTTATGTTTCACGTGAAACATGCTTATTGAAAATCTAAAAGCAAAGAGCGCGCAGCCGTACTGCACGCTCTTCGCAAGGGGTTAGATAAGGAAATGGGTATGAGTGGAATGGATGCGATGCATCCAAGTGGAAAGTATGATAAACAGCTTACGCTGATTTTTCGGCTTTGGTCACCTGAGTCTTCGGGATCCGTATTGTGTATTCGATAAAATTGTCGTTGTCCGATCGTTCGGTTTTTGCGTCTATTCCCGCAAGCCTCATTGTGTCCACAGCCTTGTTAATGGTATTGAGAAAAATTCTAAAGTCTTTTATCACCGCTTTACTCTTGCCCCGGTTTATTCTTTGCGGGGCGGAATGCAGAACAAGATTCACAAGCGCTTCTGTTTGAGCTACGTTGAGCCGCTCGGCTATAACCTTGGAGAGTACCGGGCGGCGCTCCGTTTCGCTTTCAAGCTTAAGCAGAGCCCGTGCGTGCCGTTCACTGAGTCCGGCGCTCTCTATCCATTCCTGTTCCTCCGCGCTGAGGCGGAGCAGCCGCAGCTTGTTGGCAATCGTGGATTGAGTTTTGCCGAGCTTTTCAGCCGCCTGTTCCTGAGTGAGTCCGAACCGCCGTATCAGCCTGGAAATCCCGCGAGCCTCCTCAAATATGCCAAGGTCGGCTCGCTGGAGATTTTCAAGGAGAGCGTATATGGCAGACTCTTTATCGGAACATTTGACGACGATGCAGGGTATCTTCTGCAAACCCGCTAAGGCCGACGCCCGCAATCTTCGTTCTCCGGTCACAAGCTCATATTCCGTTGAGCTTATCCTGCGGACGGTTATGGGCTGCAAAATGCCGTTTTCCGCAATGGAACGCGAGAGCGAATGGAGCGCGCTGTCCTCAAACTGCTTGCGTGGCTGTGATTTGTTCGGCCGGATCTTTATGAGCGGAATCTCGATAATTTTGTTATCGCTTTTCCCTAAAAAATTCAACCGCATCACCCAATTCTGCATCAGGGCTTGTCCCTGTGCTATTATAATATCACATAGGCGGTGCGGTTTTTGTCGTTATTAAAGCAAATATTTGGTTTTGTTTTGGAGGATAATCCATAAAGCTGTCGAATTTTAACGCTTGTGTTTATAACGGCTTTGACTTTATCCTGCCGTTGTTGCGCGGATATTGATCGGGTGTGGGCTGCACCTTTTCGATCTCTATCAAGGTGCGGCTGCCGCCGTCGAACGGCAGTTCAAAGCTATGTGGCTTCCTGACTTTTCCGCCGAGGGTATTGACCGCGCGTTTTGCTTCCGCTGTTTCGTCCGAGCAGTCGCCGCCCTTGAAAGCGACAAAGCTGCCCGAAAGCCTGACAAACGGCAGACAGTATTCGCTGAGCGTGTTAAGTTTTGCCACCGCACGCGATACAGCGAAATCATAGGATTCCCTGAACCCGTCCTTTTGCCCGTATTCCTCGGCTCTGCCCTGCGCAAAGTCCGCGTCCAAGCCAAGCTTTTCCGTGAGGTCTCGCAGAAACAGAAACCGCTTGTTAAGGCTGTCGAGCAGGGTAAGCCTTATATCCGGTCTTGCTATTTTCAAAACAACTCCCGGAAAGCCGGCGCCTGTGCCGACGTCGATGATCTTAGCGTCCTTTGGAACAGTTATATAATTGAAAAATGCGAGACTGTCCGCAAAGTGCTTCACGGCGACGCCCTGAGGGTCGGTGATGGCGGTGAGGTTGATTTTCTCGTTCCACTCCGCAAGCAGGTTGTAATAAATCTCGAACCTGCGCAGCGCGTCATTGTCGAGGGTGATTGCGAAGCCGTCGGTCGCGGTGCGTAAATAATCAGTTACTTTCATGGTTGTTTCCCTTTTGCGCCGCAAGCCATATCAGCAGCACGCTGACGTCCGCGGGCGAAACGCCCGAGATGCGCGACGCCTGCCCGATATTGAGTGGCTTGATTTTGTTAAGCTTTTCCTGAGCCTCCAGGCGCAGTCCTGTGATCTGCTTATAATCGTGATCTGTCGGCAGGCGTTTGCTCTCGAGCTTTTTCATCTGCTCCACCTGCTTTAGCTGCTTTTGAATATAGCCCTCATATTTGATCTCTATCTCGACCTGCTCAAAGAGGTTTGGCTCCAATTCGGGTCGGGTCGGGTCGAAGGGCTTAAGATCATCATAGCTGAGCTGCGGGCGCTTTAGCAGATCGATCAGCCGCACGCCTGTGGTGATCTCGGATGTTTCACGTGAAACAAGCATTTCGTTCAGCGCGTCGCCCGGAGAAACGGTCGTGGTTTTCAGGCGCTTGATCTCGGCTCTTTTCAGCTCCTGTTTTTTGAGAAATTTTTGATACCGCGCTTCGCTTATCAAACCGAGCCTGTGGCCTGTTTCGGTCAGGCGCTCGTCGGCGTTGTCCTGACGGAGGATAAGGCGGTACTCGCTTCGGGAGGTCATCATTCGGTAGGGCTCGTTTGCGCCCTTGGTGACAAGGTCGTCGATCAGCGTGCCGATGTAGGAGCTGTCACGCGTCAGCACAAGCGGCTCCCTGTTCAAAACCTTAAGCGCGGCGTTGACGCCCGCGACAAAGCCCTGAACGGCTGCCTCCTCATAGCCGGAGCTGCCGTTGAACTGACCCGCGCCGTATAAGCCCGGAAAGTCCTTGAACTCTAAGGTGGGTCCCATGGCGGTCGGGTCGACGCAGTCGTATTCGATGGCGTAGGCAGGCCGCATCATCACGCAGTGCTCCAAGCCCTTGATGGTGCGGTAAAACTCAAGCTGCACCTCCTCGGGAAGGGAGCTGCTCATGCCCTGCATATACATCTCCTCGGTATTCTCACCGCAGGGCTCAATAAAGAGCTGGTGGCGCGGCTTGTCGGAGAAGCGCATCACCTTGTCCTCAAAGCTCGGACAGTAGCGCGGACCCACGCCTTCGATTTTTCCGGCGTAGAGCGGAGAGCGGTGTATGTTTTTGAGGATCACCGCCTTGGTGCGGTCGTTGGTCCAGCTTATGTGGCAGTCGACCTTGTTGTCGCCGAGGCTTTCGGTTTCATAAGAGAACGGCTGCGGAGGCTCGTCGCCCTTCTGAACCTCCAAGTCGGAGAAATCGATGGAGCGGCGGAGGATACGGGCGGGAGTGCCTGTCTTGAAGCGCCGAAGCGGCAGACCGAGGTCTTTCAATGACAAGGCAAGCTTGGTGGCGGGGAACATTCCGTCGGGACCGCTTTCATAGCTGACCTCGCCGACATATATCCTGCCGCCGAGATAGGTGCCTGTGGCGACCACGACGGTCTTGCAGAGGTACTGTGCGAGCATTTGAGTGGTCAGCAGCCAGCCGCCGTCAGCCCTCTCGATCGAGATTATCTCGGCTTGGCGCAGCTCCAGCTCGTCCTGAAGCTCGAGCTTGTGCTTCATCACCCCGGAGTATTTGCGGCGGTCGATCTGCGCGCGCAGTGAGTGGACGGCGGGACCCTTGCCTCGGTTTAGCATCCGCGACTGCAAAAAGCAGGCGTCGGCGGTCTTGCCCATCTCGCCGCCGAGGGCGTCAAGCTCGCGGACAAGGTGACCCTTGGCGGTGCCGCCGATCGAGGGATTGCAGGGGCAGTTGCCCACGGCGTCCATATTTATTGTGAAAACGGCGGTGTGACAGCCGAGACGCGCGGCGGCAAGCGCGGCCTCGATGCCCGCGTGACCAGCGCCGATAACGGCTACGTCATATTCGCCTGCAAAATAAGTCATAGTTAACACTCATTTCAGTGGTTATATTTTATTTTCCGACGCAGAAGGTGTGGAATACGCGGTCGATCACCTCGTCGCCGGTTTTTTCGCCGGTCATTTCGAGAAGCGCTGTGATCGCGTCCTCAACGGTGACAGTGACGGCGTCGTAGGTCATGCCGCTTTTAAGCGCCGCCTTGGCTTCCCTTACGGCGTTGAGCGCCGCCGAAGCGTCGGCGCGCTGGCGCTCGTTTGAGAGTATGCCCTCGCTTGGATTCAGCTCCGCTGTGCCGGCAAGCTGAGCTATCGCGCTTATCAGTTCATCCTTGCCCTCGCCTGTCGCGGCTGATATATATACTATCTTGTCTATAGAGTTTGTTATTTTGCTGATATCTAATTGACTCGGCAAATCTGTTTTGTTGATGACGGCGACGGTCGGCACGTTTTCGGCGGCTTCGAGCAGGTGAAAATCAAAGTCCTCCAGCGCTCGGCTGTTATCGAAAACCGCCAGCAGCAAGCCGCACTGCGCAAGCCGCTGTTTTGCGCGGTCAACGCCGATGCGCTCCACCGTGTCGTCGGTGTCGCGCAGTCCCGCAGTGTCGCTGAGCCGCAAAATGACGTCGCCCGCGACAACGGTGTCCTCGACCACATCGCGCGTAGTGCCGGGTATCTCGGTGACGATGCTCTTTTCGCTGCCTGAGAGCAGGTTCATAAGCGTGCTCTTGCCCACGTTGGGTCTGCCGGCGATAACGGCGTCGATGCCCTGCTTTATCGCCTGACCGCTGTCGTAGGTGGCGAGCAGATCGGAAAGCTCCGCTTCGGCGGCGTCGCAGGCTGAAAATATCTGTTCGTCGGTAACATCGGCGATATCCTCCTCGGGATAATCCGCCCACGCCGAAAGGTGCGCGGCAAGGCTCAGCAGCCGTTCCTTGACCGCGTCGATGCGGCGGCTCAGCGCTCCTTCTCTCACCGAGAGGGCGGCGCGCGCGGCGCTGCGGTTTTTGGCGCTGATTATGTCCATGACAGCCTCAGCCTCGGTCAGGTCGAGCTTGCCGTTGAGAAAGGCGCGTTTTGTGAACTCGCCCGCCTGCGCCGGAACAGCGCCCGCGTCGAGCACGGCGCGAAGGACGAGCTTTGTGATAAACAGCCCTCCGTGGCAGGAGAGCTCCACCACGTCCTCACCCGTGTAGCTGTGCGGCGCGCGGAAAACCAGCGCGACCGCTTCATCAATAGCCTCGCCGTCCGCGACTATCCTGCCGTAGGCGGCGGTGTAGCCCTTCATCTCCGAAAGGGGCTTGCTGCGGATATTCTGAAAAACACGGTCGGCGACGCTTATCGCGTTTTCGCCCGAGATCCGTATCACGCCGATCCCGCCCTCGCCCTGAGCGGTGCTGATCGCGGCGATCGTGGTGTTGGTTTCGTTCATATCATTCTCCGAAGATCAATTAAGATGTTGTTCCTTATTGAAAAAAGCTGCCTGTAAAGGCAGCTTTGATCACTTGTTGATTCTGCCGTACAGACCGGTGGCGCCGCCTTCATTGAGCGGCACTCTGTCCGGATTGGGAGCAGGCTTGGGATTGCGGTTGCTGTTGAAGCTCTTTTTGCCGCCGCCTCTGCGGTTGTTGTAGCCGCCGCGACGGTTGGGCTTTGCGACCTTGGGGTCGGGGCCGATGACGACATGGCGCGCTGCGTTTTCGCCCTCGCTCCATGAAATCGCGCCGTTGACCTTCTGTACCGCTGTGTGGATGATGCGTCTCTCATAGGGATTCATCGGCTCAAGACTGGTCTTTTTGCCGGTCTTGACCGCCTTGAAGGCGAGCTTTCTGCCGAGGATCTCAAGGGTCTTTTCGCGCTTGTCGCGGTAGTTGCCCACATTGACGGTGACCTTTACATAGCTCTCGTCGCCGTGATTCGCGACAAGGCTGGTCAGGTACTGCAGAGCGTCAAGAGTTTCGCCGCGTCTGCCGATGACACAGCCCTCCTCCTCACCGGAGAGGTTGAAGTCGAGCGTGCCTTCGCCCGCGACCTTCTCGATCGCGATATCGGCAAGATCCATGCGGTCGAGCACCTGACGCAGAAAGCGCTCGGTTTTGTTCTCAACGCTTTCCTTTATAAAAACCCTGACCTTTGCGGGCTTGCCGCCGAAGAGTCCGAATTTCTTTTTTTCCTCACGCTGGAGCACCTCAAACTCATATTCATCGGTCTCGGTCACGCCCAGCTGCGCTTTTGCTTTTTCAAGCGCCTCTTCAACGTCGACGCCTTCGCAAATTGCTTCTTTAATCATTGTGTACTCCTGAATTTATTTTATTTCTTCTTTTTCTTTTTGTTTGATACGTTGCCCGAGCCCGCGTTTTTGGTGTTTTCTTCCGTAATTCGTTTTTTGGGCGCGTAGACATAGGGGACCTTTGCCTCATTGGCAAACATCAGCGCGGCGTGACGCGCTTCGGCTGTTGCGGTAAGGTGAGCCGGGCTGAATACCTTGCTGACGACGATGGACTGCACCAGACTGATGAGCGCGGACATGATCCAGTAGAACGACATTGCCGCGGGCACCTTATAGGCGATCCACGCCGAGAACAGAGGCAGCAGATAGATAAGCACCTTCATGCAGCCCTGCTGCTGCATAGCCTGATTCTGGCGGTTCATTCTCTGCATTATCAGAGAGGAGCCGACGTTGGAGCCAAAGCAGAGAACGGGGAACAGCAGATACCACGACCAGTTGATGATCCCAAAGGGTGTGCCTACCTGCTCGGGAATGGTGAGCAGATCGACGCTGCCGAAGATGGTGAAGCCGTTGGAAAATACACTGATGCGGCTGATCTCGTCAGCGGAAAAGACGTTGTGAGCCAGAAGCTGATCCTTGATCTGCGGAAAAATCTTCAAAAACGAAACTTCCTGATAGTTGGCGTTGCCCACATTATGGGTGTAGCCGGGGATAGAATTGGCAAAGTCGAGCGCTTTGTTGACCTGATCGCTGCTGAGATGCAGGGTATTGGTGAGCGGATACGCCACCGCGTAGAAGATGCCCAGCAGGATTATCATCGGGATAAGGGTGGTCAGGCAGCCGCCCATGGGTTTTACGTTTTCTTTTTCATAGAGCTTGTTCATCTCCTCCTGAAGGAGCTGACGGTTGTTGCCGTATTTTTCACGAAGCTCTTTTTGCTTTTTCGCGAGTCTTGCGCTTCCCGCCATCGATTTTTGCTGCTTGAGCGTAAACGGAAACAGTGCCGCTTTTACGATGATGGTGAAGACGATGATGGCTATTCCGAAGTTTTTGAAGATGAAGAATGCGCCCCACAAAATGAAGCCCAACAGCCATCCGACGTAGGTGAAAATAAACATAGATGTACCTCTTTGTGTGTTACTTCCGCTTTTTTTCGGGAACGGGATCGTAGCCGCCCTTGGAAAACGGATTGCAGCGCAAAAAGCGCCACGTTGTCAGCGCCGTGCCTTTGAGTGCGCCGAACCGCTCGATAGCCTCAAGCCCGTATTGCGAGCAGGTGGGGCAGTATTTGCAGTGAGGAGCGGTGTGCGGTGAGATTGCGGAACGATAGAATTTGATGAGTGCCAAAAGTACTTTTTTCATAGTTATTACGAAAACTCACCCGACAGGCGGCTTTACGGAGACGAGATAACTCCCAAGGTTGTAAGATGTTGCCTCATCGCCCTGCAAACTGCCTGCGATTTTACATAAGGCGTTTTGCCTCTCGCGACAAAAATAAGGATAAAGCCCGGCTTCACCTGATCGAAGAGTTGAAAGTAGGATGCCCTGATGACACGGCGCGCGCGCGAACGCCTGACGGCGTTGCCCACCTTTTTTCCGGTGGTTATCCCATAGCGCGTCGGCATACCCTTTGCGGGCAGGGCATAGGTGACCAAAACTGGGCTTACGCAGGACTTGCCGCGTCGGTAGGCGCGGGCAAAATCCCGATTTTCCTTTACTGTGATGTACCGACTCATTGTTGCACCCTCAGGATTGGCACGGTCAAAAAAGACCGGTATGACCTGATAACGTAAAAAAGACCACTTGTGATGGTGGCCTTTGATACCACACCGCTTAAGCCGCCAAAGACCGCGTTAAACGGTGTTCGGTATTAATAGGACAGTCTTTTTCTGCCTTTGGCTCTTCTTCTCGCCAAAACTTTTCTGCCGTTAGCGGTGGACATTCTCTTTCTGAAGCCGTGCTCCTTTTTTCTGTGCAGCTTTTTAGGCTGAAATGTTCTCAACATAATTGAAAACCTCCCTTCAAAATATAACCTTGCAATATAGCATTATAGCTTAATTTTCCCCATTAGTCAAGCATTTTTTTGCGCCGTCGGAATTATCTGAGGGATGAAAAACTAAAAATCGGTGACGTCGGCGTCAAGCACGGGGCATATCTGGTAGTCAGGATATTTTTCCTGAATTTTAACCACAATATCTTGAAAAATCTCTTTGCGGTTTTTTGCCGAAAAATCAACGACCACGTCAAAGCAAATCATCTTTTCTTTTTCGTCCACCGAGAATCCGTGGAGCTGCAAAACCTCCGGATGCTGTGCAAGTATATCTCTCAGATCACCGTAAACTCGGTTTGAAAAGGCAGAATCCTCCTGCTTGGCGTAAACGCTGATGCCGGTCAGCCCCACTCCCGTTTCAAGATAGACCTTCTCGGATATCTTCCGCTGCAAAAGATCAAGCTCCTTAACGGAGTAGTCGGCGGGAAGCTCAATGTGCACCGAGCCTGTGTAGCGGTCGGGGCCGTAGTTGTGGATGATAAGATCATAAGCGCCCGAGACCTCGGGATAGGAGCGGATGGTGCTGAGCACCTTGAGCGAAAGCTCGCTGTCGGCTCTCTCTCCGAGCACGGAAGAAATGCCCTCGCGCAGCATATCGATTCCCGCCTTGATGATGACCAGCGAAATCACCGCCGCCAGCCACGCCTCAAGGCTGACGTGCCAGATCAGGAAAATGCCCGCTGCGACCAGCGTGGAGGTGGAGATCACCGCGTCGAGCAGCGCGTCTTTGCCGGAGGCGACAAGGGAGTCGGAGTTCACCTTTTCGCCTGTGGCGCGAACATAAAGCCCCAGAACGATCTTAACGGCGACCGCGACAGCGATGATTATCAGCGAAACGGGCGCGTAGTCGGGCGTTTCGGGGGAGATGATCTTTTTGACCGATTCCACCAGCGAGGTAATGCCGGCGTAGAGAATGATCACGGCGATTATCATAGCGCTGAGATATTCGATCCTGCCGTGACCGTAGGGATGCTTTTTGTCGGGCGTTCTGCCCGCGAGCTTGGTGGTGATTATCGTTATCACCGAGGAGAGCACGTCGGTCAGATTGTTGACCGCGTCCAAGGTGATGGCGATAGAACCCGAGATGAACCCGATAACAGCTTTGAACCCCGCCAGAAACACGTTTGCGATTATGCCGATAAAGCCGGTCCTAACGATTATTATCTCCCGATCCATAGCGATACCTCTTTTTGTTTGGTTTCTATTAATATATATTAGCATAAACGGAGGATAAGCGCAAGGATTTATTTGAGAAAATCAGTAGTCAGTGGCTAGTGGTCAGTGGCTAGTGGTCAGTGGCTAGTGGTTGGTGAATAGTGGTTGGTGAATAGTGGTTGGTGAATAGTGTATAGTTGATGGCGGGCTCTGCCCGCACCCGATTTGTAATGCCGCGGTGCGGTGGGAAAGGACGGTTTTTTCAGCACAACGTGTGAAGACCCCCTTTGGAAAGGGGGTCTTCAATTAGGAGCGACCTTTGTTCATCGCCGAGGGGGATTCCTCCACGCGCTCCGCTTGGTCGGAATGACAGTAATAGGTTACGATTTACTTGCTACAGTCAATTGCGAACTGACAACTAAACATCCGTATTGACTAAACCGCGTTTGGGGGTTATAATATGCGTAACTAACAAAAAGGGATGATATATCAATGAAAAGAATGATTGCGGCGCTTATGGCGCTCACGCTGGCTGCGGCGGTGCTCTGCGGCTGCGGCAAGTCCGAAAAATCGTCGGAAAAAACCGCCGACGTTTCCGAGTCGTGGGTCTGCACGAAGTTCCCCGAGGGCAACACCTTTTCCTCGGCGGCGATAAATTTTGAGGGCGACACGTTTAAGGTCATATTGAAAACAGAGCAGGTGACCTCGATCATGGAGGGCAGCTTCAAGGATATCGGCTCCGGCGACCGCGTGCTCTATGTTAAAAAGCAAAAGCAGATCAAAAACAGCACCAACAGCGTAACATATGAAAAAGAGGTTGAGACCTCGATGTCCGAGGCGTATCCGCTTTACACAAAGCTCACCGACGACGGCAAGCTCACCCTGAACGACAACAATAAGATAATGGAGTTTGAACGGAAATAAAAAGACGATGGGCTTAGCTCAAAAAAAGTAGGGCACGGTCTTGACCGTGCCGCAGATAAAGGCAGAAACACCGGGCTTTAAACCCAACGGTCTTGACCGTGCCGCAGATAAAGGCAGAAACACCGGGCTTTAAACCCACGGTCAGGGTACGGCTGTGCCCGGACCCCCTCAGTCCCCCTATTAGGGGGCAGAAACAAGACCTGACCATACAGTACAATGAATTACAACAAAAGGGGTTGGCTCGTACTCATTAAGATGAGTTTTAAGCCAGCCTCGTTTTATTGTGCCGAAGCCGGAACAAAATCATTCCCCTTTAGGAATAAAATTCCTTATGAATCGGGTGTGCTTTTTTCTGCCCTTCAAATAAAAAAATCCCGCGATGTTGAAAACCAGCGCGCCGATGAAGTTGACAAAAAGATCCTTCATCGTATCGTAAAGCCCGATATCGAGATAGCCGTTGATGCCGAGGCTCTTTCCATTAACGGCGGTCTCCTTTATGTTTTCAAGCGTCACAACGCCCTCGTGCTCAGGCAGAGCGATGGAGTGTATGGCGTCGATCACCGTGTCCTTCTGCATGTCGGTGCCGCGAAAAAAGTCCATCGCGAACTCAAAAAACTCCCAAACCGTGCCTGCCGTCATGGAAAAGCAGAACGAAAACAGCACTACAAAAACCGGCGACAGGTTCACGTTGACCCTGCGGTCGCGGTTGAGTATGTCTATCAGCCCAAAGCCCACGCCGGCACAGATAAAGCCGTTGATTGTGTGCAGCACCGTGTCCCACATCGGTATCTTGCCGTAAAAAGCGTGTATCTCGCCCAAAATGTTCGCCGCGAACACAAAAATGACCATGATGCACTCAAGCACGCCCGGCAGCGATACATTCAGCCGCCGTTCCGCAAAGCTCGGTATCATCATCAAAGCCAGCGTCAGCGCACAGGTGAACGTGTTTTCCCACTTGCCGCCGAGCACGCTGTTGACCAGCACCGCGACCGTGAACGCGCGAATGATGAAATAAACCGCCGTTTTGACCTTGTGCCGCTTCATTTCCTCAATATTCAGCCGCCCACGCAGCACTTGTTTTCGCATAACCTCACCTTTATATGAATATGCGCGCGCAGACAAAAAAATACGGGAGCCGAAACGACGGCTCCCGATATTTACGCTTTGTTTTCAGCCTCGGCGGCTTCCTGCTTCTTTTTCAGCTCTTCTCTTCCTACAGCCAGCATCAGCTTGATACGGTTCTCCTGATTTACCTTCGGAGCGCCGGGATCGTAGTCGATGGTGACGATGTTGGCGTTGGGCATGACCTCCTTGATCTTGCGGATGGCGCCCTTGCCGTTGATGTGGTTGGGCAGACAGCCAAAGGGCTGAGTGCAGACGATGTTCTCATAGCCGTTTTCGGCAAGCTCCAGCATCTCAGCCGTGAGCAGCCAGCCTTCGCCCATCTTGCTGCCGTAGCCGATGACGCCCTTGACCAGCTCCTTGGTGTGAGCGTAGCGGTGCGGAGGCACAAAATTGAAGCGTTCCGCCGCCTCGACCATCAGCGTTTCAAGCTTGGTCAGGTAATCGAGCAGGCGCTTGCAGAACTCATATTTTATGCGGTTGCCGCCGAACATCTTGTAGTCCTCAATGCGGTTGTCGACCTTGAAGCAGCCGAAGCCCATAAGTCCGGGCAGGCAGACCTCGCAGTCCTGCTCCGCCAGAAAATCCTCAAGCCCGTTGTTCGCCATTTTGGAGTATTTTACGTAAATTTCGCCGACAACGCCGACCTTCACCTTCGGAACGCGGTTGACCTCGATCTTTGAGAAGTCCTTGGTCATCTTGTGCAGGGTCTCGTCGATCTCCTCAAGGCTGTAGCCCTTGCCGTCGATCAGCATAGCCGAGATCTTGCCGACCCACTGATCCACCAGCGCCATTGTTTCGCCCTTGTTGACCTCGTAGGGCTTGATCTGGTTTGAGAGCAGCATGAGCTGATCGCCGTAAACCAAGCCGCCGGCAAAACGGCGGATCAGCGGCAGGGTGAGCGAAAAGCCGCTGTTGTGCTCCATGCCGAACGAGAGCGAAATCACGGGAACGAACGCGAAGCCCGCTTTTTTCAGCGCCTTGCGCAGCAGATGGATGTAGTTTGAGGCGCGGCAGCCGCCGCCTGTCTGGGTCAGCATCAGCGCGGTCTTGTGTACGTCATATTTGCCGCTTTGCAGCGCGTGGATAAACTGGCCGATGACCAGCAGCGCCGGATAGCAGGTGTCGTTGTGTACATATTTCAGACCGGTCTGCGCGATCTCGGGACCTGTGGTCTCGAGCAGCTCGCAGTTGTAGCCGAAGCTGCAAAAAACGGTGGAAAGGATATGAAAATGTATGGGCGCCATGTTGGGCATCAAAATCTTGTAGCCCTCGTTTTTCATCTGCTTGGTGAACATCAAGCGTCCGGTTTTTTTGTCATATTTTAATTCAGCCATAATAGTTCCTTTTCAGTGAACAGTGTACAGTGAACAGTGTACAGTGAAGGGCGGGCGCTGCCCGCACCCGATTTATAATTCGGCAGTCAGCGGTCGGTTTAAGTGTCGCGCTCCGGGAAAGCGTAGTTTTTTGCCGATACCCTGCAATTTGTAATTTGCAATTTTCAACTAACTCTCCGCTCTCAACTCTCAACTGTAAAATCAGTCGTTGTCGATCGCAGCCAGCAGGCTTCTGATACGGATCTTCACCGCGCCGAGGTTGGTGATCTCGTCGATCTTGATCTGCGTGTAGATGCGGTTTTTGCTCTCCAAAATCTCGCGCACCTCGTCGGTGGTGATGGCGTCCACGCCGCAGCCGAAGGACACAAGCTGCACCAGCTCCATATCCTTGCGGGTGGTCACGTATTTTGCCGCCGCGTAAAGGCGCGAATGATAAGTCCACTGGTTGAGCACGTGGGTGCGGAACGCGGGAACTTTGGGAGAAACGACGTCCTCGCTGACGATAGCCACGTCAAAGCCCGCGATAAGCTTGTCGATGCCGTGATTGATCTCGGGGTCGATGTGATACGGTCTGCCCGAGAGCACAAATATCTTTTTGCCCTCTTTTTCCGCCTGCGCTATGATCTCGTCGCCCTTTTGGCGCACCTTCTGCATATAGAGGTCGTATTCCTCATACGCCTTTTTCGCCGCGACGCGAACCTCGTTGAGGGTCAGGTCGGGGAAGTAGAAGGAAAGCCGTTCATACGCCTTTTTCGGGAAGTCCTTGGGGCGGTGGATGCCGAAGTATTCCTTGATGAAGTTCACCTTGCGGATGTCCTTCATATTGTTGCGGATGACCTCGGGATAGTAGGCGACCACAGGGCAGTTGTAGTGGTTGTCGCCGAGATACTCATCAAAGTTATATGAAAGGCAGGGATAGAAAATGTTCTCGATGCCCGCGTCGATCAGCGTCTGCACATGGCCGTGCATCAGCTTTGCCGGGAAGCAGACGGTGTCGCTCGGGATAGTCTGCTGACCGCGCTGATAGAGCTTGCGGGATGAAGCGGGCGAGTGGTGTACCTCAAACTTCAGCTCGGTAAAGAAGCGGTACCAGAAGGGATAAAGCTCATACATATTAAGACCCATCGGGATGCCGAGCTTGCCTCTGAGTCCCTCAACGGGCTTGTAGCTGTTGATAAGCTTGAGCTTGTAGTCATACATATTCAGCTCCGAGGACGGGGCTTTTTTGGTGACGGGTCGCTCGCAGCGGTTGCCCGCGATAAAGCGTCTGCCGCCGCCGAAGGAGTTGATGGTCAAACGGCAGTTGTTGTTGCACAGTCCGCAGTTGGTGACCTTGATCTCGTGAACGAAGTTTTTCAGATCTTCGGGAGAAGCCAGCCTGCTCTTGCCCGTGTTCTTGGATTTTCTGCGGGCATACAGCGCGGCGCCGTAAGCGCCCATAAGACCTGCTATGTTCGGGCGCACGACCTGCGTGCCCATTTCCATTTCAAAGGCGCGCAGCACCGCGTCGTTGAGGAAGGTGCCGCCCTGAACGACTATGCGCCTGCCCAGCTCGTCGGGGCTCGATGCGCGGATGACCTTGTAGAGCGCGTTCTTCACGACGCTCAGCGACAGACCCGCCGAGATATCCTCAATGGTCGCGCCGTCCTTCTGCGCCTGCTTGACGCTGGAATTCATAAACACCGTGCAGCGTGAGCCGAGGTCAACGGGGCGCTCGGCAAAGAGCCCCAGCCGTGAAAATTCCTCTATCTCATAGCCGAGGGCGTTCGCGAAGGTCTGCAAAAAGCTGCCGCAGCCCGAGGAACACGCCTCGTTGAGGAAGATGTTGTCGATAGCGCCGTTGTGTATCTTAAAGCACTTTATGTCCTGTCCGCCGATATCGATGATAAATTCAACGTCGGGCATAAAATACTTGGCAGCCGTGAAGTGGGCGATAGTTTCAACAATGCCGTAGTCGACGTCGAAGGCGTTTTTGATTATGTCCTCGCCGTAGCCCGTCACCGCCGAGGAAACGACGTTGAGCTCGGGATTCACGGCGTAAACGTCCTCCAAAAAGCCCTTGATGATCTCAACGGGATTTCCTTTGGAGGGAAGATATTTTGAAAAGAGCAGCTCGCCGGCCTCGTTCAGCACCACGCCCTTGACGGTGGTGGAGCCGGCGTCCATGCCGATGAACGCCTTGCCGTCGATGACCTCGTCGTAGTCGATAGGCTTTTCGGCGCACAGCGCGGCGCCCGCAGCGACATAATAGAGCGAGTTTTCGGGGCAGATGCCCTTGGTGTTCAGCGTGCGGTCAAAGCAGCGGCGCAGCTCGCTCATAAAGGTCAGCGGACCGCCGAGGTAGACGATCTGACCCTCGATCTCTCTGCCCTGAGCCAAGCCCGCCACGGTCTGGCTGACCACCGCGTTGAAAATGCTCTCGGCGATGTCGCTCTTGCGCGCGCCCTGATTCAGCAGCGGCTGGATATCGGTTTTCGCGAAAACACCGCAGCGAGAAGCGATGGTGTAAGTCTTTTCATATTGCTTGGCAAGGTCGTCCATTTCCTCAAGCGGCACGTTGAGCAGCGTCGCCATCTGGTCGATAAAGGCGCCGGTGCCGCCCGCGCAGGTGCCGTTCATGCGCACCTCAAGGCCGTTGGTCAAAAACAGGATCTTCGCGTCCTCGCCGCCCAGCTCGATAACGACGTCGGTGCCGGGGATAAAGGTGTTGGCGGCAACTCTGGTGGCATAGACCTCCTGCACGAACTCGATGCCGCAGTCCTGCGCTACGCCCATGCCCGCAGAGCCCGACAGCGCGACCGGCGCGTTCTCGATGCCCTTGATCTCGCCGCGCACACGGTTGAGTATCTCCGCGATCTTTTCGGTGATCTGCGACAGGTGGCGTTCATATGTACTGTAAATCAGTTTGTTTTCGTCGTCAAGCACAACGCATTTTATGGTTGTTGAGCCGATGTCAAGTCCTAACTTCAAAATACAGCCTCCGGTTTCATTGGTGAGATTATTGGTAAGTGCTGTTTGTAAAGATCTGCTCGCGCACATCAAACAGCGGGCTGTTGTCGCCGCAGTCAAGCAGGACGAAAACAAAGCCTTGCGCGGGCAAAACGCTCAGGGTGGTGCAGAAGGGCGGCAGATTGCCGTCGTGATAGATATAATCATCGCAAAGCATCAGACCGTAGCCGTAATTGTATTCGCTGCCGAACACACGCGCGGCGGTCATCTGCCGGAAAATATTGTCGGAAATAAGGTTGTGCGCGCACAGCTCGACGCCCCACTTCGCCAGATCCTCGGCGTTGGACATCATGTCGCCGCAGCCCCGGCACAAGCCTTTATACGCGAACCAGCGGTAATAGGCTTCGTCGCTGTAAACCACGCTGCCGCCGCCGCTCCATGTGTCGCTGAAGCCCGTGGAGCTCATTCCCAGAGGGCTTAAAATGCGCTGACGGATGAACTGCTCATAGTCGACGCCCGACACCTTTTCGATGATCTCAGAGAGCAGCAGATAGTTGCTGTTGCAGTAGTAATACTCGCTGCCGGGCGTAAAGATAAGCCCGCGAGCGAAGATCCAGTCCAATGCCGCCGAGCGGTTCTGCGCGGAGCTGTTTTCTGTGTCGGCAAAGGACGACAGATCGGCGGTAAGATAGTCGGGGATCCCGGAGCTCATGCTCATAAGCTGCCCCACGGTGACCTCGCCGCCGTGGGCGTAGTCGGGAAAATAGCGGTCGATGGTGCCGTCGACGTCGAGCCTGCCCTCCTCGGCAAGCATCAGTATCGCCGCCGCGGTGAACTGCTTTGAGACGGAGCAGACGTGATATATATCGGAAAGGCTGCCTTGGCTGTAGACCACGGCGCCGTTCTGCACGGCATAGGCTACGCCGTCAAAGCCGTGATCGGTGACCGCGTTCTCGACCGCGTCGCCGAAGGCGTTTTCGCCCTGCTTTGGGGCGAAGGTCGCGTCGGGAACTGCCGGCGCTGAGGCGTCGGTCTGCTCGGGAGCGGAGGTCTGTCCGCCGGTGGTGAAAATGTCGGGAAAATCAGACGGAAGAGTGATGCCGCCGGACGTGCCGGTCGCGTCGACCGGCTGCACCTTGTTGGCGCTCCTTTGAAGCGCCTGATCGGGCGTGGCGTCGATTTCGGCTTTATCGGATTTGGTACAGCCGCACATCGGCGCGCAGCCGAGCAGCAAAGCACATAAACCCGCCAAAAGCCTTTTCACACCGCTCACCTCTCTGTCGGATCGTGGATAGTCCACCCGAAAATGGTCATATCAATTAATTATAGTATTTTTCCTATTGTTTGTCAATGATTTTTTTTGAGAGAAGAAAAAACAGCGCGTGCTGCAAAACGCTCTGCGGCGCCGGCGGTTGTTTATTGACTTTGCGGGCTGAATCTGTTAAGATGAAAGAAAAAAGCAACGGAGGATTTCCCATGAAAAAAATTATCACCGCTTTGCTGGCGGCTGTTTTCGCGTTCTCTTTCTGCGCCTGCGATACATCGTCGGACAATACCGAAAACAGCGACAGTTTTCCGGCTCGGATCCCGGCATGGTCGGCGGACGAGCCGTCGACCGCCGCCGAAACTCAACCCGAAACTCAACCCGATACAAAAAGCCTGACCTCTGCGGCAAAAAGCAGACCCGACGGACCCGGCTATAAGGTCGAACCGACAAATCCCGATTTTGCCGACAGCGATTTCGGATACTATATGCTCAGCTCCAATGAGGTAATGGTCACGGAATACTACGGCAACTCAAAAAGCGTTGTTATTCCGGACAAGGTCAGCGGAAACAAAGTGGTCGCGGTCGGAAAAGGCTTGTTCAGAAATTCGGGAATAGAGTCGGTTGTCATTCCTGACACGGTCTCTGAAATACAGGATTACGCGTTTTCGTGCTGCAGCGAGCTTAAAGAGATAGTCATTCCCAAGGGCGTGACAGTTGTCGGTCGGAACACGTTTTGGAATTGCCCGAAGCTCGAGAAGATCGTTATTCCGGCGTCGCTCAGGGAAGCCGGTGAATACGCGTTTTCACACACCGGAGTAAAATCCGTCACTATCCCGGAGGGCGCAGCGCTTACCACGCTTGAAAGCTGCCTGTTCTTCCAATGCTTCGATCTTGAGGAGGTCATACTGCCCGCTTCGATCAGATTCATCAATGACGGCGCCTTTAAGGAATGCTCGCCCAAGCTCACGATAAAAGCGCCGGCAGGCTCCTGCGGCGAAGCTTACGCAAAAGACAACGGCATAACCTTTGAGGAGCTTTCGCGCTGAGGTGCCGCTGAGAGGTATATAATATGAAAAAGATCATTTCCGCCGTTTTGGCGTTATCGCTTGTGCCGACACTCTGCGCCTGCGGAGGTCAAAGCTCAAAGCAAGCCGGATCGGCGGCTTCAAAGACCGAAACAAGCGCCGTGCAGACGACCGAAAGCCCCGAAGCGGCTTCCGCTGCGGCGGCCGACACCTCATTGCCGCCCGACACCGAGCCTGCGGTGACGGAAAGCGACGGCGATGAGGAGCTTGATTTTTATGTGCAGGCTTATCATTTCAGCGGCGTCGTGGAAATCTCAAAGGGCGACGAGCCTGTGTTCTGGAGAGCCGCGAACGCCGAATCGACCTATCCGAAGCCCGAGATCACGATCGACTCGCTGCTCTGCGTCGGCTCCGTTTCAAAGCAGTTCTGCGCAACGGCGATATTGCAGCTTCAGGAGCAGGGCAAGCTGAGCACAGGCGATCCGCTGGGGAAATTCTTCCCCGAATGTCCCTACGGCGACCGTGTGACGCTGCATCAGATGCTGAGCATGCGCTCGGGCATTGCGGAGTTTTACGACACCGAATACGAGGACGGCTGCTTTAACGAGATGCCCGTAGGCGAACTCAGCGGCGTCGTGACCAACGACGGCACGGTCGAGGGCAACCGCGACACCCTGCAAAAATGGCTGTTCGCGCAGCCGCTCGGCTTTGAGCCCGGCAGCGCCTTTGCCTACACAAACTCAAACTATTTCCTGCTGGCGCGCATCACGGAGCTGGTTTCGGGCGAAAAATACGAGGATTATGTGCGCGCGCACATCCTGCGGCCGCTGGGTATGGACAGCACCGGCTTCATCGATGAAATGCTCGACGACCCGCGCCTCGCGAAAAGCCCTCACAATCCAAAGACGGTTTATGTCGGCGTGACCATGGGCTTGGGCGACATGATCTCATGCGCGGCGGACATGGACAAGTGGCTGCGCTCCTTTGCCGAGCACACGGTGCTGACCGAGGACAGCCTTGCCGAGATGACCGCGAATTACTGCACCGAAGCGGACGGCGGCGCGTCCTACGGCTACGGCGTTGAGCCCGACGCCGCAGGCGGCCTGCGTCACACGGGCTTTTTCACCTCATATTTTGCCTGCTCCTACACCGTTCCCGCCACCGGCTACCGCTTTTTCGCCGTCACCAACGACCAGACCGACATGGCGGGCAGCATGACCGAAATGTGCGGAGCGCTGATAGCCGTAAGCGCAGAAGCTTGAGCGAATCAGCAAGTCGTAAACTTAAGGATTGTATAAGCCTTATCCCCGCAATGAATTGCGGGGACGGAGCGACGAGGGCGTCGCTCCCTACAGTGATTAACCAAACTTTTCTTTTCG
>ONHJ01000074.1 GCA_900317595.1 uncultured Eubacteriales bacterium | reverse complement strand
GGTGTGTGCTTTGAAAAACATCAGGATATGGTTTAAAAAGGATTTTGAGTGCCGCTATATCTCGCACCTCGACCTCAACCGCACGATGCTGAGAGCGCTGCACAAAAGCAGGATCCCGATCTGGCACACCGAGGGCTTCAATCCGCATCCCTTCGCCACCTTTCCGCTGCCGCTTTCGCTCGGCTTCAGAGGAATAAACGAGTGCATGGACGTTAAGCTCGAGGACGACGACTATCCCTTTGAGGATATCATTGAGAAGCTTAATTCCTGCCTTCCGCGCGGTATCCGCGTGTTCAGCGTGACTGAGGCGGTGATGAAGGCGGGCAAGATCGCCTTTGCTTCGTTCTGCATCCGCCTGTCGCTCGACAAAAAGCCGTCGTCGCTGATCTGCGCTCAGCTTCGGGAGCTGCTTGGGCGCAATGAGATACTTATCGAAAAGCGCTCAAAAAAGGGCATGAAGACCGTCGACATCAAGCCTGCGGTGAAAAAAGCCGAAATAACCGAAAAATTTGACTTTGCGCAGCTCGACGTCATGCTGTCGGCGGGCAGCAGCGACAACGTCAACCCGAATTTGCTCATAACCGCGCTTGAACAGGCGACGGGCGAGGAATACGAAGCCGACGTCACGCGCGTCGACCTTTATAACGCGGAAGCGCAACCGTTCAGGTAGGTGGGAAAATGTTTGAATTTACGATTAAAGAGGCGGAATTTTTAAACGCCTTCAAAAGCAAGATCAGCGATTACGTCAACAAATCCTATAAATTCACCATGACTTATCTCGCAAGCCCGGTGATGACCGACTACCGTGACAACGAGCGCCTGATCCTGATCTCAGTCAACAAGTCGGTGTATCAGAATCTCTACAGCTTTCTGCATCTCAACGATAATCATATGCAGTACGCGGCGTTCGCCTGCCTTGAAAACGCGCTCTATTCGATGCGCGTCTATTACGCGCTGGCGTCCTCGCCCAAGAACCTGCATAACTTCATCACCACGCCCGATTTTTCGGTTGAGGAATGTGAAAAAGAGGAAGCCGAAAAGCGCGCGGAATACAACGAGAACGAGGAGCAGTTTTCGGTCGCGGAATTCTACAGGTCGCTGCATCAATTCAACACCTTTGTTTTGAAAAGCCCCGCGATATCCTCTCAGCTCCACAACAAAAACGTCTTTTTGGGGCTGTCCTGCGGCAAGGAGCTGAGCGACGAGCTGCAAAACGAGGTGCGCAAAAACCTTGTGGGCGCTTATCTTTCTCTCAGCAAGCATGCAAAAATGTTCTTCAACGGCGGCGCCGACACCGAGCTCGAGGACTTTGAGGAGGAGCTTTACGGCATGTTCACGGAATATGTGAAAAAGTTTTCATAAGCCCTTTAGAAAACTTTCACAAGACATTTCGGGATCCTTCATACGGTTTTCACAAAGGGGCATTATGATATAAGCACAGTAAAGATAACGACGACAACAAGTGCTTTTGAGATTTTTCATAGATGTTCCTTTAGATAAAGACCGGCCTGTGGGTCGGTTTTTGTCGTTGCTGCGGAAGGAGCCGCTTTCCTTTGGGTGACTGCTCATGTATTATTATTCTCTTAACGAATATTTAAAAAAGACCTTCGGAGAAAAGGTCTATAAGCTCTCGCTCGATGGCGGAATGACCTGCCCGAACCGCGACGGCACGCTCGATACCCGCGGCTGCATTTTCTGCAGCGCTGGCGGCTCCGGCGAATTCGCGGCTCGCCGCGGGCTTTCCGTTACGGAGCAACTGGAGCAGGCGAAGCGGCGCGTGCGCGGCAAAACCGACTGCAAAAGGTTCATCGCCTATTTTCAGCCCTTCACCAACACCTACGCGCCCGTCGGTTATCTGCGTGGGATATTTGAAGCCGCTATCGCTCCCGACGAGATAGCGGCGCTTTCGATAGCCACCAGACCCGACTGTCTCGGCGCAGATGTTATCGCTCTGCTCTCGGAGCTGAATCAAAAAAAGCCCGTATGGGCGGAGCTCGGCTTGCAGACGGTGCATCCCGCGAGCGCCGCCTATATCCGCCGTGGCTACGGCTTGGAGGTTTATGACGACGCGGTGCGAAGGCTGCGCTCGGAAGGCATACAGGTCATCACGCACGTCATTCTCGGGCTGCCGAACGAGAGCCGCGAGGATATGCTGCAAAGCGTGCGTTACGCGGGCGAGCACAGCGACGGGATAAAGCTGCAGCTTCTCCATGTGCTCAATGGCACCGATCTGCTGCGCGATTACCGGGAAAAGCTGTTCACGGTTATGGAACAGGAAGAGTATATCGAACTGCTCTGCGACTGCGTTGAAGCGCTTCCGCGAAATGTGGTCATCCACCGCCTGACAGGCGACGGCGACAAGCGCCTGCTGGTCGCGCCGATGTGGAGCGCCGACAAAAAGAGAGTGCTCAACGCGGTAAACAAGGCGTTCCGTGAAAGGGACGTCGAGCAGGGAAGAGCGTACAAAAAATAACAGCCCCGGTCATTCGTCGGAGCTGTTTTTCTTATTTTTGCCGAGTATCAGGTAAATGATATAGCCGATGAACGCCGCTGCGACAGCGGCGCAGGTGCAAAGCACGATGACCGGCGTGACGCGGTCGGCCGCGTTTTGAGAGACCGAGTCGATCGTTCCCGTATCGTTGATCGTCGGAGAGGTCACAAAGGTCGTTTTCTCTGTTTTGGCTGCCTTCGGCGCTTTGGTTTCCGCTTCGCTCTTTTGCTTTTGCGGTTCTGTGGCTTTTTGCCCGGTAGCTGGCGCAGCAGGCTCGGTCGGCTTTTTATTTCGGTTCTCGGTCTGCGTTTTATCGGCGGCAGCGCTCACCGTGACCTGCCCGGACAGGCAGGAGCCGATCGAAATAATCTGCGCGTCGTCAGCCACGCAATCATTGACCGAGTAGGATATCTCACTGCTTCCCGCGGAAACAGCTTTGAATTCCAGTGAAAAGATCGCTGCTTTCGCCGAGATGTCCGCGCCGTCGATGTTGAGATAAGAAACGCGCACGGTGCTGCCCTTTTCCGAAAAAACTGTCTGTGTGCCGCCGGGCGCCGAAATACCCTGAAATTCAAGCACGGAAGAGTCATAATCAAACACGAATGACGCGGCGCTCAGCTTTTTGTCGCACTGTGCCAGCATATCCACGGTGACCTTGCGCCCGTTCTGCGCTGTGACCGCTTCCGCTTCAAACGAGATCGTTTCGGCGGCGTGAACGGTGCAGAGCGAAAGCGTCAGCAGAAAAAACAGGATCAATACTATTCTCGCATAAAACTCTTTAACATTTGACATTTGCTTAAAGCGTTTTATTTGATAATAATATAAAAGAAAGTGTTTCATAGCCATTACCTGTAAGAAAAAAAGAAACTCCCTTGAAAAATCCAAGGGAGCGTTTGGCGGAGAGAAGGGGATTCGAACCCCTGGTACGGCGATTACCGTACACATGATTTCCAATCATGCTCCTTCGGCCAGCTCGGACATCTCTCCATTACCGCAGATTATTATAACAAATAAATTTCAAAAAATCAACCCCTGAAATAAAATTTTTTAAAATAAGTTTTTTGTTGTCGGCAGCTTCGGTTAATAATGCAGAGGTGCGTTCTTTATGGCACGGTTTTTGTGCCGCGATTCATTGCGGGGATAGGGATGACGCAACCCTTGTGACAGTCGAGAAAAAAATCCTTGCAAGTCCGACCGATTTGTGCTATGATAGTATGTGTATAACTATGTAGAGGAAAAAGAGGTTCGTATATGTCGTCTTCCAACGCTATCGGCGTGTTTGATTCGGGCTTGGGCGGACTGAGCGCGGTCAAGGAATTCCTGCACATTTTGCCGAACGAAAAAATCATCTATTTCGGCGACACGGGCAGAGTGCCGTACGGTACCCGCAGCCGTGACACAATCCGCAAATACGCTTTTCAGGACGCGGATTTTTTGATGACCCACAATGTCAAAATGATCGTAGCGGCATGCGGCACCGTCAGCTCCGTCGCGGGCGACGCGCTGGAGGAAAAGCTTTCCGTGCCATACACGGGCGTCGTTAATCCGACCGCCTACACCGCGGTGCGCACCACCAAAAACGGCAGGATCGGCGTTATCGGCACCGCCGCCACCGTCGGCAGCCACAGCTACAAGCTGCGCCTGCAAAAGCTGAACCCCGGCGTCGAGGTGTTCGAGCAGGCTTGTCCGCTGTTCGTTTCTCTTGTTGAAAACGGCGTCATCCACCGCGACGATCAGATCACACGCTTGGTCGTCAGGCGCTATATGGCTGACCTCAAGGACAACGGCGTGGACACCGTGATCCTCGGCTGCACTCATTTTCCGCTGCTGCGCGACGCTATTTCCGATTATATGGGCGAGGGCGTGACGCTTGTGGATTCCGGCTTTGAGACCGCCAATTACGCCGCGAAGGTGCTTCGCGAACAGGGTCTGCTCAACAGCGATCCTTCTTTGAAGGCGCCCGAGTTCTTTGTAAGCGACACCCCTGAGGGCTTTGAAAGTGTGGCTGGTCTGTTTTTGGGCAGGAATATGGAGCACACCGTGACGCAGATCGATATCGAACAGTATTGAGGTCGTGTATGAAACAGGATAAGGATAAGGCTAAGGAAAAAGATCGCTTTTTGATCTCAATTCTCGGCGAGCAGACGCTTGACGGCGAGACCGACAAGATCGAGGTGCTCACGGCGGGAAACTTTATGAAAAGAAAAGACCACTTTTATATCGGCTACAGGGAATATGACGAGGACAACCCCGAAACCTTCTACAATAACCTTATCAAGGTGGAGGGCGATTTGGTCACCATCAACCGCAAGGGCCCCATGCGCTCTCAGCTTATGCTTGAAAAGGGCAGACGCCACCAGTGCGTTTACCGTACCGTCGCGGGCGACCTGAACATCGGGGTGTTCACCAAGACTCTCAACAACAACCTGCACTCGCGCGGCGGCACGCTGGAGGTCAGCTACACCCTCGATTTCAATACTGACCTCGTCAGCGAAAACCGTTTCTTTATAAGGGTCGAAGAAAAACAACTTCAGTGAGGTATTATATATGGAACCATATTCAAAGGTCGTCGCGGGACTGCGTGATGCGGTCACAGCGGCAATGACAAAGGCGATCGCTGCGGGTGAGCTGCCAGACGCGCCGCTGCCCGGCTTTATTATCGAGATACCCGCCGACACCAAAAACGGCGATTTCGCCACCAACGCGGCGATGGCGGGCGCAAAGAGCTTCAGAATGCCGCCATTCAAGATCGCGCAGGCGATAGTGAAGAATCTTGATCTGACCGGCACGCTTTGCGAGCGCTTTGAGACCGCAGGCCCCGGCTTCATCAACTTTTTTCTCGGCTCCGATTTTTACGCCGAGGTGGTAAAGGATATTCTTAACGACCCCGAGGGCTACGGCAGCTCCGATTTCGGCAAGGGCGAAAAAGTGAACGTGGAGTTCGTTTCCGCCAACCCCACAGGCCCCATGCACATGGGCAACGCGCGCGGCGGCGCTCTGGGCGACTGCCTTGCTGCGGTGCTTCAAAAGGCGGGCTATGACGCGTCGCGCGAGTTTTACGTCAACGACGCCGGCAACCAGATCGAAAAATTCGCCTGCTCCTTAGAGGCGCGTTATCTGCAGATCTACAAGGGCGACGAGATCGTTTTTCCCGAGGACGGCTATCAGGGCGCCGATATCACCGAGCTTGCGCGCGAGTTCGCCGACCTCAACGGCGACAGCTATGTTTCACGCGACAGCGCCGAGCGCAAAAAGGCGCTGGTCGATTACGCCCTGCCCAAGAACATCAAAAAAATGCAGGAGGACATGGCGACCTACAAAATCACCTATGACAAGTGGTTTTTCGAGAGCGAGCTGCATAAGAGCGGCGCTGTCAAGGCGGCTGTCGACCTGCTTACCGAGAAGGGACTGACCTATGAGCAGGACGGCGCTCTCTGGTATAAAAACAAAGAGGTAGTCACTCAGAAGCTGCTCCGTGAGGGCAAATCGCAGAAGTACATCGACAACCTCGAGCTAAAGGACGACGTTCTGATACGTCAGAACGGCAACCCGACCTATTTCGCTGCGGACATCGCCTATCACAAGAATAAATTCGACCGCGGCTTCACCACGCTTATCGATATCTGGGGCGCCGATCACCACGGTCATGTCATGCGCATGAAGGGCGCGATGGACGCCATCGGCTGCGACGGCGACAGGCTGAACGTGGTGCTGATGCAGCTTGTAAAGCTGGTGCGCGGCGGTGAGCTGGTCAAGATGAGCAAGCGCACCGGCAAGGCTATCCAGCTCCGCGACCTGCTTGAGGAGGTACCCGTTGACAGCGCCCGTTTCCTCTTTAATACTCGCGAGGCGAACACGCAGATGGACTTCGACCTCGATCTTGCCGTGACTCAGGACAACCAGAACCCCGTGTATTATGTGCAGTACGCCCACGCGCGCATTTGCAGCATTTTCAAGGCGCTCGCGAAGGACGGCATAATGCCGCGCGCCTGTGCCGACGAGGAGCTGAAGCTGCTTTGCGCTCCCGAGGAAAAGGAGCTTATCGGTCATCTGGCGCTTTATACCGCCGAGATCATCAACGCCGCCAAGGACTACGATCCCACCAAGATCACGCGCTATGTCACCCAGCTTGCGACGCTGTTCCACAAGTTCTACAACGCCTGCCGCGTCAAGGGCGAAAACGAGAGCCTTATGCAGGCGCGCCTTGCGCTCTGCGACTGCACGCGCGCGGTCATCAAAAACGTGCTTACCATGTTCAACATAAGCTGCCCCGATTCCATGTGACCGGGAGCGGAATTTAGGAATATAAACGATCCGAAAGGAAGAAAAAATATGAGCTTTGAATATCAAAACGCCTTTGAGCTTATCGCCGGAAGGGTAGAGGACGCGCTGTTGAAATCAGGCTGCACGCGTCAGAAGGTCTCGGCGGAAAACGAAAACGATCTTGTCGCGCTGTTTACGGGCGAAAACGTCGCCTATTCGGTGCTTTACGAAAAGGAAAAGCAGCTTATGCAGCTTCGCACCTGCCCCATGACCGACGACGGTCCCGACAACGAGTGGAAGACCCTCGCGACATGGCTGTATGACGACTCCGAGGCGACCCAGAAGGATGCCGAGAGCATCGCGAACGATTTTGTCGACGGCGTTTCAAACACCGGAGCCGTAAAGCGCGCCAAGCAGAACAAATCCAAAAAGAAAAAGGACGACGGCAACGCCGACCCGCGTTTTCTCGCAAAGCGCTTTATCGCGGTTTTCCCGGAGCTGCGTGAGGAGATACAGGCTGAGGAGGATTGCTACTATCCCTTCCGCGGAGCCACCTTCGCCAAGGAGCACATCGCTCCCAAGCTGCCCGCTTACATCAAAAGGGCAAGCAAAAAGGAGCTTGAAAAGCTCGCCGGCATCTTTAATCTGCAATACGGCAACGGCGACGTCGACACCCGCTCGGTGATAACCAACGTGCTCGTAAACAGCCTTGAGGACGAAGAATACAACACCCTCGCCGAGTATTTCAACGACGAAATGAAGATCGCCGCGAAGTTCCAGCGCAAATACAAGGGCAGGGAAGTGGAGCCCGAAAAAGTGAAGGTCAGAAAGCCCTC
>ONHJ01000054.1 GCA_900317595.1 uncultured Eubacteriales bacterium | reverse complement strand
AAAGCCGGAGGAAAACGCCGAGGCAAAGGCTGAACGGCGCTCCTCGCCGGTCTTGGAAAGCAGCTCGTCGGGTATCTCGCCGACAAAACGGCTTTCCTTGTTATAGGTGGTGGAGCCGAAGAGCATACGCGAGCGCGTCTTGGTGAGATAAAGCTTTTGCTTGGCGCGGGTTATGCCCACATAAGCCAGACGGCGTTCCTCGTCGATCTCATCGGGATTCATCATGCAGGCGACGGACGGAAACAGACCGTCCTCCATGCCGGCGATAAATACCACAGGAAATTCAAGCCCCTTGGCGCTGTGAAGCGTCATCATCACGCAGGTGTCGGCGTCGGCGTCGTAGTTGTCGATGTCGGTCATCAGCGATATCTCCTCAAGGAAGGCGGACAGGTCGGCTTCTTCGCCGTAATCCTCCTCGAACTTGATGATGTTCGACGAAAGCTCCTCGATGTTCTCGATGCGCACATCGGCGTTCTCTTTTTCAAGCTTCAGATAGTTTTCGTAGCTCGTATGCTCTAAAATGAGGTTATATAATTCCGCAAGAGAATAATCTCCGCTGTTCTCGGCTTCGATCAGCCCGTCGATAAGGCTGACGAACTCCTTTAGCTTGGACGCTGCGCGCGAAAGCTGAGGATAGCTGTCGGCGTCCTTTATGACGGTGTAGACGCTTTCGCCCAAGCCTGCGCCGATATCCGCCGCGATCTGCAGTGTGCGCGCACCGATTCCGCGCTTCGGCACGTTGATTATGCGGCTGAGGCGCACGTCGTCGTGCGGGTTGTTGATGACCTGGAGATAGGCGATCATGTCGCGTATCTCCTCGCGGTCATAGAAGCGGTGACCGCCGATGATGCGGTGCGGGATACCGCTGCGCGACATAGCCGTCTCGATTGCGTTCGACTGGGCGTTGGTGCGGTAGAGCACGGCAAAATCGGAATATCTCCTGCCGTCCTCCACGCCGTCGAGAATGGTCTGCGCGATAAACCGCGCTTCGTCGCGCTCGTCCTCGCAGGTGTGCAGCTCGATCTTCTCGCCCTCGACGTTCTCTGTCCACAGGGTCTTGCCCTTTCGCGTGGTGTTGTTGGCGATCACCGCGTTGGCGGCGTTGAGGATGTTTTTGGTGCTGCGGTAGTTCTGCTCCAGACGGATGATGCGCGCGCCCTTGAAGGTGTTTTCAAAGGAGAGGATATTCTCGATGGTGGCGCCGCGAAATTTATAGATGCTCTGGTCGTCGTCGCCGACAACGCAGATATTGCCGTATTTTTGGGCGAGCATTGACACGAATTTGTACTGCACGCGGTTGGTGTCCTGATATTCGTCGACCATGATGTATTTGAACTGGTTTTGATAGTAGCCCAGGATCTCGGGCTCCTGCTCGAACAGCTCCACGGTCTTGCAGAGCAGGTCGTCAAAATCCATGGCGTCGGCGGTTTTCAGGCGCGCCTGATATATCTCGTACACCTTGGCGATGCTGACCCTGCGGTAGTCGTACTCGGCGTTTTTCAGCATTTCCCCGGGCGTTATCATCTTGTCCTTAGCCTTGGATATCTCCGAGAGTATGGACTTGACCGGAAGCTGCTTTTCGTCGTAGTTGAGCTGCTTGACAATGTCCTTGCACAGCTTTTTCTGGTCGTCGGCAGCATAGACGGTGAAGTGTGAGGAATAGCCCAGACGGTCGCCGTAGCGCCGAAGTATCCTTGCGCAGGTGGAGTGGAAGGTGGCAGCCCAGATGTCGCTGCCGCCGTCGGGAACGGCTTTTTGGATGCGCTCCTTAAGCTCACCCGCAGCCTTGTTGGTGAAGGTGATCGCGAGGATATTCCACGGACGGCAAAGCCCGGACTGCAGAATGTAAGCGATCCGGTTGACCAGCACCGTCGTTTTGCCCGAGCCCGCACCGGCGAGTATCAGCAGCGGACCCTCGGTGGCGAACACCGCCTGCTGCTGCATGGGATTCATATGTGAAAAGTTTTGTCGGATATCGTTTTGTGTCATAAGCTTCGCCCTTGATGAACAGAAAAACGGGCGAACAGAGTTCGCCCAGCATTTCCGCTATATTATTTGATGCTGTCCTGATAGATCTTCAGAGCCGCGGGTGCGTTGTCCGAAACGATCATGCTGACAAAATTGCCGTCCTTTGTGACCTTGCACGCCTGAATGACCGCCAGCTTTTCCTGAGAGTAGGAGGTGGCGTTGTTGATAAGCGCGTCGAGCTTGCTCTGCAAAACAGCCTCGATCCTGTCGGCTGCTTCACCGCTTGTAGCTTCGATCATAACGATCTCTGTCTCGCCGTCGCGCTCGCAGGCGAACTGCTTGATATCGGCTTCATCGAGCTGATAGTAACGCTTCAATCTGGAAACATCCTCTACCTTGTCCATGGAAAGACCGGTTTCGGCGTTGATCTTGTCGAGAACAGCGTTCAGGTCAACGACTGTGACCGCGTTGTTGCCGGAAACGGCGCTTGACGCGGGAGCGGACGAGCTGCTCTTTGTTTCGCTTGAATCGCACGCCGCCAAAACCGCGACGCTCATAAGCGCTGCCAAAATAACTGCAATGATTCTTTTCATATTGATTTCCTCCGAATAATTTGATTCTTTTTTTGACTTACCTATTCATTATATTATAATTTTCACGGATGTCAAGAATTATGATAACATTGTAACGGAAAACTATGCCGCGTTTTCGGGCAAAAACTTCTCGAGCGTGTCGATCAGGTCGCTGTCCTCGGAAAGCTCGCGCCTGACTCCGAGCTTTATGAGGCTGTCGCTGTAGGTGTAATACGCCTCATAGTAATCAGCGCTCTTCTGCCACTCGTCTTTTTTGCCGCCGCTCAGCTCCTCCGCTTTTACGCCGTAATTCTTCATAAGATAATCGGTGAGATAGGCGGTGAATTTTTTCTGTCCGTAGACATTCAGGTGGTCTTGATTGTAGAAGTCTGTGGTTTCATCCAAGCCTGTCTGCGCAAAGCCGACCTCGAAATTGAGGTAATCGAAGCCGTATTCCCTCACGATGTCCCCTGCCATGTTGCTTCTCTCAAAGCGGTTGTAGGTAAGGCCGTCGACGACGTGAGGAAAGCGCGCGAACACGACATTGCCGAGCTTTTCATCCCTGCAGAACTGCAGAAGGTCGCGCAGGCGCTCCTCCGAAAGCCCGTCGAGCGGCTGCTTGCCGTCGGCGGAATCGGCGAGATAGGGATTCATCGAGCTGCGCACCGACTTGTAGACAGCGGTCTCGTTGAGAATGCCCTTGAGATAATTATGCCCGCGGGTGTGGTTTTCGATGATCGTCTTCTGATAGAGCATATTTGAAGGGAAATCGCTCCAAACGCCGTGATACTTCATTATCGGGAACAGATATTCCTGCCAATCGCCGAGGGCGTTGTCCTTTATCCACTCGAGCTTCGTCAGGTCGAGCGGCGCGTTGTCGGCGTAGTTGCGCAGATTTGCCTCTCTGGTGACCTCCTCAAGCTCCTCGTCGCCGTAAAGCGCGCCGTTCAGCTCGATCACGATCAGATCGGGCTTCTGAGTGCTGAGGATGTTTTTGAGCTGCGCCTTGTAATTGAGGACGGTGTTTGCCTGAGTGGCGTAAAGGTAGCTGGTTATGCCGCTGTGTTCATAGGCGAAGCCGGGAGCAAAATCGGAATAGACCTCGCTTGCGCCGAGAATGACCACGTCCAGCGAGTTTTTGTCCTCGTCAAAAAAGCCCTTGACACGCTGACGGTTGTGGTCGGCGTGACACAACACATACTCCTGAAGCAGACCGACCGAGAGCGCCAGCGCCAGAACCAGAGAAAGCAGTTTAATTGTTCGCAAAACCTTGCCCTTCATAAAAAACCATCCTCATATGCCAAAAGCAGGGACGCGTCAGCGCCCCTGCAAGCGTCTGTATTATACTACGTTGTAGAAGTACTCGATCTCCTCGACCTTATCGTTCACGATCGTGAAGCGGAGCTCTTTTTTGCCGTCGGCGGTGCTGTAGTAATAGGTAGCGGTCTTGCCGACGCGGTTGTAGTCGCCGTAAGCGGCGGTCACGGCGGAGATATCGTCGCCGACCTTAACGCCCTTTGAGGTGGGCAGGGCGTCGGACTTGACAACGATGTTGAGCACGCGGTCAACGCCGTCCTTGGTGTGGGTGCAGAGGTTGAAGCCGTCATAGGTGTACATCATATCCATGCCGTCGTCAACGCAGCTCTTTACGGGCTCAGGCTCGCCCTGATACTCGCCTAGAGCGGCAAGAGCTGTCTGGGAATCGCTGTTCAGCTCGACCACAGCGCCGTTATAGGTGAATTTCATATCATCGTCGGTGACCACGGAGCCCGCAGCCGAAGTGTCGGCGGTGCTTGCCGCGGAAGACTCCGATTTTTTGCTGCCGGATGAAGAATTGCCGCAGCCTGCCATGGCGCCTACGGACGCGATCGCCACCAGAGCGGCGAGAACGGAAATAAGAGTTCTTTTCATAATATCCTCCTGTTGTTTGATTGTATATTATTGTTTTTGAAAACTAGACTTTCACGTGCATCCACTCGGCGCCCGGAGCGATACCGCCGGAATAGTCGACGTCGTTGGGGTCGTCGGGAGCCACGCCGTAGTGGTTGTACTCATTGTGGTGCATATCCCACTCGGGGTCATAGAAAAGACCGTCGATCTCAGCCCAGCCGTGACCGCCGCTGTTGCAGGCGTAGCACTCGGTGTAGCCGATAGCCTTAGCCATATAGGCGAACGCGGCGCCGTAGCTGAAGCAGTCGCCCTTGCCGTAAACAAAGATGTCGTTGGCGTAGATCACAGGCCAATCCATTTCGTTATAGGGCGGGTCGTGACGAACGCCCTCAAGATAGTCTTCCTTGAGATGGTCGAAACATACGCGCAGCTTCTGCTCTCTGGTCATGCTGCTGTCGGTGTACTGCGAAACAGCCTCGAGCGCGTAGAAAAGCGTGCGGTCGGATTCGGTCTCTACCTTGGTCGCCTTGCCGTCGATGACGTTCCAGTCCTCGCCTTCAAAGCTGACGGCATTGCAGTAGCCGGTGTCGATCACGCCGCTTTCGTCGGCGTAGTAATAGCCGTCTGCGTCGCTGCCGACGATGCCGCCCGTTTGCAGCTCGCCGTCGGCGTTATAATAATATGAAACGCCGTCAACTGTGACAAAGCCTCTGTTGCCGCTGTCGTCATGTGATGCCGCGGAGGACTCGCCGCCGCTCTGCTGCTGAGAAGCGCCGCTGCTTCCCTGCGAAGCGGAAGAAGTGCCGACGATGATATCCGAAAGCTTCATGGAATTGTTTTTGTCGCCGCAGCCGGTGAGCACCGCCGCGGACGAAATCGCCGCGGTGAGGGCGAGAATGCCCGAAATCAAAGCCCTTGTTTTCATATACTTTTCTCCTTGATCAAATAAAAGCAGGCAAAACAGCCCGTTTAAATGCCGGAAAAAGCCGCTTGTTTTTCAGCAAATTCCGACAAATTTTTATCTTCGTAACTATTATATATTACCAAAAACCCTTTTGTCAATATATGTTTCAACTGCGTTATCAATTTTTCCCTTACTGCTAAATTTTCAAGGGAAAAGCCCCGGTTTTTTTGAGCATTTTTCGATAATTCTGAATATTGGGTGAAAAGGCATGCCGTGAGGCGTTTTGAGCGCGATAAAGGCTTTTGCCACTTTTATTAACACAAAAAGTAAAGACGGGTTGGTTGAAAACCGCATAAACAAGTGATATAATTGAATACGAAGCAGCAGAAAGATATGAATTTTCATTAAAACAGTTTTTTTCATCGCTGTCTAACACAAAGGAAGTGAAAAGCCATGATAGCTGAAAACATCAGGTTCCTGAGAAAAAAAGAGAACCTCAGCCAGCAGGAGTTCGCCGAGCTTTTCGACGTTTCGCGTCAGAGCGTGGCAAAATGGGAAAGCGGAGAAAGCCTGCCCGACGTAATGACCTGCGCACGGATAGCGGATCACTATGAGATCGGCATGGATGTGTTCGTCCGTATGCCGCTGGAGGAAGAGGAGATCAACGAGGAAACCTCACACGGAAGGCATATCTTCGGGATGGTGAAGGTCGGCGAGCGCGGACAGGTGGTTATCCCGAAATTCGCGCGCGAGGTTTTTAATATCCGACCCGGCGACCGCCTTATGGTCTTGGGAGATGAGGCAAAGGGCGGGATCGCGCTGGCAAAGGTGTCATTCGGAAAGCTTTTCGGAAAGGATTGAGTGACTATGGAAGCGATCAAAACAAATCATCTGACAAAAAGGTATAAAGACAAAACCGCGGTAAAGCAGTTGGATCTGACGATCCATGAGGGTGAGCTCTATGCGCTGCTCGGCGTGAACGGAGCCGGAAAATCGACCACGATCAAGATGCTGTCGTGCCTTACCCAACCCTCCGGCGGTGACGCGGAGGTACTCGGCAACAGCATAATCAAGGCTGCCGACAAGGTCAAGGAGATCATCAACGTATCCCCTCAGGAGACCGCCGTCGCCGCAAAGCTGAGCGTGCGCGAAAATCTGGAGTTCATAGCCAAAATTTACGGCTTTAAGGGCAACGAGGCGGGTGCCAAGGCAAACGAGATGATAGAAAAATTCGACATGGAAGAAATAGCCAAGCAGAAAGCGGGAACGCTTTCGGGCGGCTGGCAGAGAAGGCTGAGCATCGCTATGGCGCTGATCTCGGAGCCGAAGGTGCTTTTTCTCGACGAGCCGACGCTCGGGCTTGACGTTCTCGCGCGCCGTGAGCTGTGGAAGATCATCGAAAAGCTGAAAGGAAACATCACGGTCATTCTGACCACGCATTATTTGGAGGAAGCCGAAGCGCTTTCCGACAGGATAGGCATCATGGCGAAGGGTCAGCTAAAGGCTGAGGGAACCGCCGCCGAATTGAAGGAGCGCGCCGGCACAGACGATTTTGAAGAGGCGTTTATCCGCATTGCTGAGGAGGCGTTAAAATGAGAGCTGCGGCATTTGCATCAAGAAACACAAAGGAGATCCTGCGCGATCCAATCACACTTTCATTCGGCATCGGCTTTCCGCTGGTGCTGATGATACTGTTGTCGGCGATCAATTCAAGCATACCCGAGGAAGCGAACATGACGATGTTCCGAATCGACCGGTTGGCGCCGGGCATCTCGGTTTTCGGACTCAGCTTTTTGTCGCTGTTTTCATCGATGCTGATCGCAAAGGACAGAAGCACCAGCTTCATGCTGCGCCTGTTCACCTCTCCTATCAAGCCCGCTGAGTTCATTATCGGTTATTTGACGCCGATAATTCCGATGGCTATGGCTCAGTCAGCCATCTGCTATCTGTTCGCGCTGATCTACGGCTTGGGATTTAGTGTGAACCTGCTCGCAGCGGTTATCGTCAACCTGCCTGTCGCTCTTTTCTTTATCGCTCTGGGCTTGCTGCTCGGCAGCGTTTTGAATGAAAAAGCCGTCGGCGGCATCTGCGGCGCTCTGGTAACGAATCTCTCGGCATGGTTTTCCAACATCTGGTTCGACACCTCGATGGTGGGCGGCGCATTTTCAAAAATCGCCGATGTTCTCCCCTTTTCTCACGCGGTCGCCGCTGCGCGCGCCGCCGCTTCAGGAGATTTCGGCGCGATATTCCCCGACCTTTGGTGGGTCATAGGCTACGCCGCCGTCTGTCTTGCCGCCGCGATAACGGTATTCTCCGTAAAGCTGAAAAAGAACTGAAATAAAAAAATCAAACCTCAAACTCCTTTTCGGGATTTGAGGTTTTTTTAATTCATAATGCGTTTCAAAAGCTCGCCGGCTTTTTTGCGGCAGCGCTCGTCGTCGGTCAGGATCATAGAGTCGCGCAGAGCCTTGTCGAGCCCCTTAAGGCGGTCAAGATGCGGGTACGCCTCAAGGCAGAGCAGCATGCGGTAAACGTGAACCGGCTCCTCACACTCAAGCTGCTCGATGACGGAATCGATTCCGTCCGTGACGTTCATCACCTCGAGCTTGCCGTAGGGCGCCGAAAAATGCCCGAAGGCGGTCTGCCGCTTCTCCAAGCTCTCTATACGGCGTATGTCATTTGGAAAAAACAAAAAATTGACGATCTGCAGGCAAGCCTGCTCCCTTCCGTACTCATGCTCGCAGTAATCGGCGCTGTTGTATTCGGCTATACCCTCGAACACATTGCCTTCAACGTCGGTCAGCCTCACGCATTTTCCGTCATACTTTTTGATATTCATAGCTTTTTTCAGCCGAAGCCTGTTGCAGTCGGTTTTCGTGCTCTGTCCTCGCTTTTTTGCGTTTTTTCAGCTTGACGTCGGTCAGCTCAAAGCTGATATCGAGCAGTGCTTTTATCTGCCCGTCATCGACACTGCCGTCCAGCGCCACGGATATCCACTTATCCTTGCTCATGTGATAGGCGGGAAAGAACCCGCTTTCGTTACGCAGTGAACCTACAAGCAGCGGGTCGCATTTCAGATTGACGATATCGATCATGCCGCTGTCCCTGATCCCGAGCTTCGCCTTTGGGATATCCATCACAAGCGCAAACCACTTGCGGTTGCTTTCGTGACGGTAAACGGCAAAGGTCGGGTCGCTCTCCCAAGGATGATCCGGCGATACGCCGTAGGCTTCGGAAATATACTTCTGCAATTCATCCCTGTTCAAAATGTTCACCGCCTTTGGAAGCTTTTTGAAGTCATCGTAAATTATTCTTCTATCGCGCTCGCCGACTCTTCATCGGCGTCAAAGCCGGAAGATGATATCATCATTCTAACATTCCAAACGATAAAAGTCAATTACAATATGCGGAGCAATGTCGTTAACTTAAGCAAATCGCACGGCGATTTGCAGGAGCGACGAGGGCGTCGCTCCGTCCCCGCAATTCATTGCGGGGATAAGGCTTATACAATCCTTAAGTTTACGACATTGCCCTCGGCAGTGAACCAAGCGTCGCTGTAAGCACCAAGGCTCCCCTGCGTAAGGGGAGCT
>ONHJ01000193.1 GCA_900317595.1 uncultured Eubacteriales bacterium | reverse complement strand
TCCCTTTATTTCCAAGGCGACGTGCGTCTTGATATCATCAGCGCTGTCGCCGGTACCGAAGCCTTCGATTCTGTATCTTTCGAGCGCGGCGCGCATTTCGTTATGTCCGACTTTGCCGAAGTCCATCGTGTGCGTGTTCGCGAGAGTCGCCGCCCTCAGCCCCAGCTCTGATAACGCGCGCAGGGTCGCGGTAGGCGCTTTAACGGTCGGACCGGTTTTTTCGACCGCCTCGCCCGTATCGGTCAGGCAGCCCTCCAAATTGCAGACGCTGTAATCGGCTGATCCAAACAGCCCGCAGACGCGGTCGCCGAACAGCTCCTTTGTCCTGCCCTCGGCGAACAGCTCGAAGTTTTCCGGAACAGGAAATGTATCGCCCGCGAACAGAAGTTTTACCGTTCCGCTCATACTTCTTCTCCCGCGCAGTTCTTGTACATCGGCGTTTTGCCGCCCTTCGCGTTATGCAGCAGCGGAGCCTCGCTGAAGGTCACCGTGGCGTTTTCGCAGCCCGCGTCGGCAAAAAACTTTTCAAGCATTTCCGCCAGACCGCCGAGCACCTTAGCCTTGTCATATCCCGCCGCCGTAACACCCCTGACCTCCATTGAGTTGCCGGAGGTTTGGACGAACTGATACTGACACAAGCCCTTGCAAAACTTTGCCTTGACCTCCAAGCCCTTTGTGGTGAAGCTCTTGCCGCCTATTGAGAAGCTTTCCCAGCTTCTTCCGCGTATCTCCATGACAGGGAGCGGACAGCAATCGAACTTCTCTTTGCGGATGCGAATAGAATCGCCGACATAGTAGCGGATGATCGGCTGAACAAAATTTGACAGATCGGTCACAAGTATGCCCGCCGAAAACTCGTCGCTGTCCTTCATCGGGCGGCGGTTTTCATCGACCGGCTCGATTATGACCCAATCCTCGTTGATGTGCAGGTGCGGACAGTTGTGCGTCATCGCGATCTCGCCGCCTTCGGTCATGCAGTAGTTGTTGAGCACTGGGCAGCCGAAAACCTCATGAATGCGGTGATAATTCTCCTCGGTCAGCAGCTCCGCCGAGCTGACGATCAGCCCCAAGCCGATATCCAGATTTCCCTTTGCCTTTTCCTCCGCAAGCATCACCAGCGACGGCGGATAGGCGACGAGGATCTCGGGCTGAAAGGCGTTGAGCTTTCGCACCATCTCGTCGGCGCTGTCGAGTATCGAGATCGCGGTGATATTGTCCTCATAACCCGGATGACGCGCCTTGGTTTTCTGATAGGAGCCGTAGCTTGACGCCGAGGTGGAAAGATGGACGATGAACGCCATCTTGTGCTTTGAGTGGTCATAATAGCCGACAGGCACCGGCGACATCAGTCTTTGCAGCAAAAGCTGGGTGTGGATCTGATTGCGGTGCATATCGCGCACCATCGGAAGCGGATTGCCGGTAGAGCCCGAGGTCTGCAGCGCGGTGTATTTGCCGAGCAGCAGCGAATTGTCGGCGGGGTCGCGCGCCAGATACGAGCGTACCAAGCCAACATTAAGCTCCGGGTCGGTCACCCATCAGGCAAGTCCTCAAGCACGTAATCGTCGGGGATATCCTTGTACAGCTCCCGCAGATAAGGCGAATATTCCCGGGCATAGTCGACCAGAACACGCAGGCGTTCGCGCTGCATTTTCTTACGTTCTTCCTCTGTCGCCGTTTCTCCTGCCTTGACAAGCCTTTGCGCTTCTTCAAATGATATGGTTTTGATAATAACTCCCCCTATTCCGTAATGCCGTAAGCTTAAGCGAATCGCAGGTGATTTGCCGCTCCGTCCCCGCAATCCACTGCGTGGATCGGTATAATGCAACACTTAAGCTGACACAACTGTCTTATTCAGCGGATATCCCGGACGCGTACATCGCGGCGTAATATCCATGCTTTTTCAGCAGCTCCTCATGGCTGCCGACTTCCTTGATATCGCCGTCCTTCATAAAGATGATGCGGTCGGCGTTGCGTATCGTATAGAGGCGGTGCGCGATGATAAAGCTCGTTCTGTTCACCATCATTTCCTGCATTGCCCGTGTGATGACCTCCTCGGTCTTTGTATCCACCTGAGAGGTAGCTTCGTCGAGTATCAGCACCTTCGGGTCGGCGATTATCGCCCTCGCGATAGAGAGGAGCTGCTTTTCGCCGGCGGAAAGCGCGGAATTCTCAGCGCTGATATATGTGTCATAGCCCTTGGGCAGGCGGTCGATAAAGCCGTCGCAATAGGCAAGCTTCGCGGCTCTGACGACCTCCTCGCGGGAGGCTCCGGGCTTTCCGAACGCGATGTTTTCGGCTATCGTGCCGTCAAATATCCACGTTTCCTGCAGAACCATTCCGAACGCGCCGCGCAGCTCGTGCTTTGAAAGCTCGCGTATATCGACGCCGTCGAGCCTGATCGAGCCGCCTTGGATATCATAAAAGCGCATCAGCAGATTGATGAGCGTGGTCTTGCCGGCGCCGGACGGTCCGACGATCGCCATGGTATATCCCGGCTTAGCGGTGAAGGACACGTTCTCCATCAGCGTTTTTTCCGGAGTATAACCGAATCTCACGTTTTCAAAGCTGACCTCGCCCCTGACTTTTTCGGGAATGAGCCGGGTCTTGGGCTGTTCCTGCGGCTCCTCATCCTCGTCGAGAAATTCGTAAACACGCGCTGCGGAGCTGAGCGAATCCTGGAAATTGTTGAACGCCACCGAAAGCTCGGAGATCGGGACTCCGATCATGTTGCCGTAGAACAGAAACGCGGTGAACTGACCGAGTGTGAGGGTCCCGGAGATCAGCATCATGCCGCCCGTCAGGCAGAGCAGGATATAAGATATCTTTGCCATCATGTCGCTGAACGGACGCATAAAGCCCGAGGTAAATCGCGAGCGCACAAACAGGCTCTCAAACTCCCTGTTCAGCGAATCAAACTCCGCTTCCTTTTCGTCGACCCTTCCGTACGCCTTGACAACGGTGTGGTTGGAATAGGTATCGGAAACAAGCGAATTCATTTTTCCGAGCTGGCGGTTGGCTTTGGCGAATTCCCTCTTGGTACGCACGGCGATCACGCGAAGCCCGATCAAGGTGACCGGCATAGCGATGATATAGATAAGCGCCAGCCACACGTTGGTGAAAAGCATCATCACCGAAATGGCGATCATCAGTATCCCCTGCCCCAGCAATGACGGCAGGGTCGATTCGATGCCGTTTGAAAGGTTCATGCTGCACATTATAGTGCATCATGTGCTGACTCCACGAACAAGAATGTATAGGACTGAGACAAGCATTGCCTCCGAAGAGTTACCAGAAAAAAACGTGAAAAAAGATCGAAAAAAAAAGAAACAGCATAAAAAAGAGGTCAGAAAATACGGAGGCATCGGCTGATGGCATTATTCGATTTATTCAAGAAGAAAGAAGACAAAAAACATAAAAGAACACCCAAAGTACCGAAAACAGTGCAGGAGTCAAT
>ONHJ01000057.1 GCA_900317595.1 uncultured Eubacteriales bacterium | reverse complement strand
TCCTCAGCGTTCTTTGCGCCCGCCTTGAGAGCGATGGCGGCGCCTACGCAGTAAGCCCAGCAAACGTTCTCGAAGCAGATGGGCTGAATGCCCTTTGCGATTTCATAGGGGTCAAAACCTGCAGCCTTGCAGATTTCGCGGCTCTCCTCTACGGACTCGATGCCGTACTGAGCGAGAACACCGTTGATTTTTTCAATTCTTCTGTCGTAGTTTTCAAACAAACTCATGCTGCACACCTCCTTATTCGTGACGCGGGTCAATGTACTTGGCAGCGTTGTCAAACTGACCATAGTGACCCTTGGCTTTTTCAAGCGCTTCGTTTGCGTCCATACCGCCCTTGATGAAGTCCATCATCTTGCCGAGGCTGACGAACTCATAGCCGACGATTTCGTTGTCCTTGTTGAGCGCAACGCGTGTGCAGTAGCCCTCGGTCATCTCAAGATAACGGGGACCTTTTTCCTTGGTGGCGAACATTGTGCCGACCTGTGAGCGGAGACCCTTGCCGAGGTCCTCCAGAGAAGCGCCGACGAGCAGGCCGCCTTCGGAGAACGCGGACTGAGTTCTGCCGTATACGATCTGCAGGAAGAGCTCTCTCATTGCGGTGTTGATGGCGTCGCATACCAGGTCGGTGTTGAGCGCCTCAAGAAGAGTCTTGCCGATGAGGATTTCGGAGGCCATAGCGGCGGAGTGGGTCATACCCGAGCAGCCGATCGTTTCAACCAGAGCTTCCTCAATGATGCCCTCTTTCACATTGAGAGTCAGCTTGCAGGCGCCCTGCTGAGGTGCGCACCAGCCGATTCCGTGTGTGAAACCCGAAATATCCTTAATCTCTTTCGCCTGAACCCAATTGCCCTCTTCAGGGATAGGAGCAGGGCCGTGATATGCGCCCTTGGCAACAGGACACATTTTGGTAACTTCTGCTGTGTAATACATAAGCAATTCCTCCTTATTCTCTGTTATTAGTAAACAGATTTACTTAAGTTAATTATAGATGAAAAAGCCGTGAGAGTCAAGCCCAAAATGATACAGTTTTAATAATTTTCATCAGTTTTTCAGCATTTCTTCAAGGATATCGGCGGCGTTCCTCACAATTTGCGGGCAGGGGCGTTTTTTGTAATACTCGCGGGTGCGCGCTTCGGGGTCGCGGCCGGCTTTTACCTCGGTTCCGCTGAGCAGCTCGCGGCAGATTATCGAGCCGTTTTGCTCTTTGAAGCGTGCGCAGAAGTCCTGCACGCCGTGATAATGCAGGCGCTTTGCCTCTGCGTCCTTGGGGTCGGAATATCCTTTTACAAGCCCCAGCACCATAGCCGCGCCGCTTACCGCACCGCACACCTCGCGCATCCTTCCGAGCCCTCCGCCGAAGGACGACGAGAGCCTTGCCGCTGTTTCGCGCCCTATGCCGGTGACGTCCTCAAACGCCAGCAGCACCGCCTGCGCACAGTTATATCCATCATTAAAAAGCGCTTCCGCCTTGTCTGCGTGTGTCATAATAAATCTCCTTTTAAGTTAAAGTTGATGTTAGGTGTAGGAGCAGATTCGTGTGTCCGCCCTGTGAGCCTTTTCTTTTGCTGTCATTTTGAGCGGTGCCGAACGCAAAACGCGAAGCGTTTAGTCGAGGAATCTCCCTCGGCGGCAAACCAAAGGCTGCTGTACAGCAAAGCACGCAGCTTTACAAATCGGGTAACTCAAAACCGGCAACTAACCCAAAAACGCCTTTTCCACAGCCTTGACGTCGTCGCACATTATCAGCGCAGCGCGTTTTCCGTCGGAGACGACCTTCGCGGACTCGGCGCGCGTCACCTGACCGGGAGCGTAATAGCGGTACTGCTCGGTGCGCTTTTGGATGTGTGAGCGCAGGCTTTTTTCGAGCGAAGGCATATCGTCGGCGCTTTTGAGGGCGATGACCGCGATCTCATAGGCGGTGCCGTCGGCGGCGTAGTCGATGAAAAAGCCGTCCGTCTTTTGATAATCTATGTCGGTTATTGTGGCAAGCTTGCGCTCGGGTCTGCTGCTTTTGTCCGTAACGCTGAGCATTTCGGGCAGCTCTGCCGCCGCAAGCATTTTATCGCGAAGCCCCGAAAGGTCGGCGGTTTGCTCTGACTGAGCCGTTTTGCCTGTCGAGCCTTCGGATCGCTGCGCTCCGTTTTGACAGCCTGCCGCAAGGCAAGCCGCCATTACGGCGCAAAGCAGGACAGCCGTGTTTTTTCTCATAGTTCTCTCCTTTTTCTATCTCAATATCCCATATCGAGCTCGCCGAAAACCCTTTCGATCGCGTCGTTGATCTTATCCTCGTCCAGATAATCGGGGATCGAGTAAGGATCGTATTCGGCTTGGTCATAATAGGTGATGTGCGCGCAGGCAAGCACCTTGCCGTCGACTGTCGCGACGTGGTAATCGATGAACGAGATCACGTCCATATACTCCTCGCTGAAGCCCACCTTCGCACTCAGCCGCTTGAGTATGGCATCCGCGATCGCCTCGTCGTCATCGGATTCGGGCGTATAGAGCAGGCTGAGATAGGTTTCGCGGTTGTCGATCGCCTCCTTCAGCGACGCCGGCAGGGTGTAGACGTCGGTCGACTCCTTGGCGTTGCGGTAGAGCCAGCAGCAGTCGTAGCTTTCGGCTGCCGGGAAATGATCTCTGTCCCAATCCTGCGACATCATTTCGTCGGGCAGATTGAGAGAATAGTGGTCGCCGGCGCTGACGCTGTAGGCGTCAACATGATACCACGCGCCGTCGAGCTGCACCAGATCCCACGAATGGCCGCGCTCCGAGGCAGGCACGACATGGCACTGTATGTCGAGCATCTCCATAAACAGGCGGAAGGTGGTGGCATAGCCCACGCAAACCGCTTTTTTGTGCTTCAAAACACCGTGCGGCGTGCAGACCGCCTCGGGATCGTCCTGAATCAGCACCATGCCGCCGTCGTCGAGCCCGATGTTTTCGCATATCCAGTCATAAACGGCGCACTCCTTCTCGAAGTCGGTCATGCCGTCGTTTATTATTTCTTTGAGCACCTTTGAGGCAAGGTCGAGCGTTTCTCTGTCGTCGGAGTCGAGCCGCGAGGCGTCGCCCGAGAGATAAGCGTCGGAGATCGCCTTTGTTGAACGTATCGTATAGTTTTCGGCGATGACGACGCCGTCCTCATACTTATCCTTCGTCTCGCCGCTGTCGGCGGGAGCGGCAGGATTGTCCGCTTCATCGGGGCTGCTCTTTGCGGCAGCTTCGCCCGAAGTCTGTGAATTGATCGCGTTGACCTTCATCATGGTGATGATGCTCAGCGTCAGGGTCGCCGTTACAGCCAGAACCATAAACACCGCAACCGCGGCAAGCAGGATCTTAAATGATTTTTTCATGGGAACACCTCGAGTTCAGTGTACAGAGAATGGTGAATAGTGAGTAAGGCTATCTTATTATCGCGAATGTCACTGTCGCGGCGTAGAGCAGCACCATGACCACGCCCTCTGCCCTGCTGATTTTTTTGGTCAGGGCAAACGGCAGCGTGATGACAGATACCGCGATCAGGATCGCAAGATCGATCACCGACGCGAAGTTGACCTCGATCGGATGTATTGTCGCGGAAACTCCGAGAATGAACAGCAGGTTGAACAGGTTGGAGCCGACCACATTGCCGACCGCCAAGCCGTTTTCGCCCTTGCGCGAGGCGACTATCGAGGTCACCAGCTCGGGCAGCGAGGTGCCGAAGGCTACCACGGTCAGCCCGATAAGCGTCTCTGACATTCCGAACGCCGCCGCTATGCTCTTTGCGTTGTCGACCACGAGATTTCCGCCGAGGACGATGCAGGCGACGCCCACCAGGATCAGCAGGGCGCTTTTCCAAACCGGTAACGCCTCCTCACCCGATTCAACGGTGGGATGTCGGCGCGCCATATAGATCAAAAATGCGATGTAGGCGACAAAAACCACCAGCAAGCCGATCGAAAGCGGGCGGTCAACCATTCCGACCTTATCCGACATCGCCGTGCCTGACAGCGGGATATCGCCCGTGAACAGAGCGTAGCCCACGCCGAGCAGCACCGCTGCGGACGCGATGATCGAAAGCGGAAAATCGCGCTTGATTATCCCTCTGTCGATGGGTATTGGGCGGATAAGCGCGCAGATGCCCAGCACCATCAGCAGATTGAACAGGTTGGAGCCGACCACGTTGCTCAGCGCGATCTCATTGGAGCCGCCGATGGCAGCCGACGTGCTGACCGCCAGCTCCGGCGCGCTGGTGCCGAGGGCTACGATCGTCAGCCCGATTATCACGCCCGGTACCCTGAATGTGCGCGCCAGCGACGCGCTGCCGTCCACGAAAAAGTCGGCGCCCTTTATCAAGGCGGCAAAGCCGATTATTAGTAATACTATATTAAGAAATATCTGCATAATTCTATCCTTTAAGCTATAATCCGATAGGTCATTGAACGGGTGCGGGCGTTTCGTCAGCAGCCCCGTTCTTCGCCTGTATCCTCTTGATCTCCTCGTCGATAATGGTGCCGAGGGTCTGCTGGTCGAGCTCCATCGTTTCATCAGCAATGGCTGATTTGTCGGCGAAGGCGTCGAACACCGCCTGCTTCTCGGCAAGCATTTCCGTGATTTTTTCGTCCACCGTGTTCTCGCACAGCAGGCGGTAAACGAGCACGTTTCGAGCCTGACCCATGCGATAGGCGCGGGATATCGCCTGATTCTCGATAGAGGGCTTCAACTGCGGCTCACAGATCACGATCACGCTTGCGGACTGAATATTCAGCCCTGTGCCGCCCGATTGTATCTGCGCGGCAAGCACCGCGCCGGCGGGCGCTTTATCAAATTCGTCGACCAGCTCCTGACGGCGCTGCGGACTTACGGAGCCGTTTATCGGGCCCACGCAGCGGTCGCCGAGCATGGCGCAGATCTTTTCGATAGTATCGAGGAAGAAGGAAAAGACTATCACCTTGCGCTCCTCCTCCAAAGCCTCGCCGAGCAGCTCCTTGAGGCGCCTTGCCTTGGAGCTGTTTTCCAAGTCGCCTACCGCCCACGACACACGGCGGGCGTCGGCGTATTTGCGGCTGAGCACCGCCTGTTCATAGAGCTGTTCTTCCTCGCCCTGAAGGCCGCACCATTCCTCGGACTCGGTCAGGTCGGGCAGCTCTGTCAGCACATCCTCGCGCTTGCGGCGGTAATAAACGGGCGCTATCTCCTCGCGGAACTGCGGAGCGCTCGCCATGAACGCCTTGCTTTTGACCTGACCCGCGAGCTCCGGCTGCAGGACAGTCATCAGCGACAGCATTTCCTCAACGCGGTTCTCAATAGCAGTGCCGGTCATAAACAGCAGGCGCTCGGCTCGTTCGCAGAGCTTTTTGACGTTGACGGTGCGCCGCGCGCCGGCGTTCTTGATGTAATGCGCCTCGTCGACGACCAGCATATCGAAGCGGAACCCGTCCTCAAGCTCAAAATGGGCGGTGGTCTCATAGGTGGTGACAGCGACGCCGCCGTCCCTCACCCACTGCGCAAGCGCCGTTTGGCGGTTGCCGCCGTGAACGGGAATGACCGAAAGGTCGCTGTGCTTGGCGATCTCGCGGCACCAGTTGGTCAGCACGCTGGCAGGACACACCACCGCGAAATGCGTTGCGCCGTCGTTGCGAAGCGACGCCATGGCGGCGATAGCCTGCACGGTTTTGCCCAAGCCCATTTCGTCGCCGAGCAGCACCCTCTTTTGGTGCAGGATGTATTTCACGCCCCACTCCTGATAGCGGCGCAGAGTGCAGCTCAGTCCCTCGGAGTTGAACGGCTCCGCCTGTATCGCGTGTGCCAGATCCTCCGGCAGACCGAAAAGCCGGTTGCCGTCGCTGAGAAGCTGTGGGACCAGTTCCTCGAGCACGTTGTAATAGCGCACCGAGTTCTGTGAAAAATGCGCCCAAGCTGCGGCGGGATCGGCGCTGACCTGCCTGTTGAGCGCAGCGGCACAGCGCCCGAGCTCCGCGGCATAGCCGCCCTGCAGCAAGCCGCTGAGGTAGCGGAAGGATCTTTGCGCCTCCTGCTTTTCCCCGGCGGAATAAAATATCCACAGCGTGCCGTTGCCGACGCTCTCAAGCGTCTTTTTTGCCTGCGAGACGCGCTGTTCTTCGCCCTTCGCAAGCTCTCTGTAGTCCTTAAGGCTGTCCTCAGCCTGCAAATAGCGGTATACCGCGCACACCATACCGGTGGCTTCGGGAGTCTGATCGTCGAAGCTCAGCTTGATTTTAACCGAGGTCGCGGTGCGGTAGGCAAAATCCGCAGCGATCTTTTTCAGCTCATACGCGCCGTCGTCGCTGATGCCCTTGACGTCGGCAAGCTGCTTGGGCGTGGCGGCGTATATGTCAGCCATCGACTCAAAGCCGCTGTCGCGAAGAGCTTTGACGCGGATGCCGCCCTTGTCGCGGTTCGCTTCCTCAACCGGAACGCCCTGCAAAACGCGGAAAACCTCCGCCGCCGACATCTGCTTTGCCGCCTGAACGATCGCGCTCCGGCTCTGCTGCTGCACGCTTTCGGCGTCGCGGAACGGCGCCTCCAGGCGGGCGAACTGCTGCAAAAGCTGAGTTATCTCACTGAGCGCGACGCCGCTTTCGACGATTTCCTTAAGCGCTTCCCGGGCGGCGTCTTTCAGCGATGCCGGATCCTGCTGCCACTGCCGCCACGCCGCCGCCGACGGCTCCTGCATTATACGCGCAGCGTCCGCCTGCATACGCTCGGTGTCGGTCGCGTAATTTGTGTTCAGCAGCGCGCTGAGCTCGTGATAGGCCTGCTGAGCGTCCTGCTTTTTCTGCGAGGACGAAAAGATGCGGCGCAGACCGCTGCCGCCGGCCTGCAGGCTGTCGCAGCTTTCCCTGACCTGCTGCTGATGTCGGTCGAGCATCTGCTTGGCGTAGTCCGCGATCGGGCGCAGCTTTTGATAGCGGCTGAGGTCGGAAATCAGCTTATCCGTGCCGAAAAGCGACGCGCCGCTGTCCTTTCCGCGCAATATGCCGTCACGCGCCGCGTTCTCAAAGGCGTGCGCGCTGCGCAATTGCCGCGCCGTTTTAAGGCTCTCCTGACGGAAGCGTTCCGGCAGAGCCGCCAGCTCGTTTTGCTGTCTGTTCAGCTCCCGATGCCTCGCAAGCAGCTCTTTTGCTTCTCTTGAGGAAAAATCCTGTGCCATATTTGTCCTCGCTTTCGGTGGATAGACAAACAGACAGATACCGCGGTACCTGTCTGCGATTTCTGATGATAGATCATCCGATCGGCTGACGATCCGCCGCTCCGGCAAGTCGCGGTTCTCCCTGATCGGCACGGATCCAGCCCCGGTGTGTTATTTTCTGTACAAGCGCTCGGTTTCGTATTCCGGCTCTGTGGTAAGACGGATGCCGAGCTTTTTAAGTATGCGCATATCGGTCTCGGAGAGGATGACCGTAGCGTGCGCGTCGGTGTCGCGAAGCTGCGGCAGGCGCTCCATGGCGACCTTCGCGGTGGGATTGGTGACCGCGGACATAGCCAGCGCTATGAGTATCTCGTCGGTATGCAGCCTCGGATTGTTGGAGCCGAAGGTCTCGACCTTGAGCTTCTGTATCGGCTCGATGACCGCAGCGTCGAGTATGTCGACCTCCTTCGGGATGTTTGCCAGCTTTTTGAGCGCGTTTAGCAGCATTGCCGCGCAGGCGCCCAGCAGCGCGCTGGTTTTGCCCGTGATTATCGTGCCGTCGGCAAGCTGTATGGCGGCGGCAGGCGCGCCGGTCTGACGCGCTTTTTCCAAGGCAGGAGCGACAACGGCGCGGTCGGCGGTGGTGAGCCTGTTCTGCTTCATCAGCAGTCCGATCTTATAAGCCTCGTCCTGCGCGCCCACGCCCTTTGTGCGGTTTGAAAGCGCGTTGTAATAGCGGCGGATGATCTCCTGATTCGCGGCTTCACAGACGACGTCGTCGTCAATTATGCAGTTGCCCGCCATGTTCACGCCCATATCGGTGGGCGATTTATAGGGTGACTCGCCCAGGATCTGCTCAAACATCGTGTTAAGCACGGGAAATATCTCGATATCGCGGTTGTAGTTGACCGTGGTTTTGCCGTACGCCTCGAGATGGAAGGGGTCGATCATGTTGACGTCGTTGAGGTCGGCGGTTGCGGCTTCATACGCCACATTCACGGGATGCTTCAGCGGAAGGTTCCAGATCGGGAAGGTCTCATACTTGGCATAGCCCGCCTTTACGCCGTGCTTGTGCTCGTGATAGAGCTGACTGAGGCAGACCGCCATTTTGCCCGAGCCGGGTCCGGGAGCCGTGATGACCACCAGACGGCGCGAGGTCTCGACATAATCGTTCTTGCCGTAGCCCTTGTCGCTGACGATCAGGTCGATATCTGTGGGATAGTTGGGTATTGTGTAGTGATGGTAGACATTCACGCCGTTTTCGGTGAGGTGCTTTTCGAATTTCACGGCGGTGGGCTGGTCGGCAAAGCGGGCGCAGCACATCAAGGTCATAGGTGATGCCCAGGTCGCCGCGCACCTTGTTTTTTTCGATATCGGCGGCGTTTATCACGATCACGATCTCAGCCTCGTTCTTTAGTTGCATAAGCATCTGCAGCTTTGAGTCGGGCTTGAAGCCGGGCAGCACGCGCGCGGCGTGATAGTCGTCAAACAGCTTGCCGCCGAACTCCAGATAGAGCTTGTCGCCGAACTTCGCGATGCGGTCGCGGATATGCTGCGACTGCATCTCCAGATATTTGTTATTGTCAAAACCTAATTTCATATACGCTCACGCTTCCTGATTCATTATACAAATCCATGCCACATTATAGCACAGTTCCGCAAAAATATTAATTCCTTAAAGAAAAAAACGATAATATTTCCGCCGCAACGGAGCATTAAAAAGCAAACCCCGCACCGTTTTTAGTGCGGGGATGGTTTTTGTTCAAAATCATTTCCAGATCTGCGTCATAATAAAGATGGCGATAGCGCCGCAGATGATGAAAACGGCGGTGATGGCAAGCCCGGCGACGATGGCGCCCAGCATATAGGCGCGGTTTTGGCTTTTGGTCAGCCCTTCCTCCTGCGCGGGCGCGCCGGCTTCGGCGGTCTTCTCCTTTCGCTTTTCCCTTGCGGCTCTGCCGAAGGAAAACAGCGACGGCCGTTCGATGCCGCTCATATCCGCTATTGTTCTGCCGTCGTCCTCAAAATCATCCTTTTTCATTCGCGGTTCCCTCTCCCTCATAGAGATGGCATACCACGAAATGACCCGGCTCGATCTCGCGCTGAACGGGCGCCTCATGCTTGCAGCGCTCCATGCAGTTGGCACATCTGGTGTGGAATTTGCAGCCCTTCGGCGGGTTGGCGGGCGAAGGGATTGAGCCCTCGAGCACGATGCGGTTCATCTTCACCGTCGGGTCGGGCATCGGGATCGCCGAGAACAGCGCCTTGGTGTAGGGGTGCAGCGGATTGTCGAAAATATCCTTCGTGGCGCCGTATTCGACCAGATTGCCGAGATACATGACGCCGATCGTGTCGGAGATATGCTCAACGACCGAGAGATCGTGAGAGATAAACAAATATGTCAGGTGATATTTGTCCTGAAGATCCTTAAGCAGGTTGATGATCTGCGCCTGGATCGAAACGTCCAGCGCGGAAACGGGCTCGTCGCAGACGATGAACTCGGGGTTGAGAGCCAAGGCGCGGGCGATGCAGATCCTCTGGCGCTGACCGCCTGAGAACTCATGCGGATAGCGGTCGCGGTGGAAGGGCTGCAGACCGCAGTTGTCCATGACCTGGTCGATGTAGTCGTTGAACTCCGACTTCGAAACGATCTTGTGCTCTCTTACCGCCTCGCCGATGATCTCGGAAACAGGCAGACGGGGCGACAGCGAGGAAAACGGATCCTGGAAGATGATCTGCATTTTGGTGCGCAGTTCGTGCATCTGTCTGGTGTTCATGTCATAGACTTCCTTGCCGTCAAAGAGCACCTGGCCGCCGGTCTTTTCGCCGGAAAGGCGCAGGATTGTGCGTCCGACGGTGGTTTTGCCGCAGCCGGATTCACCGACAAGACCCATTGTGGTGCCGCGCTTTAGGTTAAAGGTCACGCCGTCAACCGCCTTGACATAGCCGACGGTGTGCGAGATCAGACCGCCCTTGACCGGGAAGTATTTTTTCAGCGCGTTGACCTGCAAGATATACTGAGGGTCGGGCTCGAGCGGAACATAATTGTTATCGATGATCAGATTCTCATTCTTGCTCATTTCTGACCCTCCTCATCCTTATAGTAGCGGTAGCAGCTCGTCTTATGTGTGGGAGACAGGCTGACCTCGTCGGGATAGGCGCCGTCGCAGCGCTTTACGCACATCTCACAGCGATCCTTGAAGTAGCAGTAGTCGGGCATGTTGACAGGGTTCGGCACCTTGCCGGGAATGGAGTAGAGCTTGTCAACCTTTTTGCCGACAACGGGCTTGCTCGCCATCAGACCGATGGTATATGGGTGCGCCGGATGCGCGAATATCTCCTCGGCAGTGCCCTTTTCAACGATCTTGCCCGCGTACATAACGACTACGTAGTCAGCCATTTCGGCGATGACGCCGAGGTCGTGGGTGATGAGCATGATCGAAGAATTGATCTTGTCCTTGAGCTGGCGCAGCAGATCGAGGATCTGCGCCTGAATGGTAACGTCGAGCGCGGTGGTGGGCTCGTCGGCTATGATGAGCTTGGGGTTGCAGGCAAGCGCCATGGCGATAACGATACGCTGGCGCATACCGCCCGAAAGCTCGTGGGGATACATATTGTAAACGCCCTCGCTGTTGGCGATGCCGACCATCTTCAGCAGCTCGATGGTCCTCGCCTTGATCTCGGCCTTGGTCATGCTTTTGTTGTGGAGCTCCAAAACCTCGTTGACCTGATAGCCGATCTTGAAGATCGGGTTAAGGCTGGTCATAGGCTCCTGAAAGATCATAGCAACCGAGTTGCCGCGGATGTGCTGCATGGCGACCGACGGCGTTTTTGAGATCTCATACGCCTTGTCGCCGAGATTCAGGCGGATGTTTCCGCTCACGATCTGACCCTGAGGGCGCTGGAGAAGCTGCATGATCGACAGGCTGGTGACGGACTTGCCGCAGCCGGACTCGCCGACGATGCCGATGGTCTTGCCGGCAGGCACATCGAAGGTCACGCCGTCAACAGATTTTACCACGCCGACGTCGGTGAAGAAGAAGGTGTGCAGGTCGTCGACCTCGAGCACGTTGCGGGAATCCTTCATTTTGGTGAGGTACTCGCTCTCGGGTACCTTTTTGCGTTTATGCTGTTTTTCGTATTTGTCGGTGATCTTTCTGTTTTCGCGGCTTATGCGGCGCGATTCCTTTGCGGACAGATAAGAATCGGACTTTGTTTTCTTAGCCATATTATCCCTCCTCAGCGCTTCATCTTCGGGTCAAACGCGTCGCGGAGACCGTCGCCGAGAATGTTGAAGGCGAGAACGGTCAGCAGGAGCAGCATGCCCGCAGGGATCCAGATGAACCAGTAGTTTGTGAGAACGAAGGTGTTGTTGACGTCGTTGATGATGTTGCCCCAGGAGGCGAACGGGAACTTGACGCCGAGACCGAGGAAGGACAGGGTCGCCTCGGTGATGATTGTGCCGCCGAGACCCATGGTGCAGGAAACGATGAGCTGCGGGATGACGTTGGGGATCAGGTGGCGGAAAATGCGGCGCCTTACGCTGATGCCGCAGGCTTCTGTGGCGGTCATAAACTCCTGCTCGCGCAGCGAGAGGATCTGTCCGCGGATAAGACGGGCAAGACCCGGCCAGCCGAGGAGTCCGAGGATAAGCATCAGATAGATCATTCTGATCTGCGGCTCCACGCCGACGGCGTCCATGGTCGCGCCCAGAATGATGATGATCGGCAGCGAGGGTATGCAGTAGAAGATATCGACGATACGCATGATAAGGTTGTCGATCCAGCCGCCGAAATAGCCGGCGACGCCGCCGAGGATTATGCCGATAAGGGTGGAGATGATCTCAACGATAAAGCCGATCATCAGCGACACTCTGCCGCCGTACATCAGACGGGTGAGCATATCCATGCCGCTCTTGTCGGTGCCGAGCCAGTGCTCAGCGCTGGGTGAAGCGTATTTGTCATAGACGCGGGTGACGGTCTCTTCACTGATCGTCCATTTTTTGGTGGAGGCGTTGTATGAGAGGAAATACTCATGCACGTTGCCTTCCGCGTCGGTGTATTCCATGGTGGATTCGTTGTTCTCCATCGCCGCGATCGCGGTCTCCTTAAATTCACGGGTCAGGAAGTTGTCGGGCATCCACGGGCTGACGACATAGCGGCTGATATAGCCGAATTCTTTTCCGTCGACCATGACCGACGCGCCCTCGACAGAGCCGTCTTCGCCCTTGATGTACTCCATTTTGTAGGTCTTGCCGTTGTCCTCAAAGCTTTCGGCGCCGGTCACATACGACTTGAGCGCTTTGAACTGCAGCGTGAACGGCAGCTCGTGCGAGGCGTCGCTGACGGAGAAAATATCCTTGTAGGCGATACCGATCATGGTGCCTTCTTCGGCAATGCTGTAAAGGTTATTGCCCTCTTCGGTGATGGTGTAGTTTATGCCCTTGTATTCAAAAGAGTCCTTTTTGCCGGACTGCGCCAGCACGAACTTCGCCTGGATCACGGACGAGAAGTTCTGACCGTCAGCGGAGGCATAGCGGAATTCCGTGTTGTCGATCGCAGCGGCGTACTCTTTTTTCTGCATTTCATTGCGGTAGAAAAGCTGATCCTCTTTGTAGGGAGAGATGAGTCCTCCGAGGAAGGAGAACACAAACATTCCGATCAGCACAAAAAGACCGATCATTGCGATGCGGTTTCTGAAAAAGCGCTTCGCGACCATTGCGCCGGGCGAAAGCACCTTGACGCGGCGGTCGTCGTTAAGGCTGTACTGCTTTTTGCTCTGCTTGGCAGCGCCCTTTTCAGACGTTTTTTTGTTATCCTTTTTCACGGGTATGTCCTCCTTTCTTTAAGAGATGCTGACTCGCGGATCGACAACGGCATAAAGCACGTCGGCTATCAGGTTGCCGAGCAGGGTCAGGATCGCGAGGAAGGTCAGATAGAACATCGAGAACGGGATATCGCCCGCCACCATCGCGTTATACGAGGTGAAGCCGATGCCCGGGATCGAGTAGAGCGTTTCGGTGATGAGCGCACCCGAGAAAAGTCCCGGCAGAGAGCCGCCGATGATGGTGACCAGCGGGATAAGGGTGTTGCGGAAGGCGTGATGATAAACGACCTTGCGCTCCGAAAGTCCCTTGGCGCGTGCGGTGCGGATGTAGTCGGCGTTGAGCACCTCGAGCATATTCGTGCGGGTGTAACGCATCAGCGAACCGACGCTGATGACGACCAGCGTGATGATAGGCAGCACCAGATGGTGCGCCTTGTCCATAAGCTGACCCCACGGGCTGAGCTGTTCATAGTTTCTGCCGACCAGACCGAACAGGTCGAACCAGCCCAGCTTTACGCTGAACAGCAGCTTTAACAGCGAAGCGAAGAAGAAGGTGGGAAGCGAAATGCCCGCCAGCGCCAGAACGGAGATGGTGTAGTCCGTTTTGGAATACTGCTTGCGCGCGGCGATGACGCCGAGCGGGATAGCGATCAGCATTTCGAAAACCAGAGAGATAGCGCCCATGACGAACGAAAGCCAGATTGTCTCGCTGAATTTCTGGGTCACGGGAACGGTGTAGTACCAGCTGTCGCCGAACTCGCCGCGAAGAGCGTTGCCGCACCACTGGAAAAATCCCGCGATAATTCCCTTGTCCATGCCGTAGGCGGCATTGAGCTGCTTCATCCATTCGTCAAACGACTTGGAGTTAGGCTGCATCGATTTCTGCCTGGCGATGGTTTCAACATAGCTTGTCGGTAAACAGCGCATCAGAATGTAGATTATCAGCGCCACAAAAAACAGTATGACGGCTGACATCAACAATCGTTTCGCAATGAATTTAAGGGTGTTCAAAAAGATTCCTCCGATCTTTTTTATTTTAAATATCGGCTCCGGGAAAGTTGTGCTCTGCGCAAAAAAATAATTAATAATTAATAATTAATAATTAACAGTGAAGGGCGGGCGCTGCCCGCACCCGATTTTACAGTGTACAGTATATGGTGTACAGTAAGATTAATTTGCAATTTGCAATTTTCCACTTTCAACTTTCCATTTTCAATTCAACTTGCAAAATGAAGCGGATATTTAAAACAAAAAAGAGGATGTAAAGAGAGTAAAAAGGTTACCATCAAGCCCGCGTTCAGACGCGCCGTTGCAGAAAGGCTTTGCCAAACGACGCTCTCCAAAGGCGCGCTGCCCTCCCGTGGCAACGGGGCCTGCCCCGCGACTATGCGCGGAGCAGGCTTTTGGTTTGTTCAATGAACAATGATATGCTTGATTATTTAAGCTCGATCTTCTCTACTTCCTTCATCCAGCCATAGAAGGTGGTGATGTCGGGAGTAACGCTGTCGAGGTTGATTCTCTCGGTGCTGAAGATGATAGCGTTCTGACGCTGATATACGGGGATCTCAACAGCCCAGTCGATGATGATGTCAAGGCAAGCCTTGTACATGCTCTTTCTGTAAGCCTGATCGGTGGATGCGCGCGCGTCGAGGATCAGCTCGTTGAGCTCGGCATCGTTGATGCAGTACATATAGT
>ONHJ01000151.1 GCA_900317595.1 uncultured Eubacteriales bacterium | reverse complement strand
GGCGGATACGTTAAAATACCGCGCGTACATGACGATGAAGTCTGTTGTCAGGTTGCGCGTGCCGTTGTAGTGCTTGGTGATGGTCGAAACGTCGCACCCTATTTCGTCGGCGATCGCCTGCCGCGCAAGTCCTGTTTCGTCGATCAGGGTGCGCAAGCGTTCTACAGTAACATTTGTTTTGTCACACATATGTTTGCCTTTCTTTCGTTCCTGCAAGTTTGTCACAACTTGCAGGAAAACTCTTGTAATTTAATTCTGTCACAATTATAATTAAATTGTGACAAGTTGCTTTCGGTTACTATTTTAACCGAAAAATAACCGCTTGTCAAGAGAAATGAAAAAGGAAGGTAAAAATAAATGAAAGAAATCAACCATAACAACAGCCAACCCGTCATCCGCAAGATTCCGCGCATGAGAACCGTCAGCGAAGCCGCCCGTGAGCTGAAGAAGCTTGACCCGAACACCGCCGTGACGGAGTACCATATCCGCCGCCTTGCGGTAAGCGGCAAGCTGCCGCGCCTGAAAGCCGGCAAAAAGTACCTGATCAACTTCGATACGCTGCTGGATTATCTGGCGCAGCCGGGCGAAGAGGTGTATGGTGAGGTGGCGCAAGGTGCGGATTGAAATCCACTGCTCAAACGCGTATCAGAACGCGCAGAACTGCCTGTATCAATATGACAACACAGCGGAAACCGCGGAGGAATTTGAAAAACTTGTGAGGCATGACCACGTTTTCTTTGACTTTAAGGATGGCTACCGCTCGATAAAGAACTTCCTCGGCACGAGCGTAGCGGCGTTGGACTGCGACAACGACCACAGCGACAACGAAGCCGACTGGCTGACGCTCAGGAAGCTGACCGAGATATTCAGCGAAGTTAAGTTTGCCGCCTATACCAGCCGGAACCATATGAAGCAGAAGGGCGGTAAAAGTCCTCGCCCAAGATTTCATATCCTCTTTCCAATCGAGCGGATCAGCTCGGCGGAGGAGTATGTGGCGCTGCTGAAACGGCTGCAAAGTTACCTGCCCGTGTTCGATGAAAAGGCGCTTGACGCAGGGCGGTTCTACTTCGGCAACAAAGAGGCGAAGGCGTACTTTCACGAGGGGAGCATGACGATCAAAGACTTCCTCGACGAAGCCGAAATGTGGGGCAACGTGACGTTGCATCCGATCCCGCCTTTGAAAAACAACGACTGTTCGGTCGTGTTGGATAAACGGCGGGGCAAAAGCTTTCTTTGGGACACAACCGGCTGTGAGCCGCTTTTAGAGTTCCCCGATAAGACAGTCCAAGACAGCCAAAACAACGCGGCACAGCCGAACCTCGGCGAAATCATCCCCGAAGGCAGGCGCAACGCGACCCTCTCGCATATCGCGGGCAAGCTGCTGAAACGCTACGGAAAAAACAGCGGCAAGGCGCTCGATGAATATATGAAAGCCTGCGACCGCTGCGAGCCGCCGCTCGGTACCGGGGAGATCGAAACGATCTGGAAGAGCGCGGAGAAATTCTACGACAAAATTGCAGCCTCGGAGAATTACATACCTCCCGAGGAGTATGAGAAGAAACAGGCTTCACCAAGCTGGGAGAAACCGGTACCGTTCGACGAGCCGAATCTTCCCGCGTTTCCGGTTGATACCCTGCCCGATACGGTGAAGGACTATGTCCTCGGACTCGCCGAGAGCACCCAGACGCCCGTGGATATGTGCGCTTGTTCGGTGCTGGCGGCGTTGGCGCTGTGTGTGCAGGGACGGTACAAAATCCAAGGCAAGCCCGACTGGGTCGAGCCGCTGAACCTCTATGTGGTGTCCGTTGCCGAGCCGAGCGAAAGAAAATCGGCGGTCATCGGCGCGGTGTCAAATCCGATCACCGCCTATGAAGCCGAGGAAAACAAACGCCGCGCGCCGCTGATTGAGGAGAGCAAGATGAAGCTGCGCGTGCTGGAACAGGAGCAAAAGGCAATGGAAAGCAAAATGGCAAAGAAGCAGGACGTGAAGGAGGAGGACTTTCTGAGTATCGCGAGCGAGATAGCGGCGTTCAAGGTCATGCAGCCGCTCAAGCTCTATGTGGACGACATCACTACCGAGAAGCTAAGCTCAGCGCTCAGCGAAACCGGCAGAACAGCGATCCTCTCCTCTGAGGGCGGCATTTTCGACTTGCTCGCCGGGCTGTATTCCAAGAATGTGAACATCGACGTGTTTCTCAAAGCCTACTCGGGCGATACGATACGCGTTGACCGCATTGGCAGACCGAGCGAGAGCGTTAAAGACCCGGCGCTGACGATCCTGCTGACCGTGCAGCCGAACGTGATCTCGGGCATGATGAGCAACCGCACGTTCCGGGGACGCGGTCTGACGGCGCGTTTTCTGTACTGTATGCCGCGTTCGCTGGTGGGCAAAAGGCGGTTCAATACAACGCCGATCTCGTGTGAAGCAAAGCAACGATACCGCGAGATCATCGAGGATATGCTGGATGAGGACAAAGCTGAGCCGGAGCTTATCACACTCAGTCCCGAGGCGGTCAAATTATTCGAGGATTTCTCCGTGAGTCTTGAGCCGAAGCTGCGCGGAGAGTATGCAGATATCTCCGACTGGGCGGGCAAGCTCGTCGGCAATGTGCTCAGGCTTGCCGGGATACTCACAAGAGCGGACAAGCCGAGGTTTGAAAGCGTTACCTTCGACAACCCGCAGCCGCTCGTCGCAAGTGCCGCGATCATGCGGAACGCGATCACGCTGGGCAGCTATTTCATTCAGCACGCCAAGGCGGCATACGACCTGATGGGCGCGGACGACGTGACCGAGAACGCGAAGTATATCCTGAACGCCGT
>ONHJ01000105.1 GCA_900317595.1 uncultured Eubacteriales bacterium | reverse complement strand
AGGCCTAACAAAACGGACTTCCGTAAAGGAGGTCCGTTTTGCATGGATCGTTTGACTAGGCGCGAATATCAAAGCTTTATGTCAGAAGGCGCGACGAAATACTCGTAAAAAGCACGGTACGCCATGTAGACGTCAGTTTTGCTGACGATCTCAAACGGGGCGTGCATGCTGAGCACCGGCACGCCGAGGTCGATAACGTCGACATTCATGTTCGCGACATATTTTGCGATGGTGCCGCCGCCGCCGAGATCTACCTTACCAAGCTCGCCGATCTGCCACTGCACGCTGTTTTCCTCAAGCAGTGTCCTGACCGCGCCCATATATTCTGCCGAGGCGTCGGAGGTGTCGTATTTGCCGCCGTGACCGGTGTATTTGGAAATGACCACGCCGCCGTTGATGTAGCAGGCGTTCTGCGCCTCATACGCGGAAGCGTAGGTGGGATCAAACGCCGCGTTAACGTCGGCGGAAAGGCAGGTGCTCTTTGAAAGCGCGCGATAGCCCTCTGCCCCATCGAGCTTTGCGAGATCGTATATAAAATAACGCAGAAAATCGCTCTGCATACCTGTATTGCCCTCGCTGCCGATCTCTTCCTTGTCAGTCAGGTAGGTTATGCAGGTTTTTTCGACGTCCTTTGCATCGAGCGCCGCCATCAGCGCGGGATAGGCGCAGACCTTATCGTCGTGGCCGTAGCCGCCGATCATGCTGCGGTCAAAGCCGACGTCCTTCGCCTTGAAGGAAGGCACCAGACAAAGCTCCGCTGATAGGAAATCGCCCTCGGTGATGCCGTATTTTTCATTGAGTATCGACATGACGTTGAGCTTGACAAGTTCCTTTTCGTCCTCGGCTTCCGCATAAGGACGAGAGCCGACCAGCACGTTCAGATCCTCGCCGGTGAACGCCTTCGCCATCGGCTTGACCGCCTGCTCCTGCGCGAGGTGCGGAAGCAGATCGGTGACACAGAAGCAGCTTTCGTTCTCTTCGTCGCCCCACTTGACATCGACACGGGTACCGTCAAGCTTTACGACCACGCCGTGCAGTGTCAGCGGGATAGCTGTCCACTGATACTTTTTGAGGCCGCCGTAGTAGTGGGTTTTGAAGAGGGCGAGGTTGTTCGACTCATAGAGCGGGTTGGGCTTAAGGTCGATTCGCGGCGAGTCAATGTGCGCGATCGCAAGGCGCGCGCCGTCTTTCACGCCGTTTTTTCCGATGACCGCAAGAGCCACAGCCTTGTCGCGGTTGACGTAGTAAACCTTGTCGCCCGCCTGATACTTCCTGTCGGGGTCAAAGGCGGTAAAGCCCGCTTCTTTGGCGGCTTTTACGGCGTATTCCACAGCCTCACGCTCTACCGGCGAGGCGTCGAGGAAGGTTTTGTAGCCCTCGCAGAAAGCGTCCGCCTTGGAGATCTCCTCAGCGGATAATGATTTTGCCGTCTTTGGCTCGAACATCAGCTTTTCACGCAAAAGCGCGGTTTTGGTTTTTTCTTCTGACATTTTGATTCTGTCCTTTCTATGTGAATGTTTCTATTGATAAAGCTCCCCGTACGTCTTTTTGGCGGATTCCACCTTTTTGACGTAGTCGCGGGTCTCGTTTATCGGTATATTGTCAATGATCAGGCTTTGCCCGTCGTCGCTGAAGTCGCTGTCCTCCAGCCACTTTTCCACCTGCGACAGACCGCCGTTATAGGCTGCGACAGCGCATATCTCATCGCCGTGGAAATAATCGAGCAGATAGCGCAGGAAATAGCAGCCGTAATCTATGTTGACGGAGGGGTCGAAAAGATCGTCGGCGGTGTAGGCGTTTTCCTCGCCGCGATAATCCATCAGCCATGCAAAGGTCTCGGGCATGAGCTGCATAAGCCCTCGCGCGCCCGCGCCTGATTCGGCGTTCGCCTGAAAATTGCTCTCGGTGCGAATGACTGCGTAGATCAGCGCCGGGTCAAGGCGATAGGTTTTTGCCGCCGCGCTGACCTCGCTTCCGTAGCTTTCGGGGTACTGCGCCTTTTTGACTCGGTCGCTTACGCCGTTGCGGACGCCCGAAGCCGCGAGGATCACGGCGGTCAGCAGGATGGCGATCACCGCGCCCCAGACTACCAGATTCGCTTTTGAACGGCGTCTGCTGCTTTTTCGGCGGGAATCAGCGTGTCGCTGTGCCATCATTTCACCTCGCTCTTCAAAGATTCATATAATAAGGCGGCGTTTTGACGAAGCCCGGCTTCGTCGCCGTTGTTTTCCAAAAGGTCGTCGGCGTTCTCGCGGAAAAACCGCTCGTCATACTGAGCACGGACGCGGGAATACGCATGCTGCTCGGTCAACCCGTCGCGCGCGATAATGCGCCTGATGCGGATATCCTCATCGGCGAGCACAGCGATCACACGGTCGCAGATAACGTCGGCGCCCGACTCAAAGAGCTGCGGCGCGTCGTAGATCACGATGCCCGTTTTTCCGCGAAGCCTTTCAAAAAGTGCGGCGGTAACGAAGGGATGCACCAGTCTGCCGAGCAGAGCGGTGTTCTCCTTGGAGGAAAAGGCGCGCTGAGCAAGCAGCCTGCGGTCGACGCCGCCGTCCTTCCCCACTATATCTGCGCCGAAGCAAGCCGCTATGGTTTTGACGCAGGGCGAATCCTCGGCGTAAAGCGCCGAAACAAGCTCGTCGGCATTGACAAGCTCTGCGCCGAGCGCCGCGAACTCCGCCGCAGCGGTGCTTTTGCCGGCGCCGGTCTGCCCTGTCAGCCCGATAAGTTTATAACGCTTCAAGGTCGATCACCTCAAATCCCGCGGCGCGTATAAGGCGGTTATACACCGCCAGCCCCACGCCCTTGGTGGACGGCAGACGGGAATAAACCGTTTTGACGGTGCCGTTTTCGTCGATCCTGCGCAGGCAGTCGAACAGATAGCGCGCCTGAGTTAGATAGTCGTTTCTCCTGCCCAGGGACAGGGTTTTGACCGACAATTCCAAAAGATCCTCGTCGCAGCACAGCGCGCAGACCTCGTCGCCCGCATGGGCGTTGACATAGGAAATAAAGGCTTTATCATCGCCCTTTAGCAGGATGACATTCGCTTTCGGAGCATAGTGCTTGTATTTCATGCCGGGGCTTGCCGCCTGAACGCCGTCCTTGAGCCGGTGGAGCACAGCGTCGTCGACCTCGACTTCTCCGAGCACCTCGCGAAGCATTTCCACGGTGATGCCGCCGGGTCGAAGCACACGCGGCACCTCTGCAGCGAGGGTGATGACGGTGCTCTCCACCCCTACCTCGCTTGAGCCGCCGTCGAGCACCGCGTCTATCCTGCCGTCCATGTCATTGAGCACATGGCGCGCCGTGGTTGGGCTCGGCGAGCCCGAAAGATTGGCGGAAGGAGCGGCAAGCGGAGTGTCGGCTGCCTTGATGACCGCCTGCGCCACGGGATGCGCAGGAAAGCGGACAGCCACGGTGTCAAGCCCTGCCGAGACCTCTTTCGGGACAACGTCGGTGCGCTTCATTATCATCGTCAACGGCCCCGGCCAAAAGGCTTCGGCGAGAGCTTTTGCGCTCTCGGGTATCTCCGAAACGAGATCAAAGCGTGTGATATCGGAAAAATCCGCGATATGCACGATCAGCGGGTTATCCATCGGTCTGCCCTTGGCTTTGAAAATTTTCGCGACAGCCTCACCGTTGAGGGCATCCGCTGCCAAGCCGTAGACGGTTTCGGTAGGTATCCCGACCACGCCGCCGTTTTTAAGGATATTTGCGGCTGTGTCGATTTGTGTTTTATCCAAAACAAGTGTTTTCATCAGTTTTGTTCCATACTTTCGCGGAGCTTTTCGGCACGGTCGGCGGTCACGAGCGCGTCGATCACCTCGTCGAGATTGCCGTTGAGGATATCCTCGAGCTTATAGAGCGTCAGACCGATGCGATGATCGGTGAGTCTGCCCTGCGGATAATTATAGGTGCGGATGCGCTCGCTGCGGTCACCGGTGCCGACCTGAGACTTTCTGTCGGCGGCGATCTCCGACGCCTGCGCGTCCTGTTTTTCCTTTAAAAGGCGGCTTTTGAGCACCTTGAGCGCCTTGTCCTTGTTCTTGTACTGGCTGCGCTCGTCCTGGCACTCGACCACAGTGCCGGTCGGGATATGGGTAATGCGGATGGCGGAGCTGGTTTTATTGATATGCTGACCGCCGGCGCCGCTTGAACGGAAGGTGTCGATCTTAAGGTCGGCAGGATTGATCTCAAGCTCCACGTCCTCAGCCTCCGGCAAAACCGCTACTGTGGTGGTAGAGGTGTGGACACGTCCCTGGCTCTCGGTTTCAGGCACGCGCTGAACACGGTGAACGCCGCTTTCGTATTTAAAGCGCGAATAGGCGCCGTCGCCGTTTATCATAAACGAGATCTCCTTGTAGCCGCCGAGCTCGGTCTCGTTGGCGTTGATGATCTCGATCTTATAGCCGCGCCGCTCGGCGTACATGGAGTACATCCGAAACAGCACCGCCGAAAACAGCGCGCTTTCCTCACCGCCAGCGCCGCCGCGTATCTCGACAATGACGTTGCGCTCGTCATTGGGGTCCTTTGGAAGCAGCAGAAGCTTAAGCTGCTCCGAAAGCGCTTCGATCTGCTGCTTTGCCTCGTCAAGCTCGAGCTGCGCCAGCTCTTTTAATTCTGAATCAGAATTATCATTGAGAAGCTCCAAGCTGTCACGCTCACTTTGAAGCGCCTTTTTGTAGTCGCGGTAGGTCAGCACGATCTCCTCGATCGACTTGATCTCCTTCATCACCTTTTGGTACGCGGCAGGGTCAGCCGCCACATCCGGCTCATAGAGCCTGCGGTTCAGCTCGCTGTAGCGTTTATCAAAAATTTCAATTCTCTCAAACATCGTTTACTCCACCATGATTTTCTTGATGTTTTTTTCCGCCTTGCGGCGCGGCAGCATGACCTCGTGGCCGCACTGCTCGCATTTGAGCTTGAAGTCCATGCCCACGCGCAGGACGGAAAAAATCCTTCCGCCGCAGGGATGCGGCTTTTTCATTTCAACTCGGCTGCCTGCAAGGACGTCCAAATCCATCACTCCCATAGTTATTCATCTTACAGTATACACTATTTCCCGCGAGAAAGCAAGCGTTGTACCGCTGCAATTATAAAGAGCATCCGACCCTTCGATCGGATGCTCTTATTCGAATTATCAAACAGCGCGGAACACGGGATCAGACCGTGACCTCGCCTTCAAAGACGGTCTCGGCGTTGCCGGTCATGTAGACAGTCTCGTCGGTGTAGTTGATGACAAGGTCGCCGCCGATGAGCTTGACCTTGATGTCCTCGCCCTTCTTGCAGAAGCCGTTCTCCACAGCCGCCACAGCCGCCGCGCAGGCGCCGGTGCCGCATGCCCAAGTCTCGCCCGAGCCGCGCTCCCAGACGCGCATTTTGATGGTGTGGTCGTCGAGGAC
>ONHJ01000055.1 GCA_900317595.1 uncultured Eubacteriales bacterium | reverse complement strand
CAGTGATTAACCAAACTTTTCTTTTCGCTCCTGCAAATCGCCGTGCGATTTGCTTAAGTTGACAACATTGCGCCGAAGGGGGGTCCCCGACTAAACGCTTCGCGTTTTGCCTTCGGCACCGCTCGGAATGACAGGATGAGACACGACGTTCTCTCTGCGCACCGCGGCTTTATAAATCGGGTGCGGGCAGCGCCCGCCCTTCATTATTAATCATAAATTGTTAATAAAAAACGGCAATCCGCTTGGACTGCCGCTTTTTGATTTATTTGATTATCAATATACGATGACGGGTGTGCCGTAGCCGGTGTTGTTGTAAATCGTGCGCACTGCGTTGTAGGGCGTGTTGACGCAGCCGTGTGAGCCGTTGCCCTGATAGATCGTGCCGCCGAAGTATGAGCGCCAGCTTGCGTCATGGATTCCGCAGCCGCCCTTGAACGCCATCCAGTAATCGACCGGGGAAGCGTAATTGGCGCCGACAAGCACCGTGTTGGTCGCGCGCGAATAGATGCTGAAAAAGCCCTTGGGTGTGTCGGAGGTGTAGCGGTTGCCGGTCACGACCGGGGTCTCGACCACCAGCTTGCCGTTTTTGTAGAACCACATGGTCTGCTTTTCGATGTTGACCTCGATGTAGGTGCTGCCGGGCTTTTGTCCGAAAATGTAACCCGAAACCGCGACCTCTTTGGTGTGCGAGGTGCCGGTGATGGTGGTGCTGCCCTTATAAATGGGATAAACCCTGAAATAGAGCGTCTTGTTGCCGGGAAGCTTGCCGGTCATAAAGCTGGTGCCGGTGGTTGAACCCGCCTTTGTGTAGGCTGTGGCGTTGCGGTCGGTGGAGTAATAAATGTCGTAGCGGGTGGCGTAGGCGTTTCTCTTCCAGGTGAGGAAGCCGCGATAGAGCTTTGAGGTCACTGTGAAGTTGGGCGCGCACAGACCGGCAAGGCAGGTGATGCGGTTGCCGGGCGAATGATAAAGCGCAGAGCCGTAAAGACCTCTGACCGCTACTACGTTGTAGGTGTAAATGTTGCCGAGCTTGACGTCGGTGTCGACGAATTTGGTGTTGCTGCCGCCCTCGATGACCTTGTAGAGCACCTCTTTGTTGCCCGACTCGGGAGATGAGCGCAGGATCTTGTAGCCGGTCGCCTTGGAATTGCGGTTCCACTTGAGCTCGATCACGTCGGAGCTGCGGACACGGGTAACGCCGGTGACCTTTGCGGGCTGGGTCGCGGTTTTATAGAGCGTGGGTTCGCCCTCGATAACCTCGCCGTCCTTGATCACGTACGCCGCGACCTTGTAGTAATAGGGCGAGCCCTGAACGAGCTTTGTGTCGTTATATGTATTCTCGGTGACGTCGGCGACCTTTCTGTATCTGCCGTTGTCATAGTCGGCGCTGCATCTGTAGACGTTAAAGCCGTCGACATTCTCGGCAGCGTCCCACACCAGATTGATGTTGTTGATGTTGGTGGTGGTCTTTTTAAGGCCGGTCACCTTGGCGACATCGACGACCGGGTCTTCCTGCTGATCGACAGGAAGCTGTTCGCCGTTGCCCACGGCAGCCTGAACCTTGGCTGCGGTGCTGTCTGCGCCGGCTTCAGCCGCTAACGCGCCGAGTGAGCCGAACGCCGTCATCACTGTGAGGACAGCCAAAACGACCGCCAACATACGGATAAGTGATCTTTTCATACAATAATTCCTCTCTTTTTTTTGATTCGGGAGCTCCCGTATTGTCGAGTATAGCCCATACTCACTGAAAAAATTGCAAAAATGTGTCTGCGAAATCTATTTTTGCTCGGTGAGTGACCTCACCACCTCCGCCTTGAAGCGTTCAAACGGAGATTCGGCACTTGTAACGACGACCTTGGGCTCCAGCTTTTTCGGCTCGAGGTTTGATGCGCCCGACTGCGCGTGCATCGGGATCACGATGTGCTCACGCCGGATAAGCGCGAACAGCTCGCTGAGCGTCTTTGTGGCGCGGATCTCGCGGATCAGCGCGTTGTCGGCGTTCTGATCACGCGGCGGTTCATAGCTTAAGCAAACCGCTTTTTTGACCTCAAGCTTCAATCTGTCGAGCGGCAGGTCGTTGTTGCCGATGATGTCCTTGGTGCTGAGCTTTCGCGGAGCAAGGTTTGACGCGCCGGACTGGGCGTGCATCTGGACCTCGATCTTTTCGTGCTGTATCAGCGCGAAAAGCTGGCTGAGTGAAGTGCAGTCGTCGATTGCTCGGAGCAGTTCACGGATATTCTTCTTTTTATAACCGTAAAGAAACGCGTTGTTCACTCAATCACCTGCCTTCCGCTGCTCATATCATACCCAAGTTATTATATTATACTAAATAAAGGAAGATTTTTCAATAGCATTTTCAAAATTCTTGAAATTTCATTGTTTACAGATTTTTAATTTTATGTTATGCTTATAGCAAAGCTTTTTAAAAGAGGTATATATATATGAAAAGGACTTTTTTATTGGTTTTGGCGGCTCTGACCGCGTCAACGGCGGCTTTGAGCGGCTGCATCAAGAGCAACAAGATCGACAATCCGCCCAAAATACCGCGCAGCGCGCAGTCCTCGGTGACAGCACCGGCTACTCCGGACAGCCCGGCTACGCCCGACGAGCCTGTTGAACAGACGACAGCGGCTGCCACCGCCCCGACGACCGAAAAGGTGCGCGTGAACGACAGCGAACTCGGTAAGATTTGGGTCGACGAGCTTCCCGGCGTCGAGAAAAACACCCTGCAAAACGACCGATTCTATGAGGAGGGCGGCTTTAAGCGCTACAGCGCCGACGGCGTGACCGCGTTGGTCGGCATCGACGTTTCGGAATCCAGCGGCGATATCGACTGGGACCGCGTAAAGGCGGCAGGCGTCGACTTCGCTATGGTGCGGCTCGGCGGCAGAGGCTACGGCGAGGCTGGCAGGCTCTACACCGACAACAGAGCGGTGGAGTACATTCAAAAGGCGCAGGCGGCAGGCATAAAGGTCGGCGGCTACTTCTTCTCGCAGGCGGTAAGCGAGGAGGAAGCGCATGAGGAGATGGTGGAGTGCGGCAAGCTGCTCGGCGGAACCCGTCTTGACCTTCCGCTCGTTTTTGACTGGGAAATGATAACCGATGACAACGCCCGAACCGACGGCGTCGACGGCGAACAGCTCACCGCCTGCGCACGCGCGTTCTGCGACGACGTGAAAAAGCTCGGCTATCAGCCGATGATCTACGCACGCAGCCGCGACCTGTATTACAAATACGACCTGACGCAGCTTTCGGACTGCCTTATCTGGCTGCGCGAATACAACGAGGTGCCGACCTTCCGCTACGGCTTCGCGATGTGGCAGTATGCCGAGGGCGCGACATTGGACGGCGTTGAGGCAAATGTTGACCTGAACCTGTATTTTGTAAGCGGCGGCGACAATAATCAGTAAAAACCGCCCTCGGGCGCGATTATCGCCCTAAAACTCCATTACAAATCGTTTAAAGATTACAAGCTGTATTACTATTCGTATAATTGATTTGAAGAATTATTGTGCATTGTGCGAAAAAATGAACAAGTCGGCTTGTGCAATATAGACGATGACCCCTATCTTTTATTTCTCCTATTGAAATTTTCCGAGAATTTGGTATAATAATTGTCGAAGGTTAGTTACAGCGATGTAACAATTGAATGTGACAATTGATTGATAGGAGAAATTAACCTGTGAAAAAGAACAACGAAGATATGAAGTTTCTCGGCGTCGACGGTTTTTCGGAAATCGAAAGCATCACGCCCGAAACCGAAAAGAAAAATGAAAAACATACCGCCGTGCATGCCGCCAAGATCGACATAACCGAGATCATGGCAAAGCTCGGCAAAAAGCTCAAGGCTTCCAAGGTCAAGTCGCAGCCCGTACACACAAAGGGCGGCACACGCGAGCATACAGTATATAAGAAGCGTGTTGTCCTGTCGGTCGCGGCAGGCGTGACAGCCACGATGCTGTCTGTGGTCACCGCAGCCAGCGCTCTGGACGGCTCCGGCAGCCCCGCTGAAAAGAAGCCCGCAGCCGCTCCGGCTCCTGCCGTCACTGTAGCGGACGAGCCCAAGGAAAAGGCAGAGGTGAAAACCGGCAGCGATCCCGCCGCACTCTATATCGACGGCGAGCTCAAGGGCGCCGTTGAGAACGGCGGCAAGCTTGAGACCATGCTGAACCAAATGCTTCTTGACGCCAAGGAAGGCTACGACAGCTCCACCACCACGACCTTCGCCAACAGCGTAGAGGTTAAGCCCTACAGCGGCAAAAGCTATGAGGACGTCAACGTGCTCCTCGCCAAGGTTCAGGATTCGCTGTCCATCAAGCTCGAGACCGATTGGGTATATGAAACCGAGGTCGCCTATGAGACCGAGGTCGTTTATGACGACACCATGCCCGCGGATCAGGAGGAGATCACTCAGGAAGGCGTTAACGGCGTCAGCAAGATCACCTATCGCCTGACCTACATCGACGGCGTTCAGGTCGACGCCGCCGACACCGACGTCGAGGTCGTCACCGAGCCTGTCAAAGAGAAAAAGGTCATCGGCACCTACGTCAAGCCCGGCGAGGCTACCGGCGAATTCATGTGGCCTGTTCCCCACACCCACACCGTTTCAAGCTATATGGAATGGCGCTGGGGCAGGATGCACAACGGCATCGACATAGCGGGCGGCGGCGACTACGGTGAGCCCTTCCTCGCTTCCGACGGCGGCACGGTCATCTGGTCGGGCAACGACGGCGGCGGCTACGGCAACTACGTGATGATCGATCACGGCAACGGCTATGTGACCGTTTACGGACATGCCTGCGAGCTCGCATGCTCCACCGGCGACTACGTCAACAAGGGCGACGTCATCGGCTACATCGGCTCCACCGGCAACTCCACCGGCCCTCACCTGCACTTTGAGATCCGTCTCAACGGCGAATATCAGAATCCTCTGGATTACGTATCCTGATCAAAACGCTCCCAAACGGGAGCGGTTTTTGTTATCTGAACTTATTTGAACATATACTTTGCCGTGTCGGCGACGTCACCCATCGTCCGCTTGGCGCGGCATATCTTTTTGCGGATCTTCGGGTTATCGTCCGCGGCGGTTTTGCCGGCGTAGCCCAGGCACGCGCCCGCGAGCATTCCCACCAGCACGCCCTTAACCATTCCTCCAAAGGCGCCTTTTGCCATTTTCTCCCCTCCTTGTCATTTTTCACAAGAAAAAACTTGCAATATTATTTTTTCCGATTTAAAATAGAATAGTAATGTTATAAAAAGGAAGGAAAAACATGGCAACTTTGAATTTGGTTCTGGTCGAGCCCGAGATTCCGCAGAACACCGGCAACATCGCCCGCACCTGCGCCGCGACGGGCGCGCGGCTGCACATCGTCAAGCCGATGGGCTTTACGGTCGACGACAGAAAGCTCAAGCGCGCGGGACTCGACTATTGGTATCTGCTCGACATAACCTATTATGAGGATCTCGACGACTTTTTTGCCAAAAACGAAGGCGGAAAATTCTATTTCTTCTCCACAAAAGGCACCCACCGCTACAGCGACGTCGCCTATCCCGACAACTGCTTCCTGCTGTTCGGCAAGGAAACGCGCGGACTGCCCGAGCACCTGCTGATGAAGCATCCCGACGAGACCCTGCGCCTGCCGATGATCGACGAGGCGCGCAGCCTCAACCTCTCAAACTCGGTCGCGGTCGCCGCCTATGAGGTGCTGCGCCAATGGGATTTCCCGGAGCTTCAATCAAAGGGCGAGCTTCACCGCCACAAGTGGGCAGACGTCTGACCCTCTGCCTTTATCGCCGCCGTATAAAAAATCTTATTTTTTGTCTTGATTTTGGAGCCTGTTTGGTGTATCATTTAGAGTGAATATAGCTTGCGCGGGAGATCAAGAATCTCCCGTATGTCTTTATGGCAACACCGCACGGTCAGCGGCGCACGCGTTGCCTGACTTTCAATGCGTCAGCCCGCGAAAAGCCCGGCGTGACGAAAAATCCACTGCGCAATCCGCGCTGCGATCACGCGGGATTGCCTTGATTATCGGGAGAGATTTATGAAAATAGTAATTGTCGGCTGCGGAAAGGTCGGCACCTCTATCGCCAGAGAACTGAACGCCTCGGATCACGAGATCTCCGTTGTGGACAACAACCGCGCCGCGGTGAACCGTCTTTCGGAGTCTTTGGACGTGCTGGGCATCGAGGGCAACGGCGCCACCTATGAGGTGCTTGCCGAGGCGGGCGCCGAAACCGCCGATCTGGTCATCGCAGCCACCGCGCGCGATGAGGTCAACCTCTACACCTGCCTGATGGCGCGCGCCGCCGGCGTTCCCCACACCATCGCGCGTGTGCGCAGCCCCGAATATACCGACAACCTCTATCGCGTCAAGGATCAGCTTCGCCTGTCCATGTCGATCAACCCCGAGCTGACCGAGGCGATCGAGATCAGCCGCCTGCTGCGTTTTTCGGGCGCGCTTGAGATCGACAGCTTTGCAAAGGGCGCCGTGGAGCTGATAAAGGTAGCTATACCGGCAGGCTCCTCCGTCAACGGAAAAAAGGTCAGCCAGATCGACACCCTGCGCGGAAGGGTAAGGCTTTGCACCGTAGAGCGCGGCGATGAGGTCTATATCGCCAACGGCGAAACGCTCATCAAAACCGGCGACAAGGTCTCGATAGTCGCCAAGCCCGAGATCGCCGCAAAATTCTTCAAAAAATCCAATATCAATATCGGCAGGAGCCGCGACGTGATCCTGCTCGGCGGCGGCAAGGTATCGTTCTATCTTGCCCAGCGGCTGATAAAATCGGGCGCCACCGTCAAGATCGTAGAGCGCAACGAGCACCGCTGCAAGGAGCTTGCCGAGGCGCTTCAGGACGCCATTATCATACACGGCGACTGCATGGATCAGGATCTGCTGATGTCCGAGGGCATCGACCGCGCCGACGGCGTTGCGGCGCTGATGGACTACGACGAGGAAAATATCCTGATCTCGCTCTACATCAAGAGCGTTTCCAAGGCGAAGATCATCACCAAGATCAACAACGAGTATTTTGACGCGATCATCAACAACCTCGGTCTTGACTGCGTAATCAACCCAAAAACACTCACCGGCGAATATATCGCGCGCTATATACGCGCGATGCAGAATTCCATGGGCAGCAACGTCGAGACGCTTTACCGCCTGCACGAGGACAAGGTAGAGGCGCTTGAGTTCCGCGCCAAAAAGAGCTCCAAAACGCTTGAAACGCCGCTTTCGCAGTTGGATCTCAAGAACGATCTTCAAATCATCTGCATTTCGCGCAGCGGCAAGATCATTCTTCCTCAGGGCAGCGACGTCATCAAAGCCGACGATTCGGTGGTCGTCATCACCAAGCACAAGGGTCTGAGCGACCTTGACGACATTTTGATTCGTTAAGGAGCGGGCTATGAACAAACGACTCATTTTGTATATCCTCGGCTGGGTGCTGATTGTCGAGGCAGTGGCTATGCAGGCTTGCACGCTGACCTCGGTGATCTACCGCGAGCATGAGGGCATCTACTTCTTCCTCACAGGCTTGGTCGCTGCCGCGCTGGGAATACTGGCGGTCAAGGTGAAAAAGCCCAAAAACATGGTGCTCTATCAAAAGGCGGGCTTTGCGGCAACGGCGCTGAGCTGGATCCTGATGTCGCTGGTCGCGGCGCTGCCGTTTTTCCTCAGCCGTGAGATCCCCAACTATCTTGACGCTTTCTTTGAATCCGCCTCGGGCTTCACCACCACCGGAGCCACGATTTTGGAGGACGTTGAATCCCTGAGCCACGGAATGCTGCTGTGGCGCAGCATCATGGTATGGCTGGGCGGCATGGGCGTTATCGTCTTTTTGCTCGCCCTGATCCCAAAGCTCGGCGGTCAGCAGAACATCTTTCTGATGCGCGCAGAGAGCCCCGGCCCCATAATCGGCAAGGCTATGCCAAAAATGCGCAACTACGCCGCTCTGCTCTACGGCATCTACATGGGGCTGACCGCGCTTGAGATCATCCTGCTGCTTTGCGGCGGCGTGGGCTTTTTCGACTCGGTCAACGTCGCGTTCTCAAACGCCGGAACCGGCGGCTTCGGCATACACAACAACAATATGGCGGCATATCCCACGCGCTATCAGCAGACAGTTATCGCCGTCTTTATGATGCTTTTCGGCATCAATTTCTCGGTTTATATCCTGATACTCGGACGAAAGTTCAAGCAGGCGTTCAGATTTGAGGAGCTTTGGTACTACCTCGGCGTTATCGCCGTCTCCACTCTGGTGATCGCCGTCAACATTTTGCAGGTGCCGCGCTTCAACAACGATTTCGGCACCACCATCCACCAGAGCTTTTTCTACGTTTCGTCGATCATCACCACCACCGGCTTCGGCATCGGCGACGTCAACGACTGGCCGCAATTGTCGCAGGCGATCATTCTGGTGATAACCTTCATGGGCGCGATGGCGGGCAGCACAGGCGGCGGATTCAAGATCTCCAGAATGATAATCCTCGCAAAAGAGGTCAAAAAGGAGCTTTCGCTGCTGATTCATCCGCGCAACATCAAGACGATCAAGATGGACGGCAAGTCGATCGATCACAACATAACCCGCAACACCTCGGTTTTTCTGGTGGTATACATGGCGGTTTTCGTGATCAGCTTTTTGCTGGTGTCGATCGAGGGGCAGCAGATGGAAACGAGCTTTACGGCTGTCGCCGCGACGCTCAACAACACGGGCCCCGGATTCGGCAGGGTTGGTCCCGTCGGCAATTACGCGTTTTTCACGCCCTTCTCAAAATGCGTGCTGAT
>ONHJ01000056.1 GCA_900317595.1 uncultured Eubacteriales bacterium | reverse complement strand
CCTACACAGTTAAGGAAACCGCGCCTTGTCAGAAAACCCGGCGCAGGAACCCCCCGACGCCTTCGGCGTCGACCCCCTTGGGAAAGGGGGTCTGCAAGCGGCGTGCTTGGGAGAAAGCGTCGCTGTCAGCCCCCTGCGTAAGGGTATCATGCGCCGTTAACGACCGATCAGTGATCTGTATTCCTCCACCGCTGTTTTCGCGGCGTTTTTCCAGCCGAACTCGCGGCTGTAGGCTTCGGCGCTGCGCGATATTTCGGGCAGACGCGCGGCGTCGCTGACCGCGTTTTTCAGCGCTTCGGCAATGCTTTCGGCGGTCATTCCGCCGTTCCAGCCCGCGCCCTTGGCGGCTGTTGTCACGGCAAAGCCGGTGCCCTCGCTGACAAGGCAGGGCAGACCGTAGCTCAGCGCCTCAAGTATGCCCATCGGCATCGCCTCCGTGCGCGAGGTCTGGATAAAGACGTCCGCGTCAAGCAGCACGCTCCGCTTTTCCTTGCCGTAAACCGCCGGGTGTATGCTCACAAGCTCCTGCACGCCGTTTCGGCTGATGTATTCCCGGAGCTGAGGCAGATAGGAAATCCCCCTGTCCTCGGCGGGGCCGTAGAGGTCGAGCCTGCAGCCGTTTTCCTTTAAAAACGCCTTTTCGCGCCCGAACGCCGCGATCATCAGGTCGAGCCCCTTTATCTCGGGCAGGAGCCTGCCGACGTAAACAAAGCGCAGACCTGTTTTTCTAAAGCCGCTCTTTCGCTTTTCGGGCGGCTCGATTCCGTTGGGAGCCACAAAAAACCGCTTTCCCATCACGCTTTCGCGCATTTCGCTCTCGGTCAGGCACTGTATGGCGGCGGCTCCGCTGCAAAAGCGGCGGAATATCAGCAGGTTGCCGATTATTTTTTTCAGCCTGCTCTTGCGCTGCGCCGTCTTTTTCAGACAGCCGTGAGGAATGATGATATAGGGGATACCCTTCGCCTTGAGCTCCTTGGCGACAGCCGGGTAGCGGGGGATATATACTTCGTGAAAGACCGCGATATCGGGTCGGTCATAGGGAGAGGGCAGGTCGCCGAGGCTGTTTGCCTGAAACTGCGGCAGGTCGCCGAGCTCCTGCTTTTCTCCGAGATTCCAAAGCGCCGCGTCGGCAAATCCGCGCTGCGCCGCCACGTGCAGCGGCACAACGGCGTGAACGCCGTGCGATTTATCGCCGCTCAGCGGGCTGATGTGCAAAACGACCATCGTTTTTAACCTCTGAGGAATTTGTAGATCAGCTTGCGCGCGCAGTTGGGCATCATGCAGACGATGAAGTGGGGATACGCCGTGAAAACATATTCCTTTCGCGATATCCAGCCGGTTTTCATCATTTCCCTGCGGAACCGCACCATCTGTCTGCCGTAATTCAGACCGCCGCGCCGCTTTACCTGGGCGGCGGTGGTGCGCACCTTTACCATGGTGTCGGGCAGATTCGCGGTGACCGCGCCGCTTTTCAGCACGCGGATCCACAGATCGTAGTCCTCAAACAGACGGCGGCAGCGGTCGTAGCCGCCAACGCCCTCGATAACTGATTTTTTGAACATCACGGTGACGTTGTTGAACGGGATGCGCTTTTTGCTGAACTCTTTTATTTTTTCATGCTCGGCAGGCAGCACGCGCTTGGCAAAGGGCTTTTCGGGGTCGTCGTCGAACTCCTCGATGGTGCCGCTCACCACCGCGAGGCCGCTGTTTTCGGCAAAAGCCGCAAGCTGCTTTTCACAGCGGTCGGGAACGCTGATGTCGTCGCTGTCCATGCCCGCCACCAGCTCGCAGCGGCAGCGCTTAAGCCCCTCGGCGCGCGCGTTGCCCGGACCCTTGTTCTCGGGCAGGCGCACCACATCGAGCAGGCTGCCGTAGGACCCGATAACGCCGTCAAGCTCCGGCGTCAGCGGACCGTCGCAGACCAGCACCACCTGTGAGGGCGGCGCGCTCTGCTTTAGCATACTGTCCAGTGCCGTTCGCAAATATTCGGGATTTTCCTTGGCATAAACCGAGATCAGTACGCTGTAATCCATTTGAACCTCGTTTTGTCAGTTGTCAGTAGTCAGTAGTCGGTAGTCAGTTGTGAGTTGAGTTTCGCAGGGCAGGGTCTTGACCGTGCCGCGGACAGTGAATCAAAGGTCAGGCGCTAAACCTGCAGTCAGGTAAATACCTGACCCTGCAATTTGCAGCTTGTAACTTCACTTTCAACTCGATCATCGGTATTCGTAATAGTAATACTTTGAATTCTTCTTGTAGGTCTTGCGCGACGCCGGCTTGCTGTTGTAGACGAAGCCGAGGATGTTCGCGTTCGCAAAGTTGAGCTGGCGGATGGTTTCGTCCATCTGCGAGGTGCCGGTGTTGTCGTGCATGGTCACGATGAGGTAGCCGTCGATCACCGACGAGAGCATAGCGGCGTCCGACACCACGGTCACGGGCGGGAAGTCGACGATCACATAGTCGTAAACCACCTTGAGCGCCTGGATAAGCTCGCTCATCTGGGGCGACTCGATCAGCTTTGTGGGGTCGGGCGGAATGGTTCCGGCGGGGATAACGTCGATGCCGAAATCGCTGTTTGTCACGACCGGAAGCTGGCTGTTGCCGTCCTCGTCCGCGAGAAAGTCGCTCAGACCCGGGCGGTTCTCCATGCCGAGCTTTGCGGCAACGGTGGGGATACGCATGTCGCAGTCCACGATGACCACCTTTTTGTCGATCTGCGCCAGCGAGATGGCGAGGTTGACCGACACCGTGCTTTTGCCTTCGCCCCGGTTTGCCGAAACGACGCCGATGCAGCGGTTGCGCTGACCGGGCAGCGAAAAGGTCACGTTGGTGCGCAGCGTTTTAAAGGACTCCTGCACCGAAAACGAGGAGTTTTCGGAAAGCAGCATCTTCTGGGGATTGAAAACCTTTTTTTCGCTTTTTTTCTTGAATAAGCCCATTTTATTTATCCCCCTTCCTGTTCTTTTTGTCCTTTTCGTCCTTGCCTTCCTTGGGCTGGGTGTAGGAATAGTAGTAGTTCTGGTAGTAGTCGAAGCCCTTGTTCTCGTTCATGTTGGGGATAACGCCGACTACGGGCAGGTTGTATCTGCCTTCAAGGTCGCCCTCGCCCTTGATCGTGTCGTCGCGGAAGTAGCGGATAAGCACATACGCCAGCGCCAGCGCCAGACCGACCAGCGCGCCGACCATCGAGGCGGCGAAGTAGTTGGGGCCGAAGGGGCTTGTGGGCTTGCTCGGCTCGTCCACGGTGGACATCGAGGAGCCCTTGACGATGTTCGCCATTTCGGCGGGCGCCTCTGCCGCGATCGCCTGCGCGATCTGATATGACTTTACGGGGTCGGTTGTGATCACGTTGACCTTGATTATCTGGGTGCCGCTCAAAATCTCGGTGCTTACGCACTTGGCGATCTGAGAGGCGGTAATGTCAAAGTTGATGATCTTGGACGCGGCGGCCTTTTTAAGCACCGCGTTGCTGGTTAGGATTCGGGCGTAGGTCTGCGTCAGCTCACGCGCCGCCTGCATTTCGTTGCTGCTGATCTGCGATTTGTCGCTCGACACCAGGGTGGTGTTGTTGACGAACGCGGTGAAGCTTGCCTTATAGGTCGGCTTTATGAAGATGCGTGTGCCGATCTGGAACAGCAGCGCCATGATAACGGCGCTCAGCAAGATCAGCCAAAGCTTATGCAGCAGCGTGTTCAATAAAGGCGCGATATTTACCTCTATTTCGCGGGCGCCGCCCTCTTTTTGATTGTTGGGAATCATTTCCTTTTCCATTCTGTGCTCCTGTTGTTGAATTTTTAATGGTTATTCGCATTGATATGCTTAATGGCGGCAAGCTCTTTTTTAAGGCTGCGCCTGTGCTTTATCGGGTTTACGACCATGCGGTACATCAAAAAGAACGGATAAACCGCTCTGTGCCTGTAGACAAAGGGGTTTGTGTAGCGGTAGCGCGAGCGGTCGGGGAAAAGGCGTTTCAGGTAATACTTCGCCTTTGACGGCTTGCCGCCGCCGACCGCCTGAAATTCCTTTATGAAAAGGGTGCGCATTTTGCCGAAGGTGCCTGCCGACAGCATGAACCGCAGCATTTCGCTCTCCTGCGGGTCAAGCTTTTTCAGTGCGGCGCACAGCTCTTCGGGCGGCGTGTCGAACAGCACCGAGGCAAGCCTGCGAAGCTGTCCCTCAAAGCTCCGTATCCCGAGCTTTTCAAGCTCCGGGTCGAGCCCTGAGAAGTCAAATCCGAACCTTTCGCTTTTCAGCAGCACATACTCGTCGATCAGCGTGCGCACACCGGTGCCTCGGTTGTCGTAATGCTTGAACGCGTGCAGGATGAAGTAGATGTAAAAATCATCGTCAGCCATTTCAAAGGCGTATTTTTTGCCGTCGACGGCTTTCCTGCGCCCGAGCATGCCCCGGTAAAAGCAGAGCCGGGGGTCGTTTTCGTCCTCGCAGGAAAACAGCTTTGCGTGCATTTCAAAGTTATATGACGGCGCCTTGGTGAACGCGTCGGCGATAAAGCCGTCCTCAGTCAGCTTGTAGCCGTGGTCGAGCATATACCTCGTGACCTCGGCGCGAAAGCCGCCGTCGTAGAGAATGTCGTTGTCGGCAAATTCGCGGGTGCCGAAGCCGGGGTAAAGGGCGTTGATGACCGCGCCCTTGAGCGGAATGTGCCAAATGCGGTTTTGCTCCATAAAGCCCGTGATCCGCGCGCGCTCGGCGTTGAACAGCATGGTTTTTTTGATGTTGCTGTCAAGCGCCTGACTCCAACGCTTCTGCTCAGCCTTGCCGCTGCGCGAAAAGGCCTGAGTACCTTCCAGCGCCTTGGCGATAAACGCGGTCATATTGTGGCTTTGCGAAAGCTGCCACAGCGCGTCGAAATCCACCTCGTCCAGGCTTGGCTTTTCGCCGGACAGCGCGCATGAGGAGAGATAAAGAAAGCTTTCGGTGGTGTTCATTTGTTTTTCCCGCCTTTCAGCCCGCGCTTTATCCTGCCGCCCAGCCGCCTTGCCTTGTGCAGAACGAAGCGAACGGGGTAAATAAGGTTCCAAAAGCGCGTGTAAAAGCGGTAACCGGCGCCGCTGAGGTCGATGTCTTTGCCCTTGCGCCTGATCCCTGTCAGCACGCCGATGACGGCGTTGTCCGGCACATACTCCTTAGCAAAGGTGTTGTCGCCGCGAATGACATAGTCGTTTTCGCGCACGGCGATGATGCGGTGGAGGGTGTAGCGGTTGCCGCGACGGCGATAGAGCGGAACGTCGTATTTTTTCAGCCTGCCGTCAAAGGGGCGGATCGTGACCAGGTCGCGGTTCTCCTTTAACAGCGGGCGCATACTCACGCCGCGGGTTTTGTAGACCAAAAAGCCGTCGCGGCGCAGCATTTCCTCAAGCGTGCGCTCTGCGCTCATTCGTCGAGCGCGCCTACCTTGCGCAGGGTGGCGATCACCATGTCGACGTCGGCTTCGATATCCTTGCGCGCCGCCTCGTCATATTTGGCGCACATTTTTTCGACCACGGCGTCGCGGGTGGTGTCTTCGGTAAAATAATTGACGATCTCGGCAGCGGTCTGATTGCTGCGCACGATGCCGTTGAAGGCGGTGTCGCCGGCGGATACCATCACCTGAGTGTCGTCGATATCCTGAAATAAGAATTTGTCGTTGAGTTTCATACAGCGTTTCCTTTCGTTTACATATCAATAGACATAATTACTCATATTAATTCATACTATACTATTATATCATATTTTGCAAGACAGTCAAATGTTTTTTTTCACCGCCGGAAATTTAGATGTAAAAAAACTCACCTCGTTTTGAATGATTTATATGTAATTTGACGAAGTTGGAGAGATGCAAGTTGTCAGTAGTCAGAGGTTTAGTAGTCAGAGGTTTAGTAGTCAGAGGTTTAGTAGTCAGAGGTTTAGTAGTCAGTAGTCAGTAGTCAGTTGTCAGTTGTGGGTCGCTTCGCTCCGGATTTGTAATGCCGCGTGCTTGGAAAAGGGCGTCGCTCCTTGCACTGTCATTCCGAGCCCGAAGCAATACAATAAAAAGCGTCTTGCCTGAGCAAAACGCTTTTATCTCAACTGTTCAAAACAAGTGTGCGGTAGGCGATCTGTGCCGCCTCGGGCGTCGGCGTACACCGCATTTTGTAGAGCCTTGCGCCGTTCATTATCTTCTGCTGCAGCTCAAGTATCTTTTTTGCCTGCTCGGGCGTGTTTCCGCGCAGCGACGCCTTGTAGAACGGCAAAAATATCTCCCTGTCGGTAACGGGGCTGAGGACGGTTTCGTCGCCCTGCGTCAGCACCACCAGCGCCTCAAGCTTCGCCTTCGGTATGTCGGGCTTTTTCGCGCAGCCCCATGGGGTGGGGTAGACGAAAACGCCATCTGCTGTCGGCCGCATAAGCTGCTTGTCGTCGTTGATGACCACAGCGTTCACGCCCGGAAGCGAGCACCACAGGCTTGTGTGCGTCGATTTGCCGGTGCCGCTCGGCGCAATGAACAGATACGCCTTTCCGTCCGCGACCACAGCCGAGCCGTGTACCAGCAGCAGCCCGCGCCCGACAAAATCCTCGGCGATCAGCTTGTGCAGCGCCTGAAGCTCATAGTTCGACCTCGATCGCCACACCGGCGCATTTCCGCGCTGCTCGTCCATGCGGGCGAAGTCACGCTTCATGTCGGTGAGGTCGCTGTCCTCGGCAAAAAAGGTCTTGCCGCCTTCCTTTTCCGTTTTATATTCCGCGAACGAGTTTGCCACAGGGTCATAGCGGCAGCGAACGCGCAGTATTTCCTCAGCTATTTCAACGCTTAATTCGTGCATATTGTCTTTGATACACCTTTATCAGTCTGCTCAGTTCCTTTGTGGGCGCTTCGGCTTCCTCGCCGTTGATATCGTTGGAGAGCTTTGTGGTCTCCTTGGTGATGAACAGCGAAAAGGCGTTGCCCGCGAAGGTTTCGTTTTCTGTGTCAGCGCTTTTCAGCACTTTTTCAAGTGAGGCGCGCATCTGCGGCAAAAAGCCGCGCTCAGCCAGCAGCATCTCGCCCACAAGGCTAAAGCGCTTGTCCTCAAACTGCACCTCGACCAAGGGGCGCGCGCCGCGCGTTGTGATTATCTTGTATTTCATGGTCATTCTCCTTCATAGATGGGGTAGGCGGTGGTGATCTTTTTGCTGCCGTCGAGGTACATATCGATCTCCAGATCGCCGCTGTAGCCGATCCACAGCGAGCCGTGAGGATTTGACGGGTCGCTCAGCGCGCTGTCATACGCCTCGTTCACGGCGTCGACCACCTGCTGCGGAGTCCAGTCCTCGGGATAGAAGGAGCTGAAGCCGTTCTTTTTCACGCCGTTCACCTTCACCTTGGCGGTGAAAACGCCGTGCCTGTCCTTTTTGCTCTCGGTGCCTTCGATCACCTCGCCCTTGCTGTCGGTGATCCGCGTGTAATGATAGCCCGTGGCGTTGCCCTTGCTGTTGATGGTGCCGTCAAAAATGTGCTCCAGCGTCTTTTTGGCGAAGTTTTCGGTATTTTGCAGCGCCTTTACGTCCGCCATGGTGTATCCGGCGTCGGAGCTGTCGGTCTGAGAGGACTCCTCGGCGCTTGTCTGCCGCGAGGATTCCGCCTTTGAGGATTGGGTCTTTGAGGATTTTTTGCTGCTCTGACCGTCGCCGTCAAGCTCACGGGTCAGGCTGTTCAGCGCTTTTTTCGCGCTGCTGATCTCTTGCTTAGCCGCGTCCTTAAGCTCGCCGAAGCAGCCGCAGAAAAGCAGCGAAGCGGCGGCAAACACCGCCAAAAGCAGGGTGATGAATGATTTGCGTTTCATAATAAAAATCCTTTTGTTCAGTAGTCGGTAGTCAGTTATTAGTAGTCAGTTGTCAGTAGTCAGTTATTAGTAGTCAGTAGTCAGTTATTAGTAGTCAGTAGTCAGTTATTAGTAGTCAGTAGTCAGTTATTAGTAGTCAGTTGAGGGTCGCTTCGCTCCGAATTTGTAATGCTGCGGTATGTACTTTATAATGCGGCTTCCTTAACTGTGCAGGGTCGGATTATCCTGTTATTCCGATGCCTGATAGGGAACCGTTGCACCTACACTAAAAATCCAACGTAAATTGTAGCTTTACCTTCAACTATAAAGAATCAAAACTCCGCCGCTTTGCAGCTTTGAGTCGCTGTATAAATTAGAAAAGGCGATATTGCCATCGGGCTGCAGCTTTACGTCGTCGCCGGCGTTGATATAAAGCGTGACGCTGCCCTTTTTGCAGCAGACGAGCCTCGGGTGCTTTTCAAAGAACTCAAAGCTCAGCTCGTCGCGCTTGAGGTCGCCGAGCCTGCCGCGAAGCGCTATCAGCTCCGCCACACGGCTTTTGAAGCCGTCGAATCTGCCCGCATCGATCTCGTCCCACGGCATGCAGCTTCGGTTGTAGGGCGTGTGGGTGCCGCGCATTGCGATCTCGGTGCCGTAATACAGGCACGGCGTGCCGGCAAAGCAGAGGATGAGCGCAAGCTTTTGCAGCAGCACGTCGTCGCTCTCGCAGGTCTCGCGCACTCGCGGAGTGTCGTGGGTGTCGAGGAAGTTGAACATCACCTCGTTGACCTGACGCGGATAAAGGCTGCGGCAGAAGTTCAGCCGCTTCATAAACGTCTCGGCGTCCATCTGACGGTCGCGCCAGAAGTCGCCAATCGCGCCCGGCAGCGGATAGTTCATCACGGAATCGTATTCGGTGCCGTCGAGCCAGCGCAGCGAATCGAACCTGCGCAGGAAGGTGTGAGATACCTCGTCGCCGACGTCGAAGCGTATTCCGTCGATGTCATAGTCGCGCGCCCAATGCACGCAAAGCTCGCTGAAATAGCGCCGGACCTCGGGATTGTTGGTGTTCAGCTTTGGCATGGGCGACCAGAACGAAAAGGTGTAGTATCTGCCGTCGGCGGTGGTGAAGTCGTCCTTCACAAAGTCGTCGCGGTTGATGAAGAACCAGTCGAAATACTGCGAAGCCCTGCCTTTTTCGCACACGTCCTTCCACGCGAAGAACTCGTGGCCGCAATGGTTGAACACCGCGTCGAGCATCACGCGGATGCCCATTTTGTGCGCGGTGCGCACCAGCTCCTTGAGGTCGTCCTCGGTGCCGAAGTCGGGGTCGACGGTGTAGTAGTCAAAGGTGTTGTATTTGTGGTCGGTGTTCGAGAGGAATATAGGGGTGAAGTAGACGCCGCTGATGCCCAGCTCCTTGAGATAGGGCAGCCGCTCGGTTATGCCGCGCAGGTTGCCGCCGTAGACGTCGTTCCACTGAGGGTCGGAAAAGTCGCCCCATTTGCGGAATTTTTTGTCACTCGGAGAATCGGAGGCGCGGCAGAAGCGGTCGGGCATTATCTGATACCAAACCGTGTCGCGCACCCACGACGGCGGCTTTATCACGTCGGAGGGGTTTAGCCACGGGAATTTGAAATATTCGGTGGAGATGACCTCGCGTTCCTCGGGCTTGCAGAGCTTGTTTTCAAACAGGCAGAAACATTCGTCACCCGCTTCGACGATGAAATAATACTGCACGCGCTTGTAGGCGGGCGTAAGCTCGACCGTCCAGACGACGGAGCGCTCAAGCACCAGATCGCGCTTCATTTCGCGGCACTTGCCCTCCCAGCGCGGAGAGCGTTCAAGCTCGCTTAAAAACGGGTCCTCGCTTACAACATAGGCGCGGCTGACGTCGAAGCCTGTGTGCAGATTAAGCACAACGGTGTTTTCGTCCAGAGCATAGCAGTCGCTGCCGCAGGAACGGTGATAAATGGCTGACAGGTTCATATTTTTTACCCTTCTTTCAGGTGGAGAGTGGTCAACAGTAGTCAGTAGTCGGTTATTAGTAGTCAGTTATTAGTAGTCGGTTATTAGTAGTCAGTAGTCAGTTATTAGTAGTCAGTAGTCAGTTATTAGTAGTCAGTTAAGGGTCGCTTCGCTCCGATTTGTAATAGTGTGTGCTTGGAAAAGAACATCGCTCCTTATACTGTCATTCCGACTAAACCGCTTCGCGGTTTTGCCTTCGGCATCGCTCGGAATGACAGCGAGAGGAAACGCTCTTTTCCGGTTTCGACTCTCAACTCTCCTCCTATTCTACCACAAACTATCGCAATAATCAATTCATTATCCTTAAAAAAACCGCATATATTGGTATGAAAATAAAAATGAGGTGAATGTTTTGATAACGGCATTGAGTGTGAAGATACCCGAAAAGCAAAAAGGACTGCGTGCCATTGCGGAGCGGCTGCGGCGCGACAGGGTAGAGGTCGAGGACAGGGAGGCGCGCGGCGTTCGGCTGCGCCATGTGACTTATGTAAGCTACAGCGGCGAGCTGCGGCTTGAAAAAACGCTGGACGCCATCGGCTGTCAGCGCGGCAGAGTGCTGTGCAGCGAGCGGCTTATCTTTCCGCGGGCAAGCGGCTTTCGCAGGTTTTCGTCCACGGCGTTCTCGTCAAGGCTTTGCACCAATTTCGCGCTGCAGACGCTTTCGCTTTGCCGCAGCGCTCCTAAGCTGCGCGTGGCGCTCTATGACCCTGCCGCCTGCTGCCCCGATCTTTTGCTGCCTCTTCTGGAGCGCTGCGCCGACGTGACCGTGGTGACCAGCGTTTTCGAGCCCTACGCTCTCGCGTCGGAGCGCGCGCTGCACGAGCTGGGAGCGGCGGCAATGGTCACCAAAAACCGCGCCGAGCTTTCATCGCGCAGCCTTGTTATCGCGCCGCAGAAGATCGCCGAGCGGCTTGAAACTGACAAAAACGCCGTGGTGCTTACGGCGGCAAAGCCCTGCGTCGAGCCCGGAGGCGAGGTGCTCTGCCGCTACCGCTTCAAGATGCCCAACGGCTTCGACGCCTTAAAGCCCGCCGAGCTGAGCGAGGAGTATTTTTGCTCGGCGCTGTACTCGCTCGGCGCGCAGTATGAGCTCGGCTCCATCATACCGCTTGCCGCCTGCGGCGAAGGCTGCGAATACGACGCCCGAACGCTTGCGAAATCGCTTGACAACCGAACGCAAAAAGAATATAATAAATAGGTTAAAATAAAAAAATTCAGGGTTTCCCTGTTGAAAGGAAGATCAAAATGGCCGCAAAACCCACCATGCTGACCGAGGAAGGTCTCAGAAAATTAGAGGAAGAGCTTGAATATTTACATAACGTAAAACGAAAAGAGATCGCGGAGAAGATCAAGGTCGCGCGCTCCTACGGCGACCTTTCGGAAAACAGCGAATACGACGACGCCAAAAACGAGCAGGCGATCATGGAGGCGCGCATCACCACCATCGAGGCGATCCTCAAAACCGCCGTCATCATCGACGAGAGCAACACCAACAACGAGCACGTTCACCTCACCTCTCTGGTGACGGTTGAGGTCATCAGAACAGGAAAGCAGAAGCAGTACCGAATCGTCGGCTCCGGCTCCAACGAGGCCAACCCCAAGGAGGGCAAGATCTCCGATGAATCGCCCATCGGCAAGGCTCTGATGGACAAGAGCGTAGGCGACGTGGTGGAGGTAGAAACTCCCGGCGGCATCGTTGAGATGAAGATTCTTGAAATAACGAGATAAGCGGAGAGCTTTCTGCGAGTTGAGAGTGGAGAGTTGAGAGTGGAGAGTTGAGAGTTGCAAAAACTGTCATTTCTCGACTAAACCGCTCGAAATGACAGCGAGAGAAAAACGCTTTTTCCTATACCCGCAGCAATACAAATCGGGTGCGGGCAGCGCCCGCCCTTCATTGTTAATTGTTATTTTTTAATTATTTATTGTTGATTCCGCGAAAAGTACTTTTCGCGAAAAACCGGAAGGAAGTAAAATATGAGCAAGCCACAGCAGGCAAATACCGGCGACGTCATTCAGGTGCGCTATGACAAGCTCGACGCCCTGCGCGAAGCGGGCAGAGACCCGTTCGTCATCACCACCAGTGACCGCGATACATATACGGAGGATATCAAAAACAGCTTTGAGGAATACGAAAACAAAGACGTCTGCGTCGCGGGCAGGATAATGTCAAAGCGAGGCAAGGGCAAGGTGTCGTTCCTCGATCTTCACGACAAGACCGGCAAGATCCAGATCTTCGCCAAGTTCGACGACCTCGGCGAGGAGGAATACGGCTTTTTGAAAAAGTGGGATATCGGCGACATAGTCGAGGTCAAGGGCTTTGTGTTCAAGACCCAGATGGGCGAGGTTTCCGTTCACGCAAAGGCGGTGCGCCTGCTCTCGAAATCCCTCAAGCCCCTGCCCGAGAAATATCACGGACTCACCAACACCGACCTGCGCTACCGTCAGCGCTACGTCGACCTGATTATGAACCCCGACGTAAAGGACACTTTTGTCAAGCGCTCTAAGATCATCTCGAGCATACGCCGCTTTCTTGACGCTCAGGGCTTCATCGAGGTCGAGACCCCGATGCTCGTCGCCAACGCCGGAGGCGCCGCCGCAAGACCCTTCACGACTCACTTCAACGCGCTCGATGAGGATCTCAAGCTTCGCATTTCGCTGGAGCTCTATCTCAAGCGCCTGATCGTCGGCGGATTGGAGCGTGTTTTTGAGATCGGCAGAGTGTTCCGCAACGAGGGCGTAGACACCCGTCACAACCCCGAATTCACCCTGATGGAGCTCTATCAGGCTTACACCGACTACAACGGCATGATGGACCTCACCGAGAAAATGTACCGCCATGTCTGTCAGGAGGTGCTTGGCACGACCAAGGTGACCTACAACGGCGTTGAGATCGACTTCGGCAAGCCGTTTGCGAGGATCACCATGCTCGACGCGGTAAAGCAGTACGCCGGCGTAGATTTCAATGAGATCAAGACCGACGACGAGGCAAAGGCGGTCGCCAAAGAGCACCATGTCGAGTTTGAGACAAGGCACAAGAAGGGCGATATCCTCAGCCTGTTCTTCGAGGAATTTGCCGAGGAGCATATGAT